>CAZRKH010000066.1:0-7626 GCA_964600785.1 uncultured Chitinophagaceae bacterium
AAGGGTTTGGCTGTTCGCCAATGAAAGTGGTACGTGAGCTGGGTTCAGACCGTCGTGAGACAGGTCGGTCCCTATCTGCTGTGGGCGTACGAAACTTGAGGGGATTCTTCTTTAGTACGAGAGGATTTGGAAGGACGTTCCTCTGGTGTTCCAGTTGTCGCGCTCGCGGCACGGCTGGATAGCTACGAACGGAAAGGATAAACGCTGAAAGCATATAAGCGTGAAGCCCGCCCCGAGATGAGGTTTCGTAGGGCTGATGCCCGAAAGTCCCCTGGAAGACGACCAGGTTGATAGGCCGGATGTGTACGTGCAGCAATGCATTCAGCTAACCGGTACTAACGGACGAACGCTTGACCACTCGAATCGAGTGCTTGCGTCGGCGGTTGCCAAACGGCAACGCCCGACCGCATGCCAGTTACCACAACCATGACATTTCGCTGTGATCGCCTGCGTGATCAGCGAGCAACTTTTCCGGTGAACATATCTGAAAGGTCACACCCGTTCCCATCCCGAACACGGTAGTTAAGCTTTCAGAGCCGATGGTAGTGCCACAAGTGCGAGAGTAGGTATCGCCGGATTTTTCTACAGCCCCGCGGGGAGCCTCGAAGGCCTCCGCGGGGTTTTTCACGCGCCTGTTGCCGGAAACCAGTCGTAGCCGAGCCCCAAGGCAGGCGGCGTTGACGGCGGTGGGGCCTGCTCCGCCGCGAGCAAGAGCCGCAGGGTTTCCACCGGCAGGCCGACGACGTTGGCCGCGGACCCGGCGAGCAGCCGCAGGGGCGCCATGCCATCCTGATAGCCGCAGGCCCCCGCCTTGCCCCGCCAGAGCCCGCTTTCGAGATAGGCCTCGAGCTGACCCTCGGCAAACCGGTCCATCGCGAGCAGGCTCTCAGTCACCGAGAGCCGCGGCTCCCCCCCGGACAGCGGCCACAGACAGGCTCCGGTGAGCACCCGGTGGGCCCGGCCCTCGAGGGTTCGCAGCATCGCCTCGGCCGCCCTGCGATCGACCGGCTTTCCAAGCAGGCAGCCCCCGACTTCGCCGAGGGTGTCGCAGGCCAGCAGGATCGTCGCGTCGCCGGCGATCGCCGGCTCGTGGGCCACCATCGCGGCGACCGCCGCCGCCTTGGCCCTTGCCAGCCGGGCCACGTATGCCTCGGGCGTTTCCGCGGCCCCGCGGGGAGCCGCACCGGCCTCGGCCGACTCCGGCGGCGGGAGCACTCGAATCACCCAGCCCTCCGCCTCGGCCAGGGCCAGACGCCGCGGCGAACCGCTTGCCAGCACGATCGAAGGAGGCGAGGCTTGCTGCATGGCTTCCAGGCATCCACGACGTCGGCCGCCCCGCCGCGGCTCGCCCAGCCGGCAGGGCGAGGCGGCCGAGCGGTTCGCTGAGCTGGCTCTCGCCTTCGAGGATGACGACTGGATCGTGGCGGTCAAGCCAGCCGGGCTGGCCACCGCCAACGTGCCCGCCGGCGAGCCGAGCCTGCTCACCGTCCTTCGCGATGGTGGCCACTGCGGCCGGGACGGTTTTCTCGGCGTCGTCAGTCGACTCGACAAGCCCGTCTCCGGACTCGTCGCGGTGGCCAAAACCCGCTCGGCCGCGGCCGATCTCGCCCGGCAGTTCCGGGAGCGGACCGTGCGGAAGACCTACCTGGCACTTACGGAAGGACGGTTCCCAGCGGCCGTCGGCCACACGCTCCGCTGGATCGACGCGATCGAGCGGCCGCCGGAGCACCCCGGCCCCCACGACAAAGACGGCAGCGAGATGACAGCGGCCCGCGAGGCGGCGGTCGAGGCCACGCTGCTGGCCCGAGGCAGCGAGGTGTCGCTGGTCGATCTGCGGCCGGCAACGGGCAGACGGCATCAGCTGCGGGCCCAGCTTGCCGCCCGCGGCTGCCCGATCATCGGCGACGGTCTCTACGGGGCGAGGCTGCCTTTTCCCGCCGGCATCGGGCTGCATGCGGCCGGGCTGGCCCTTGAACATCCGGCGACCGCCGTGGCAGTCAGCTTCGAGGCGGCCCTGCCGAGGGCTTGGGGGGGCTTTCTCAAGCGACTTCCCCCGCCACCGCCGGGGAGCCTGCCGCTTTCCCCGGATCCACGCGGCGACGTACCATCACGGGGTCCCGCCGCTGGAGAAACCGGAGCGTGAACAGGCCGCCGAGTTCATCGTCAAATCCGTCGCGGCAGGCCGGGAAGTCGTTTCGGGCCGATGCCCTGGCAAGTGGCATCGTGACCGCGGCCGAGCTGGCCGAGGCAGAGGCGGCGATCGGCACCGTGCCGGCCGACAAGGTCGATGCGGCGGTCGCCGATGAACTGGTGCGGCGGGAACTGCTCACGCGATTCCAGGCCGACCAGATTCTCGAGGGAAAGCGGAAGCTGACACTCGGCTACTACCGCATCCTCGACGCGGTAGGGCAGGGGGGCATGGGGCAGGTCTTCAAGGCCCGACACTTGATGATGGGTCGGATCGTGGCCGTCAAGGTGCTGCCGCGGGCGAAGTCGAACGCCGACACCGAGGCCGCCTTTCGCCGCGAAATCCTGCACATCGCCAGCCTCGATCACCGCAACCTTGTCTACGCCCTCGATGCCGGCCACGACGGCAAGGTCTACTACCTTGTCACCGAACTGGTCGATGGGATCGACCTGCGACGCCAGGTGCTCCGTTACGGCCCGCTCGACGAATGGGCCGCGGCGAGCGTGATCGCCCAGGCGGCCCTCGGACTCGGCCACGCCCATGCCAAGGGCTTCGTCCACCGCGACGTGAAACCGGGCAACCTTCTGGTTCGCGAGGACGGACTGGTGAAGGTCTCCGATCTCGGCCTGGCCGGCTCGCTGCTCGACCCCGAGAGCCTGCGGCCCGGCAGGATCGTGGGCACCATGGACTACATGGCCCCCGAGCAGATTCGTCGGCCCGACGCGGTGCGGCCCGCGGCCGATATCTACGGACTCGGCTGCACCCTCTACTTCACGCTTGCAGGCCGGGTTCCCTTTCCCGGAGGAAGCCGCGACGAGAAGCGGAAGCAGCAGCTCAGGGAGAACCCCGAGCCGATCTCGTCGGTGGCCCGGGGCGTGAGCCCCGAGTTTGCCGGTGTGGTCGAGCGGATGATGATCAAGGATCCCGACGAGCGGCTGCAGTCGGCTGAGGCGGTGATCGAGGCGGTGCGGCCCTGGCTGACCGGTGAACTGGTGCCGATGAGCCGCGTGAAGCGGAGCCGTCGCCGCAGGGGCGGTTTGCCACCACCGCCACTGCCCTCGACGCTGCGGGCAACCCAGGCCGGCTCGAGGCCCTCCGAGGAAACCCATCGTTCCGGCGGCGGCCCGCTGCCGGAACTCCTCCCTCACACCCCGCCCCCCGCCACCACCGCGGGCGGCTTCCTCTCCGAGGCGGTCAGCGGCTTCCTCGGCCGCAGCCGGGCCGCGGCCGGGGCGGTGGCCGGCTCGATCGCGGTGGCCGCCGGATTCGCCCTGGCCTTGGCCGTCTTGCGGCTTGTGTTCGGGCCGCGGCTGACGGCGTTGCTCGAGCGGCTCGATCTCGGCGGGATCACACCGCTGAAAACCGTCTGGTATGTGTTTCTCCTGATGATGCTCGTGCAACTTGTCGGTGGCCTGCGTTTTCGCCGCCGTGCGGGCGGAGGCCATCGCGGCGGCGGCAGGCATGTGCGTTGACAGCGCCCGGTTTTCCGCCTACGAACTTGGGTGTTTTCGGCATTGTCCCCCGTGCGGACATGCTCCGGACAGGTAGCTCAGTTGGTAGAGCAACGGACTGAAAATCCGTGTGTCGCCGGTTCGATCCCGGCCCTGTCCACTGGCAACCGCCGCGCCGCGTCCCGGAGTGCCGGCTTCGAGACCGCGATTTCGAGAATTTCGAGACCAGAAAAAAAAGGCGGCGGCCTGACGGCCGCCGCCCAATTGTCATCCCGCCGAAATGTCATTCACTGAAAGACCGCGATCGCGGTCGGCCGACTTCAGCTTTGCACCATCGCCTTGAGGTTCTTCAGGGCCCGCACGCGAACCTTGACACTCTCCGGCTTGGCTGGGCGATCCTGCAGTTCGCCGGTGAACGGGTTCTTGACGTTCTTCTGGGCCGGGCGAGCCGGCACGATCTTCTTTTCGACCTTGACCAGGCCGGGAATCGAAAACACGCCCACGCCGCCCTTCTTGAGGGCCTTCTCGATCTCGTTGTGCAAGGCCTCGATCACCGCCACCACGTCCTTCTTCGCCATTCCGGTCGCCTCGGAGATTGCCCGCATGATCTCCGTCTTCGTCATGGGCTTGGCCCCCGTCTTCTTCGCCATAGTCCAACTCCTCGATAAACCTGTGACGCGGCCGCACGCCGCGAAATTGGTGGAAACGCGGCACCGTTGTGCCGCAAACGTCGCTGATTAGATGCTCTGGGCAGGAAATTGCAAGCCAAAGACCCGTTTTTCACGGGAAAAACGGGGGTTCCCGCCTCGCGAGACCGCTGTCACTGCGGTTTTTCAGCACTTTTTCGGCTTTGCCTCGTTTTTTTCGGTATTGCCGTCAACCGCCGGCTCTGGCCGCGGCCAGAGCCCGACCGGAGGGCTCGCAGCGGTTGGAAAAGCGATCCCTGCCCGTTGCCAGCGGTCGCTGGCACGTCGCGTTCAGACGGCTGCGGTCGAGTTGCGGTAGAATGCTTTTATGTGGGACGCGCACCGATTCCGCTCGCCCGTGCCCCTCGCCGCCGCGGCCGCCGGCTGCGTGGCTGCCGGGATTCTTTGCTGCTGGGGCGGAGCGTCCCGCGGCCTGGCGGAGGAGATTCAGCAGCCGCAGCCGCGTGAAGCGTCGGCGGAGTCGGATGAGTCGCTGTTGGATGATTCGGTCTCGCTGCCGACCGATCGGAACCGCGAACGGCAGCTCGACCTGATCCAGCGGTGCTTCAAGGACAACCGCTGGAGCGATGCAGCCACGGTCATCGATGACATCCTCGCCGAGGATGCCGATGCCTTTTTCCGACCCGACCGCGGCCGGACCACGTGGACGAGCGTCAAGACCGAGGCCCGTCGGCTCCTCGACACCATGCCCCGGGCGGGCCGGCAGGCCTATGCACTGCAGTTCCAAGCCAGGGCGGAGCGGGAGTTTGACGCGGCGGTCGCCGATGGTGACATCGATCGCATTCTGGCGGTGGCTCGCCGCTGGTTCCACACAGACTCCGGTCGCCGCGCGGCGATGCTCGTGGCCGTCGACAGGCTCGCCGCCGGCCGGGCCTTTTCGGCTCTCGCCTGGCTCACGCGGCTGGAACGCTCGCAGAACGAGGAGGACTTCGAGCCGACCCGCTCGGTCATGCAAGCGGTGGCGGCCTGGCAGATCGGCGAACGTGAGGAGGCCCTCCGCTGCCTGGCCGATGCCCGCAGGCACCGCCAAAACACGGTCCGGGTGGCCGGCCGAGACATCGACCTCGGATTTCCCCTCGTCGATCCGTCCGAGTGGCTGGCCACGGTCGCCGACCCGAACTTGCCGATCGGCCCGGCCGGCGGCGGCCGGGAATGGTGGATGGCCGGAGGCAGCCCTGGCCGCAGCCTGCTCACCGACGCGAGCAGGCCGCTGCTGGCAGCTCGCTTCCGCGTGCCGTTGACCCGCCACCCCGGCGAACTCGAACTCCTCGCCAAGCGGCGGGAGATGGCCCGCACGCTCGAGCGGCCCCTGCCCGCGGCGGGCCGACCGCTGGTCGTGGGCGACACACTCGTGGCGCGGTCACCCCTGGGTTTGCTGGGGATCGATTTCCAGACAGGCAAGCGGGTCTGGCTGCAGCCCGGTCCCTTCGAGCGTGCCTGGCAGCCGGATCCACCGCCGGAGGGGCAGCCCGGCGAGCCCTCGAACGAATCGCTGGTGACACGCGCGGTCGACGACCACACCAGCGGCTCGCTCGCGAGCGACGGACGAATGGTTTTTGCCGTGGAGAGCCCACCGGAGGTCATGAACGATGGCCGGCAGGCGGTTCTTGCTCGCGGGCCCTTCGGTCGCATGCCCGGGCCCGGCCCCGGAACCACCGGGAACCGGTTGGCCGCCTATGAGGTGGCCGACGACGGCAGGCTCCGCTGGCAGCTGCCCGAGGCCGACGCCCAGCGCCGGACGGACGGACCCGTCGAGGAGAACGACGGCGACCGCTCACAGCGATTCTCCTCCGAGGCGTGGTTTCTCGGTGCTCCCCTGCCGGTGGGCGGTGATCTCTACGCCCTGGTCGAAGACCGCGATGAGATCCGCCTGGAGGTGATCGACGCGGAGGACGGGAGTCAGCTGTGGAGCCAGCCGATCGCGGCCCCGGATCTGAAATTCACGGTCAACCAGCCCGGCGTGGTCGACCGTCGTCTCGCCGGTCTCTCGCCGTCGCTCGGCGATGGGGTGCTCGTCTGCCCGACCGGCTGCGGAGCGGTGATCGGGATCGACCTCGCCACGCGAACACTGCTGTGGGCCTACCGCTACAAGCCGAGGGAGGCGGATGGCACGACTCGACTCCCCAACGGGATGATCATCCAGCGGAGAATCGTGATCAACGGCCGGATGCGGGGCGGGAGGATCGTGATCAACGGTGGGAACATCTCCACCGAAAACGGCGACGAGGATGCGGGCTGGATCGACGCCTCGCCGGTCATCGCCGGCGACAGGGTGATTGTGACGCCGCCGGAATCGAATTTCATTCACTGCCTCGGCCTCCGCGACGGCGGGCGACAGTGGCAGGCCGACCGGCGGGACGGTCTCTTCGTGGCGGGAATCGCCGGCGGGCGGGTGGTCGTGGTCGGCGAGCGTTCGGTCACGGCACTTGGCCTTGATGACGGGAAGCCGCGCTGGAGGCAGGCCTTCGATGAAGACCTCGCCGACGCCGGCAGAATCAGCGGCCACGGAATCCTCACCTCGTCGCGGCTGCTGCTGCCGCTCGACACGCCCGAGGTGGTCCAGATCGAACTTGATGACGGCCGCGTTTCGGGCCGGTCGCGGGGCCACTTGACGGTGCCCGGCAACCTCGTGGCCTGCCGCGGCGAGGTGGTCTCACAGGGCATCGAATCGCTCGACGTTTTCCATCAGACGGCCGCCCTCGAAAAACGGATCGAAACGGCCCTCACCGAGCCGGCGAGGCAGCGGCCCGCCGGCCTTGCGGGAGCCCTGGCAACTCTCTGGAAAGGTCGCCTGCTCGTGGAATGGGAGCGGCCCGCCGAGGGCGTGGATCTCATCCTCGCCGCCCACGCCGAAGACCCCGGGCGGGTCACCGCGGGCATCGCCGCCCGGGCACTGGTTGAGGCGGGCCTCGAGCACGCCGGAATACTTGACAATCGCCTCGACGAGGCTCTCCGGCTTGCCGAGCGGGCCGCGGCCGAGGAGGCCGACACCGCCGCCTGGCTGGAAATGCTGCGGCTGGGCATCGACACGTCACTCCTCCGCGGCCGTTTCGACAAAGCCTGGGAACTCTGGAGCGAACTTGCATCACGGTATCTCGCCGACGGTCTCGACGGCCTGGCTGCCGACCTCGACGGCGATCGCGGTCGGGCCGCAAGGCACCTGCTCGACGACGGCGACGACCGCTGTCTGCGGCGTTCCCTCGCCGGGTGGCTCGCTTCACGACTCGAGCGGCTTGTTGCCCCCCTCCCCCCATGGGGCGAGGCGGGCCGCCCAATTTGC
>CAZRKH010000067.1:0-4583 GCA_964600785.1 uncultured Chitinophagaceae bacterium
CGTGTCCGGCGGGCCTCGCGGTTCTGCGCTGTCGGCCGCCCGAGGGCGACCGCTGGTGACCGGACGACTCAGAACTGCCAGATCGCGTCGCAGCCGCCGTAGAACTGGCCGTACTGGTCGAAGTTGCGACCGTAGGGCAGCGTGCCGTTGAAGGCACCGGCGTCGGGCGAGTACCAGTCGTAGCGAAGCTCCGGCCGGATGATCAGGTTGTTGCCCCAGAGGTAGTTGAGGCCCCAGGTCATCTCCCAGAAGTTGCCGGCAAACCCGCTGGCGGCAAAGTCCTGTCCGAAGATGTCGTTCCGCAGACGGCTGGTCACACGCGTGCCGTTGTTGTCGCGGAACCACTCGAACCGGAGGCCACCGATCAGGTTGTCGGTGAAGTTCCAGAAGAGGTACTGGTTGATGCCGTACCACTGGGCCGTGCCCTCCTGCTGACCGATCGTGCTGTAGCCGTCAACGTTGCCGTTGAACCACCAGCCGGTGTCGTTCTGGAACACGTAGGTCAGCTTGTCGGACACCTCGTTGGTGTAGACGATGCTGTACATCGTGAGGTTGCCGGCATACAGGTTGTCGGCAACCAGCGGCCCCACGCCACTGGCGACCTCGTTGCCGCTGGTGATCGCGAACACGAGGGCCTGCGACTCGTCGGAGCTCGAGAAGGTGGCTGCGGCGAGCAACGAGGCGTTGCTGTTGTAGCCGGGGTAGGCCGTGTTGGTGATCGGCCCGCCGGTTTGCATGCCGTCGTCCCAGTTGTCCCACCCGTTGGTGACACCACCGATGATGTTGAACTGGTCGTTCGGCACCCAGGTGCCCAGGATGCCGGTGTGGGTAAACGGCTCACCGTACTGCATCGTGTAGGCGTGGGTGTAGAAGAAGTTGCCGATCGCCGGCACCACCTCATACCCGATCAGGGTGTAGAAGTGGCCGAACTTGATCCCCAGATCTTCGCGGCCGAACTCGGCGTAGAGCTGCGGCATCGCCAGACCGTAGTAACGGCTCGAATCCCACCGCGGGCCGGAGAACCCGAGCGGGTCCGGCGTGCTGCGGTAGGCGTCGAGGCCGCGGGCCGTGGTGAAGAGGTAATCGGTACCGTAGAGCAGGTCGACACGACCGCCCCAGCTGAGATCCTCGCCCAGCACCCGCTCGTTGACGAGATAGAGCTGGTTCATCTGGCCCTGCCAAGCCCGGTCGTTGAAGGTGATCGGGCCGTTCCAGGGTGCCCCCCAGTTATTGGCTCCGATACCCGCGTTGAGCCAGCCATAGGTGGCGATGCCCCGCTCCTCAAACCACTCGGTCTGCAGGTAGCGATCCGGGGCGTTCTCCTCCTCGGCAACCCGCTCCGCCGGAGGCAGGGCCCGCATCTGGTAGGCGTCTTCCGCCGGCAGTTCGTTGGCGATATTCGGCACAGCCGGGGGAATCGCGTCGCTCGGCGACGGAGCCTCGGCCTGGGCGTAGTAGTCGTAATTTCCAAACTCGTAGCCGGCTGGCACGATTCTCGTACCGGGGTCGGCGTTGGCGGTGGCGGTCAGCAGACCTGCGGCCACCCACACGGGCAGTGAAGACCTTGTGAAACGCATGGCGAGTAAAGCTCCCATTTCCTCGTGAACGTTGCGGCAGGATGCGAACAAACGCATCCCGTTTCGATTCCTCAAAGGAAAACGTGCCGCCCGGGGCCGACTCCATCCGCCCGAGGAGCCGCGCCGCACATTCCCCCAACCAGTCCCGATTTCGTCCAACGATTCCGCAATAACGCGGGCAAAATCGCCCGGCCGTCAAAGCTTCCACGACCGGTGTGACCGGCGGGTGGATCTGCTTTCTGCGGCGTGTCAAACTCTGCCGGTGGGGCTTGCCGTACGGGCGTTCGCTCGGCCGCCCCGCCCGCCCCGCAGGCTCAGGCGAAGCCGCCGGAAAGCAGGGCGTCGAGAAATTCACCGGGGTCGAAGGGGGCAAGGTCGTCGGCCGACTCCCCGAGGCCCACGAACTTCACCGGCAGCCCGAACGCCTCGGCCACCGGAACGACCACGCCGCCTCGGGCGGAGCCGTCGAGTTTGGCGAGCACGATGCCCGTGCAGCCGGCGGCCTCGGAGAAGCCGCGGGCCTGCGAGATCGCGTTCTGGCCGGCGGTCGCGTCGATCACCAGCAGCACCTCGTGGGGAGCCTCCGGGATCTGCTTGGCGATCACGCGACGGATCTTGCCGAGTTCCTGCATCAGGTTCGACTGCGTCTGCAGGCGGCCGGCGGTATCGACAATGCAGACGTCATATCCCTCCTCGACCGCCCGGGTCACCGCCCGGTGGGCGACGCTGGCAGGATCGACGTTGGCCTCGCCCCGCACCAGTTCCGCCCCCACGCGGCCCGCCCAGGTGGCGAGCTGTTCGACGGCCGCCGCGCGGAAGGTGTCGCCGGCGGCGACGAGCACCCGCCGGCCCTGCTTTGTGAAACGCCGGGCCAGCTTGGCGATCGAGGTCGTCTTGCCCGAGCCGTTGACGCCCGTCACCAGGATCACCGTCGGGCCCGAGGCGGCCTCGGCAAGCGGGGCCTCGGTCTGTCGCAGCCGTTCCCCGAGCTGGGTGCGGATCGAGTCGAGCACCACCTCAGGATCGACCACCCGGGCCCGCAGACGCTGGCCAACGTCCGTGACGATCGCCTCGGCAGCCGACGGACCCATGTCGGTGCGGACGAGCGTGCGGCGGAGGTCGGAGAGAAACTCCTCGTCGACCAGCCGGCCCTCCCGCTTGAAGAGATCGCGGACGTCGGTGTTGAGCACCTGCACCGTCTTCTCGAGGCCGGCGCGAAAGCGGCTGAAGAGCCCCGCCCGGGGCTCCTCGGCAGCGTGTGACTCGTCCTGCCCGCCGGCAGGCTCCTCCGGCGGCGTGGGGTCCTGGGAACGGTTGAAGCGAAAGAGGGCCATCGGCATCGGCTCCGCTGGGGTCGGCGTTGGAGGGGTCAGGGACCCGCCGCGGCGGGTGGACGCTCGGCGAGCAATCGGCCGAGGATACCCGCCACGAATCGCGGCGAGGCCTCCGAGCCGTATCGCTTGGCCAGTTCGACCGCCTCGTCGACGGCCACGGGGCCGGGAACGTCGCCGTTGAGAATCTCGTGGGCGGCGATCCGCAGAATCGAGCGGTCGACGGCGGTCATCCGCCGCAGGCTCCAGTGTTCGGCAAGGGACTCGATGGCCGCATCGATCCGCGGTCGATCCTCGGCAACCCCCGCCACAATCTGCCGGCAGAAGCGGATCAGCCCGGCTGCCTTGAGGCGTCCGGCGATGAAGCGTTCGAGCTGCTCGGGGTCGCCATCGCCGGCGAGTTCGGCCTGATAGATCGCCTGCATGGCGACCTCGCGGGCTCGGCTTCGTCCTGGCATCGGCTCCTCCGGCGTTTGTTCGGTTCTCAGGATTCGCCGGCCGACGACACTGCGGCGAGAGCGGCGATCATTTCCAACGCCGCCTCGGCCGCCTCGCGGCCCTTGTTGCCGTGGCGGCCCCCGGACCGCTCGCGGGCCTGTTCGAGGGAATCGCAGGTCAGCACGCCAAAGACGACCGGCAGCCCGCGGGCCCGGGCGGTCTGCTCGATGCCGATCGCGACCGCCGCGGCGATGTGGCGGTCGTGGGAGGTCTCCCCCTTGATCACCGCCCCCAGGGCGATCACCGCCGCGAAGCGGCCGCTTGCCGCGAGCCGGTCGGCCGCCAGCGGCAGTTCAAAAGCCCCCGGCACCCGCAGCACCTCGATCCGCCCGGCGTCGAGGCCCGCGGCGGCGAGGCTGGCCACCGCCGCGTCGAGCAGACGCTCGGTGACATCGGCATTGAAGCGGGAGACAGCCAGGGCCACGCGGGTTCCCGGCGGCGGGGGCGGGAGCTTCCGCGGAAGGATGTTGCGTTGGGCCATGCCGGCAGTCCAGACGAAGGCTAGGTCGACTTGAGGTTCATCAGGAACGCGGCGTTCGACTCCGTCTTGGCCAGACGGTTGGTGAGCAGTTCCATCGCGTCGGTGGGAGTCATTTCGGCGAGCACTCTCCGCAGCACGCAGATGCGACGGTATTCGTCGGGCTCCAGGAGCATCTCCTCGCGGCGGGTGCCGGAGCGGTTGATATCGATCGCCGGCCAGATCCGCTTGTCGACGAGCCGCCGGTCGAGCACGATTTCCAGATTGCCGGTGCCCTTGAACTCCTCGAAGATCACGTCGTCCATCTTGCTGCCGGTATCGACCAGCGCCGTGCCGAGGATCGTCAGCGAGCCCCCCTCCTCGACCTTGCGGGCGCTGCCGAAAAATCGCTTGGGCCGCTGCAGGGCATTGGAATCGACACCGCCGGAGAGGATCTTGCCGGAGTTGGGCACCTCCGAGTTCCAGGCCCGGGCCAGGCGGGTGATGGAATCCAGGAAGATCACCACGTCGCGGCCATACTCGACGAGTCGTTTGGCCTTTTCGAGCACCATGTCGGCCACCTGCACGTGGCGGGCAGAGTTCTCGTCGAAGGTCGAACTGATCCCCTCGCAGGAAGGCCCCTTCCCCTGCCGCTCCATGTCGGTGACCTCCTCGGGCCGCCACGCGCAGGGCGCCGACATGGGGCTCGAGAAGGCCAAG
>CAZRKH010000068.1:0-7548 GCA_964600785.1 uncultured Chitinophagaceae bacterium
CGGCCAGACGATCGCCACGCTCTCGCATCACATCAAGAACATCCTGCAGGGCATCCGCGGCGGCAGCTACCTGATCGACATGGGATTTGAAAACGACGACTTGGCCGTGCTCAAGAAGGGCTGGGACATCGTGGCCCGCAACCAAAACAAGATCTCCTCGCTGGTGATGGACATGCTCTCCTTCAGCAAGGAGCGGGAACCCGTGCTGGCCGAGGCGAGCCTTGTCGAGGTGATCTCGGAAGTCGTCGAGACCGTCGCTCGCCGGGCCGACGAGAGCGGGATCACGCTCAGCCTCGAGCCGCCGGGGGAGTTTCCGCCGCTGCTGTTCGACTCCGAGGCCCTCTCCAAGGCGATCCTCAACGTCGTCACCAACGCCCTCGACGCGGTCGAGGAGCATGCCCAGGAGCAGGCAGACGCCCCACGAGAGGTGACGATCAGCCTCGCCGCCGACCCCGACAGCCAGCTCGCCCGGATCACCGTCGCCGATACCGGTGGCGGCATGGATCCCGAGACGCTCGCCACCGTCTTCAATCTCTTCGTCTCCAGCAAAGGCTCGCGGGGCACGGGGCTTGGGCTCACCGTCAGCCGCAAGATTCTGCGGGAGCATGGTGGCGACATCACCGCCACGAGCGTGCCGGGGGAGGGCAGCCGCTTCATCCTCGAGCTGCCGATGGTGCCCGTCGAGGCAACCGCGTCAGGCGAGGCGGCCGATGACCGTGCCGACGACCCACCCGGAGGCACGCTCGCGTCGGGCACGCTCGCCGACGGCCGGTCATGACCGCGGCCCCGGCATTCCCGCCGCCCGCCGGCCGGCCATCGCCGCCGATCTCGGCGGTGATCATCACCGCGGCATGCAGCCCGCACCTCGCCGCCACGCTCGCGAGCGTGGAGTGGTGCGACGAGATCCTGCTGCTCGTCTCGGGTGATCCGGCGGCGGTGGCCGGGCTTCCCGGCAGCGGCCGCTGGCGGATCGAAACCCATCCTTTCGGGAGCTACGGACGGCAGAAGCGGGAGGCGGTGGCCCGGGCCAGCCACGACTGGATCCTTTCCCTCGACGACGATGAATGGCTCGACCCGGAGGCGACCGCGGCGATTCTCGCCGCTGACCGGGAAGATCCGGAGGCCTGCTTCGCCTTCCGTCGCCGCACCTTTGTGGGCCACCGCGAGATCCGGCACGGTTCCTGGGGCCGCGAGGAGGTGCTGCGGCTGTTCAACCGCACGACGGCGGGCTTCAGCGATCTTCCCGTCCACGAGCAGGTCGAGCCGGCAAACAGGCCGCGGCTGTTGGCCGGGTCGATTTTGCACCACAGCTTCACCGACCTCGCCGACGTGCTGGCCCGCTCGATCCGCTATGCCCGGCCCAAGGCGGAGATCATGCTCGCCAAGGGGCAGCGGGTGCGGGCCTGGACCCTGCCCTGGCGTGGGCTGGCGGCCTTCGTGAAGAGTTACCTGCTGCGGGCGGGCTTTCTCGACGGGCCGGCCGGATTCGTGATCGCCGTCTCTCGCGTCATCGACTCGACCCTCCCCCGAGCGATGGTGCTCACCGGCGGTGACGCGGAACCTGCCGATCCGGCCGCAGGACAATAGCCGCCGGCGGAAACAGGCCCGGAAGGCTTGTCCTGCGTGCGGTCAGCCGGCCGCCCGCAGGGCCTCGAGCACCTTGTGCAAATCGCCTGGCAGAGGGGCCTCGAAGCAGACCCTCCCACCGTGGCCGGGGTGGTCGATCGCCAGCGAGGCCGCATGCAGAGCCTGCCGCGTAAGCAGCGGCTCCCCGTCGACTGCGCCACCGAAGAAGCCGGGGGGAATCGTGGAGCGGCCGCTGTAGAGTTCGTCGGCGAGCACCGGGGCCCCGATCGCCTGCAGGTGGACGCGAATCTGGTGGGTCCGGCCGGTGCGGGGCCGGACCCTCACGAGGGCCGCCGCTGGAAACCGCTCGATCACCTCGTAGCGAGTCACCGCCTCGCGGCTGGTGGCATGTCCCCGGCGGATGGCCATCTTCTCCCGCTGGTAGGGATGGATGCCGATCGGCCTGTCGATCTCGTCGCTGTCGAGGCTGGGCGCGGGCTGGGTGATCGCAAGATAGGTCTTCTCGGCGGTGCGTTGCTCGAACTGGCGGGCGAGCGACTTGTGGGCCGCCTCGGTACGGGCGACCACGATCACGCCACTGGTGTCGCGGTCGAGCCGGTGCACGATCCCCGGCCGGGTCGGACCGCCCACGCTCGAGAGGCCAGCGGTCCCCTCGCGGCCGAGATGCCACTTGATCGCCCCGGCGAGGGTGCCTCTCCAGTTGCCCTTGGCCGGATGGACAACCATGCCGGGCGGCTTGTCGATCGCCGCCATCAGTTCATCGACATGCAGAAACTCCAGCGGAATCGCCTCGGCCTCCGGACCCTCCTGCGGCGGCTCGGGAACGGTGAGGCAGACCCGCGAACCCTCCTTCAGTCGCAACGACGCCCTGGCGACGCTGCCGTCGACGCTCACTCCTCCCGCCTGGATCACCTTCAAGAGAGCCGACCGGCTCTCGGGCAGCAGTTCGGAAAGAAATCGATCCAGCCGGCAGCCTGCCTCGGCCTGCCCGACCAAGAGGTCGAGCCGTTCTCCGGGCGCGGGCATTACTTTTCGGCCGCCGCCGGCTGTGCGGCGTCGTCGGCCTCCTGCTTGGGTGGCCGGATTTCCTGGGCGAAGAACCAGTCGTACCACTCGCGGGTCGAGTCTCGTGCGAGCAGCTCGGCATGGTCGCGGGCCACCGCTGCCAGGGCCGACTCGGGAAACTCGTCGGCCACCACGCGATAGCCGCGGCGGGCCGCGTCGATTTCACCGAGGCTCTCGCGGGCCTTGGCCAGACCGAAGGTGGCCCGCTCGGCCACCAGACCACCGGGATTTTCCGCAAGCACCGCGGTGTAGAGCTCGACGGCGGTCTCGAGCCTCTCACGGGAGCCGGCCCGGTCGCGGAAGGCGAGCACCGTTCCGTCGGTCAGCGCCATGTCCGCAAGCACCAGCCGCGACCACATGCCAGCTTCGGTGCCGGGATAGCGGTCGGCCACGTCGTTGAAGCTCATCGTGTCGCCGGAGGTGAGCGCCGCAAGGTAGGCATCCCAGCTCTGCTGCCGGGTGGCCGCGAGGTTGGCATTGATCACCGCCCAGGCGATCGCTGCGGCCGCCAGGCCGCCGCCTGCCGCCGCGATCAGCGTGGCATACGGGCGGAGGGCGTCGCCGATCCGCTGGAGGTATTCGACGAGGTCGTTGTTTTCGAGATCGGGCCGCTCTTCGGCAGTGCTCATCGGCGGGGCGTCTCCGGGGCGAAAGTCCTCTGCAAGGAGCCGAAACGGCCAATAGAAGCGGGCCCGCTGCGGGGCGTCAAGGCGACCGTCTTCGGCGCCGCGGGTCGGAGTGAATCTGCTACGCTTCGAAACCTCACCTGATACGCAACCGAGCCTGCCGCGATTGTGAGCCTCCGCGATGGCCACCCTGCAGCCCGCCACGAACCCGCCATTCCCGCTCAACACCGCGCAGCAGCAGGCGGTGCATGCCCCGAACGGACCGCTGCTGGTGCTCGCCGGCGCCGGCACCGGCAAGACGCGGGTCGTGATCGCGAGGATCGGCGAGCTGATCCGGCGGGGCACCCGACCCTCGCGGATTCTCGCGGTGACTTTCACCAACAAAGCGGCCCGCGAGATGCTCGCCCGGGCCTCGGCCGCGGGCGGACGACGCCGCGACCCGGAGGAAAAGCCGGAGATCTCCACGATCCACGCCCTGTGTGCCCGCATCCTGCGGCGGCATGCCGAGGCGGCCGGCTATCCCCGCCGCTTCGCGATCATCGACCGCGGCGAGCAGGAGGGGATCGCCCGGCGGGTGCTTCGCGAGCTGCGGGTTCCCGAGACGAGCCTGCGGCCCGGCGACCTGCTCGCCCGCATCAGCCGCTGGAAGACCGCGGCGGTGCGTCCGGCGGAGGCGATCGAAACTGCCGGCGAAGATTCCTGGCATCTCGCCGCCTCCGGCTACCGCCGCTATCAGGAGGCTCTCCGGGCGACCGGCGCCGTCGACTTCGATGATCTCTTGTGCGTGGTCGATGAACTGTTCACTCGCGAGCCCGAGATCCGCCGGGCGGAGGCGGGGCGTTTCGACCACGTGCTCGTCGATGAGTACCAGGACACCAGCCGCACCCAGGAGCGGATCCTCTCCGATCTTGCCCGCGACCATCGCAGCTTCTGCGTGGTGGGCGACGACGACCAGTCGATCTACGGCTGGCGGGGCGCGGAGATCTCGCACATCCTCGAGTTTCCCCGGCGTTGGCCCGGGGCGAGCGTGGTGCGGCTGGAGGAGAACTACCGCTCCACGCCGCAGATTATCGCCGCGGCCAACCTGCTCATCTCCCGCAACACCCACCGTCACGGCAAGCAGCTCCTGGCGACCTCCGCCGAAGGCCCGCCGCCGGTGATCCTGCAGGCCGGAGACGAAGAGGAGGAGGCCAAGCGGGTGGTGGGCGAGGTGGCCGACCGGATCCGGCTCGGCGAGGTGGCCCCCGGCGAGGCGGTGATCCTGGTGCGAACCGGCGAGCAGACCCGGCTCTTCGAGCAGGATCTCCGCCGTCGCGGCGTGCCCTACGAACTCGTCGGGAGCCGGTCGTTCTTCGACCGCCGCGAGGTGAAGGACGTGATGGCCTACCTGCGGCTGCTCGTCGATCCCGACGACGACATGGCCCTGCTGCGGATCGCGAACGTCCCGCCGCGCGGGCTTTCCTCGGCGGCGATCAGAAAAACCCGCGAGGCCGCCGGGCTCGCCGGCCGCAGCTTGTGGTCCGAACTCCTCGCGGCCCGCGACGAGGGCAGGCTCTCCTCGGCGGCCGCGGGCGGCGTGGAGCGGCTGGCGGAGTGGGCCGGCGGGAACTTCACAGGCCAGCGGCCTTCGCAGCTGCTCACCCGCTTGATCGACTCGGTCGGCTATGAGCGGTTCCTGGAGCAGGAATATGACGACGCCGACGACCGGGCGGCGAGGATCGCCTGCGTGGGCGAGCTGGTCAGCGGCCTGGCGAGGGCCGAGCGTGGCCGAGAGGGCACGCCCTTCGCCGAGATCGTCCGCGGCTTTCTCGATGAATTGGTGCTCGAGGTCCGCGAGTCGGAGCGGCTGCAGGATGACCGGCCGCGAGGCGACGTGCTGCGGCTGATGACGCTGCATGCGGCGAAAGGGCTGGAGTTTGACGCGGTCTGGATGGTGGGGCTCGAAGAAGGCTACCTGCCGCATCGTCGTTCGATCGGCGACTCCGAGGCGGCGATCGCCGAGGAGCGTCGGCTGTGTTACGTGGGAGTCACGCGGGCGAAGAAGCGGCTCACGCTCTCGCTGTGTCTCTCGCGCACGAAGTGGGGCAAGAAACGTCCCTGCCAGCCGAGCCGATTTCTCTACGAGCTGACCGGCCAGGCGGAGAAGTTCGTGGAGCAGCCCGACCCGCCGCCGGGCCGCCAGCCGGCACCGCGTTCACGTCGCAGCCCCCGCAGACCTCGATCCGCAAAGTAGGCCGGTGCGGCCCGCACCGGCTTCTCTACCCCCCCTACCTACCGCAGCACATCAGGCAGCATCCGGGCGAGCTCCCAGGCGTGCCGCAGCGGATTGGTGGTGCGGTAGAGCCGCAAAAGCCCGGCTGCGAGCCGGTCGGCCGCCGGATGCCAGGGCAGCCAGGCCGGAGGCAGCCGCGGGCACAGCGGTCCCCGCAGGATGGTGTCGTGCACCAGCGGCAAAAGCAGCGGATCGTGCACGTGGCCGATGCCGCTTTGCGGATTCTCCGCGGTGCTGCCGGGCAGCCCGCCCCAGGGCACGCAGGCCATCGAATAGGCCAGCGCCGACCAGGTGTTGACCGCCACCACGCCGTAGCCGAGGTGCTCAGCCAGCAGCTCCGCCCGCTGCCGGTCGCGGGCATCGCCACACTCGGGAAACGTCAGGTTTGCCGCCAGCGAGCCTGGCAGCGAGCCGGCCAGCTCCGCCGCGGCGCCACAGAAACGGTCGATCGAATCGGCCTCCAGCGGGATCTCGACGCAGGCCGGCAGAAACCACTCGCGGTCGATCAGCCGCCGGTCGCGGGCCGCGTCGATCCCCGTCTCAAACAGCCAGGGCAGGCGGCCGTCATCGGGCGGCGGGCGACCGGTCCGCTCCTCGAAGGCCGCGGCAGCCCCGGGATACCAGGCCCATCGCCGGGGTGCCGCCGCAAGCCGCGAGGCAATCCTCGCCAGCAACGCCTCGCGTCCCGGCCAGCCTCGGCAGGTGACCACGACCTTGGTGGCGATGCAGTTGAAGGAGGCGTTGTTGATGATCGAGCCGGCGATCATGTCGGCCTGCATCGCCAGTTGTCGCGGCGTGTAGTTGCCGGGCACGACGATCCAGGGAGTCACGTTGCCAAGTTCGCAGCTGATCGGGATCGGCCGGCCGGTGCTGGCAAGCAGCCCGCGGATCGCCTCGTAGGCCCCGCGGCCGCCGGTGAGGTGGACCTGCGAAACTCCCTCGCAGGCCACCGCCGTCTCGACCAGTTCCGGCCCGCCGATGGAGATCGCAAGCAGGCCCGCCTCGACCAGCGGCCGGGCCGCCTCGGCAAGGATGCCCACAAGCGGGGCGTGCAGGGGATGCAGCTTGAGCCACGCCGCTCGCCCGTGCTCAAAGATCTGGCAGATCGCGTCGGAGGCGGCCAGGCCCGAAACATTGCCTGCCCCGAGCACCACCGCCACGCCGCCGGTGGCCGGACGCCGCCGGACCTCCTCGTGACGCACCCGCTCGAAGGCCCCCAGGTCGGCCGGGCCTGCCGTTCGCACCGTCGCCTTGACGCCCGCGAAAATCAGCGGGTCAAACAGCCCCGGCGTGGGCACCACGTCGATCGCCACCCGCGGGGCATGCGGCTCGCCGTGGCCGGCCAGACGACCGCCCACCGCACCGGGATGGGCCAGCCTCGGCCGAGATGGCAGCCGCGGACGACCTTCCGCGGCGATCTGCCGCCAGGCCGCGGCGGTCACCCGCAGCAGCCGCAGCGTGACCAGCGGGCCGGTGGCCAGTTCCTCCGCCAGGATGCCGCGGGCAAGGCTGCGGCTCGGTTCACCACCGGCGGGCTGCTCGATCGCCGCCGAAGCTTCGGCCCAGGCATCCGCCTGGGTGGCCACGCTGCGGGCGGTCGCCTCCGCCAGGGCGGCGCGATCCTGCGGCGGGGTGGTAACCAACCGGGCCGCCCCTTCGCGGAGGCCGGCGATCGTGGCTCGCACCGCGGTGGCGTCGCCCATCAGAACGTCCCTACTTTCCGATGCAGTGTCTGGAGAAGATCGCCTCGAGCAGGTCGGTGCCCAGCTGGCGGCCGGTGACCGCATCGACCGCGGCGAGCCCGCGGCCCACCTCGGCGGCGACGATCGCCTCGTCCCAGCTGGCCCCGCCGGCCGCGGCGAGCATCGACGCTGCCGAGGCGATCGCACCGCGGGCCTCGTCGATGCCCGCGGCAAGCCTGGCGGAGGCCGGCGTGGCCCCCCCCGGGAACCCCCGAGGGCCGCCGGCGCCCCCCCCCCCCAGCCCCGCCGCCGGCGG
>CAZRKH010000069.1:0-4931 GCA_964600785.1 uncultured Chitinophagaceae bacterium
TCGCACCGGCAGCCGAGTAGGCCGGTGCGGCTCGCCCCCGCAGCCCGGTAAGGCGGGGCGGGGCCCCCCCGGGCCTCCGCGGCTGCCGGTGGGAGCCGCACCGGCCTACTCCGGCAGCCCGGCGGCATCGATCGCATCGAGCAGCTTTTCGATCGCCGCGGCCTCGTCCCAGGAATCGACCGTGACGGCGATCGCCGGGGGAGCGATGCCTTTCGGTGCGGTGATCTTCGCAGCCAGGCTCCTCGAGGGCACCAAGTAGCCGAAGGCGGGGCTGCCGCCAAAGGTCCGCCGCCAGCTTGCAGCCAGAGCGGCCAGCTGCTCCCCGTAGAGGCTGCCCTCGTCGGACGCCACACTGCCCGGTCCGGCGAGGAAGAGGATTCCCTTGAAGCCGAAGTCGGCAAACGGAGCGACCATCACGTTGTACCCTGCAGAGGCCTTGGAGGTGACTTGCGAGGTGAGCCTCGGAAAGGACCCCCACGCCGCGCCGCCGGTGGGCCGCCCGCTGGCGATCAACTGCGGAACCTCCTCCTTCCAGTAGGACTTCCAGGCGGCCATGTGGCGGCGGGCGTTGGCCTCGTACAAGCGATTGCCGGGCCGGCCCGCGGCGAGGTTTTCATAGTCGGCCCGCAGGCTCGGCGTATCGGCGAGCTGGTCGAAGCCGATCCACTGCGGCAGCCCGAGATCGCCGGCGGCCATCCAGACCAGGCCGACGGGGCGGCCGGAGCGTTCGTGGAGCCGTCGGCCCAAGGCTGCCGCCGGTCCGGCCGCCACATTTCGCCACTGCGATGCGAAGCGATTTCCCGGCGTCGTCGAGACGGCAATGCTATAGCGGCTCGGCAAAGGATGGGTCGTTCGCTTGGCCTTCCGCGTGAAGATTCTTACCTGTCCGTCGGCCGCCTCGGCCTGCTCGGCCTGACCGGCTGCGGCGACATACCAGACATCGCCGACAACGACGCCCTCGGCGGTCCGCTCGTGGACGAGTTGGCCGTCGATTGAGAAGCTCACCCGCAGCGTCTTGGGCTCGGTCGACGGCGGCATCGCCGGCAGCGTGACCCGCCATTCCCGCATGCCCGGGGTGACGGGAATCGTCTTCGCCACCGGCTCGATGTCGGGGCCGCTGAAATGGAAGTGAATCTGGGCGTCCCCCGCGGCCTCATGGCCCCAGTCATGCAGGCACGAGCCCCAGATCGTCAGCGGCCGATCGGCCTGGAGGACCGCGTGATCGCGGAACGCCGCGGCGAGCAGCGGCATCTTTCGGTAGTCGTAGACGAGGCCAGCCTGCGAGGCATCCGGTTCGATGCCGGCCACGACGAGCGGCTTGTTCCAGTTCCGGCTGGTCACCAGCGTGTGGTCGTACACGATGAAGGGCGTCATCGGCAGCAGGTCGCGGTTGTACAGATTCGGCCGGAAGCCGACGCCGCCGCTGGCATACGAGACTCCCCGAGGCGATTCCACGCCATCCGCCGTGAGCACCGCCTTTTCTCCGTCGATCACCAGTTTGGCCGGATGCCAGATCGCATTGTCGTCGGCGAGGTAGAAGAGCGTGACCTTCTCCGCACCCCGCTCGATCACCAGTGGATCGGAAAACCCGGTCGCTTCCTCGGCCTTGCCGCGTGCGTTGGTGCCAGATTCGGCCACGACCAGACCGCCGTCGGCATGGTCAAACTCGACGGTGAGCGTGTTGCCGCGGACCACGTAGTTGCGATACATCGGCCCGTCGGCCACGATTTTCCTGCCGTAGTCGTTTTTCATGGCGTGCCTCGCAAGCCGTCGGCCTGGCACCGTCTTGCTGCGGTAGTGGATCGCACCCTCCACGTCGATCTGGCTGGCCATGCCGGTGTGCGGAATGTCGCGGGCCAGCCAGGTGCCCAGTCGCATCTCCGCCAGCGGAGCGATGCTCGGGCCGACCGGTGCTTCGTCCTTGGAGGAGGGGGTGTAGAACTGATGGAAGTAGACCGGCAGGTCGCGGCCCCAGGCTTCCCTCCAGCCCCGCACGAGGGCGTGCAGGTTGTCGTAGTAGGTGAGTCCTCCATTGATGTTGGCATAGCCCTGGTTCCAGATGCAGCCGCGGATGGCGTAGGGAATCGCCGGCGCCAGGCGGGCGTTGAAGAGCCAGGAGGCATCGCGATTGCTCCGCATGTTGCCGGGTGTGGCAGTTGGAATGCCGCGGGCCTCCTCACCGCGGGCCACCCGCGCCGCGTCGGCGGCGAGTGACTCCTCGATCGAGTCGTAGTAGGCCTGCCAGGCGGCGGCATGCTCGGGAGTGGCAGGGTCGGTTTCGAGAATCCGCCGGTGCATCTCACGGGAATGTTCGTCGGACCCGGCGGCAAAGCCGCCGCGGGGCGTCCAGGCCTCGATGCTCGTCTGGCTGAAGGAGCAGTTGAGAATCCCGATCGGCACGTCGAGTTCCCGCTGGAGAGCCTCGGCGAAGGCGAAGGCGATCCCGCTGTATTCACGGAAGCTGTCGGTCTTCCACCGGCCGTGGGCATGGCGAATCGGGTGCAAAGCGGCGTAGGCATCATCCACGGACCATTCGCGAATCGGCGGCAGCGATCGGCCGGCCGCTTCCGCTTCCTTCTCGATCCGCTCGATGAGCAGCGCCGCATCGCACTTCCCGGCGAGCCACTGCATGTTCGACTGTCCCGAGGCCAGCCAGACTTCGCCCACGAGGATGTCCTCGAGCACCCGCTTCTCCCCTCGAGGCCCGCGGACCGTCATCGCCTGCGGGCGGTCGCTGGCGGTGAGCGGAGCGAGCGTGACCATCCACTTCCCGTCGACGCCGGCCGTGGCCGTCGTGGTCTGCCCGGCGAACTCCACGCTCACCGTGCTGCCCGGCTGCGACCATCCCCAGACCGGCACCGGCATCTCCCGCTGGAGCACCGCGGCGTCGGAGAACGGCGGGCCCAATTCCAGGGTCCCGACCTCGGCCGCGGCTGCCGCCACGTTGCCGGCCGCGAGGCAGGCCGCCACCACCGCAGCAGGCCACTTCGACCTGTCCGCGGAGCAAGTCCGCCACGGGGCGATGCGACCGAACCGTCGAAGGTCTCTCATGCGAAGGTGTCTCATGGCTGGGCCCCGGGAACGCGTGCGATCAAACCGGACAAAAATCGGCCGTTTGCCGGGCCGGCTGCCGCACCGATTCAGTATGCGCGGGGGGCTTCAAAATTTGCGACACAGAGGCAATGTCGCAAAACAGCAGTCTTTTGTCCGATAATGCTACTTGAACTTTTGTGAAAATACGGCGATTATTCATCATGTCGTGGGGAAGGCCATGCGTTGCCTGCAGATTTTTTCCTCTCAGGTGCCAATCGTGATGTGCGGGAAATCGCCTCTGTCGCCGCCGGCTCGGGGTCGCGGCTTCACCCTGGTGGAGCTGCTCGTCGTGGCGGGAATCATTGCCGTGCTCGTGGCCCTGCTGCTGCCGGCGATCAACAGCGTCCGCGAGGCGGGCCGGCGGACCGCCTGCACCGCCAACCTCAATCGCCTGGCCCTGGCGATGACCCAGTTCGACACCCAGCACGGCGGCTTGCCGGGATGGCGAAATCGGCTGCCCCTGGTGGGCGGCGTGCAGACGCGATGGGGTGCGAATTCTCGCCAGGCGAGCTGGGCGGTGATGCTGCTGCCCTTGCTCGAGCGGAACGACGTCTATGCCGAGATGGCGGCGAACAGGTTGTGGGGCGATCAGAGCCCCAAGCAGGGCCTCTTGATGCCCGAATTCCTCTGCCCCTCCTTCAAGCCGAAGACCCAGCGGTACGACTATTCCGTGCTCCACTATGGCGTCAACGTCGGCAGCGGTGTCGATCCGGATGACGGCGTGCTTGTCGACAACCTGGGAGCCCATCGGATGTCGCTCGAGGACGTGAACGCCGGGGACGGCACAGCCTTCACAATGCTGCACAGCGAGGGTGCCTTTGGTGCCGACGAGTGGCCGGGCGGCTGGGGACCGGCCTGGCACGAGGTTGCCGGGGATCAATGGCACCACAAGTGGCAGCAGAACAACTCGCCGTTTCGCAACAGCAAACTGCTCCCCTTCGGCTTCAGCGGCGGCCCGGTCACGAAGGTGCTCAACGGGCCGGAAAAAAGACAATCGCTGCCCAGATCGAAGCATCCCGGCGGCGTGGTGATGGCCTTCTGCGACGGCCACACGAAATTCGTCAAGGAGAGCCTCGCTCCCCACATCTTCGCCCATCTGGTAACCTCGGCGACCTGCTGGAACAGTTCCACGCGGAAATACGAGCCGTTCAATTCGCGGAACGCCCAGAATTGGCTGCGGGCATCGGGGGCGCCGAGCCTCGCCGAGGAGCCCTACCAGCTGAAGGATTCGGACTACTGAGCATGGGCATCGCCGGCGTCTGGTCATCGGGAAACGCTTGTTTTGCCCGGGCCCGACAGGATCGCTGTGGTCGCGGGTTCACGCTCGTCGAACTCCTTGCGGTGGTGGCGATCATCGCCGTGCTTGCCGGGCTGCTGTTGCCGGCGATCCAGGCGGCCCGGGAGTCGGCCCGGCTCGGCCAGTGCCGAAACAGTCTCAGGCAGATGGCAACCGCGTGCCAGTCGCACGAAAACGCCCTCGACTTTTTTCCGGTGGCCTCCGGCGGCTACGGTGGCACCGGCGACCCCGATCTGGGGGCCGGTCTCGTTCCCGTGGTCACGCCCGACTACACCAAGGGCTCACTGCAGCGGGGTGGCTGGCAATACAACATCCTGCCCTACATGGATCAAGTGCCGCTGCACCAGCTCGGGGCCGGGCTCTCCGGCGAGGCGAAGAGGCAGAAGGCGAGCGAGCGAGTCGGCACCGTCGTGTCGATGTATGTCTGCCCGAGCCGCACGTCGCCGATCGTGAAGCAGCCCAAAAGCCCCTTTGGCAATGCATCCAACAAGAACTGGCCCGGCCACACCAGCCGCTCCGACTTTGCCGGCTGCAAGGGGTC
>CAZRKH010000070.1:0-33360 GCA_964600785.1 uncultured Chitinophagaceae bacterium
TCGGATCAGAGCGGCCGACGCGTTGACCCTCCCAGCGGGCCTCGTCGCTGGCCGGGTCGTAGGTGAGCACTCGGTGGCGACTGCCGGGGGCCGGCGGTCGGTCGATCCGGGGCAGCCAGCGGCGGTGCCGGGCGAGCACCTCGCTGAGGCCGGAATCGCCGGCCAGATTCTGCCACTCATGCGGATCGGCTTGGAGGTCGTAGAGTTCCTCGCTGCCGTCGGCATAGCGGATGTATCGCCAGCGTTCGCTGCGGACGGCATGGTTGCCCTGGTTGTGGCTGGTGATCGCCGGCCTGGTTCGCGGGGCCGCGGCATCGGCCAACTGGGCCACGAGGCTCACGCCTTCGAGTCCCTGCCGGGGCGGCAGCCCGGCCAACTCCACGAGTGTGGGGTAGAGATCGAGCAGCTCCACCGGACGGCTGCAGCGAGCGGCGGCGGCGATTCCCGGGCCGGCAAAGATCAACGGCACCCGCGTGCTCCGCTCCCAGAGGGAGTTCTTGCCGCTGATCCCCTTCTCACCGAGGTGCCAGCCGTGGTCGCTCCAGACGACGACGATCGTATAATCGGCAAGCCCCGCCTCGTCGACCGCCTCGAGCAGCCGCCCCACCTGGGCATCGATAAAACTCGTACAGGCCAGATAGCTCCGCACGAGATTCCGCCACTGCCCCCGACGCTCCAGCCAGGAAAGCCGCGGCTCCGGCAGCGACCAATGGAGATACCATGAGAAGCGGGGGGTGTCGTCGCGGTCATCCCGCAGCACCGGCGGCAGCAACTCATCGTCGGCGAGCGTGTCGGGGTAAAGCTCGAACCACTGCTGCGTTGCATAGCAAGGCACGTGGGGCAGGAAGAAGCCGGCCGCCAGAAACCAGGGCCTCTCGGCTGGGGCGGAGCGGATCTCGTTGACCGCCCAGGTGGCCACGCGGAAGTCGCCTTTGAGGGTGTCGTCGTCATCCGGCGGCCACACGCCCCAGTCCATCAGCGGATGATCGCCTGCCGGCGTGGGCGGGATCAGCTTGCGAGCCGGCTTCGATCCCACCCTGCCAGCAGGGCCGGTGGCGGCAAATTCGGGTGGGCTGTCGTCGCTGCCCGCTGGCTGGCGACGATGCGGGCCGCCGGTGCCGGTATGAAAAATCTTGCCCGCGGCGGCGGTGTGGTAGCCGTGGGCCGCGAAGTGCTGCGGCAGGGTGACCGCCTCGGCAAGGCTCGGGAGCGTGCGAAACCAGGGGCTGAGGCCGTAGATGCCGATCGTCGTCGGCCGCAGCGAGAGCAGAAGGCTCGTCCGCGAGGGATTGCAGATTGGTGCCTGACAGTGAGCGTTGGTGAAGGTCGTGCCTCGGGCGGCGAGGGCGTCGAGGTGCGGGGTGCGGACGAGCGGATGTCCGCCGAGGGGGCCAACCCAGTCGTTGAGGTCGTCGATCGCGATGAACAGCACGTTGGGCGGCCGCTGCTCGGCCGGCTCACCAGCCGTGACCGGCCCGCGGCAGACTCCAACCATCGCCACAAGCCAGACAGCCGCGGAGGTGCGGTGAAATTTCCGTTTCGCACCACGTGCGAGCTTATGGCGTGGCATGTTGCTTTCCCGCTGAGCTGTGCCCACCGAAGATCGATCCGGCACCCCGCTTGATGCCACGACGAACCCTGGCCGCAGCCCGCTAGTGTATGCTCCACCCCATGCATCTGCTTCCTGCAATCGACCTTCGCGGCGGCAAGGTCGTTCGCCTCACGAAGGGCGACTACGACCGCCAGACTACCTATGGCGACGATCCCCTCGCCCAGGCTCGCGGCTTTGCCGAGGCCGGGGCGAGCTGGCTGCACGTGGTCGACCTCGACGGGGCCCGCAGCGGGCGACCCGAGCATGCCGAGGTGATCTCGGAAATCTGCCGCGAGACACCGCTTGCCGTGGAAGTCGGCGGCGGCATCCGCGACGAGTCGGCCATCGAGGCCCTGCTCGCCGCCGGGGCGAGGCGGGTGATCCTCGGCACCGCAGCCCTCAAGAACTGGGACTGGTTTGGGCGAATCGTCCACGAGCGGTTTCCCGGCACACTCGTGCTCGGTCTGGATGCCCGTGATGGCCGGCTTGCGGTGGCCGGCTGGGAGGAGCAGCTTTCCCGCACGGCCCTCGAGGTGGCCGGCGAGGTGAGCGACTGGCCGCTGGCGGCGATTGTCTACACCGACATCGCCACCGACGGCACGCTTGCCGGACCCAACCTCTCGGCCACCCGTGAGATCGCCGAGGCAACCCGGGTGGGCGTGGTGGCCAGCGGTGGCGTCGGCAAGCTCGAGCACCTGACGGCCTTGCGGAGCCTGCCGGTGGTCGGGGTGATCGTGGGCCGGGCCCTCTACGACGGCACCGTCACACTGAAAGAGGCGATTGGTGCGGTGGAGGGCTGAAGGAAGGTGAGCCCGTTCAATGGCACTTCCAAGCCGGCAAGCATCGCTCGGCTGACGAGCGGTTCGCAGCGTTGGCGGCTGTGAGCGGCACTTCGAGCGACGCGGGTCTCCCCGGGTCGCACTTCTGCCAAGAGGAGCCTCGCCGCTACGCCTGCTCCGACTTGCTCAGCCGCTCGGCAATCAGATCAAGTTTCCCAGGCAGTGACACAATCGCCGAGATCACGTCGAGTGTGATGTAGTAAAGGAGCAGCAGAAGATATACGTAGATCGGAATCGCGACCGCCGCGAAGAGCAGCGGTGCGCAGCGAAGAACGACCTTGAAGACAAAGGTGAACACCCCAATGGCTTCCTGGGCAGCCCGGCACTCCGGCTCAAGATCGACTCCCAGCGACGTCGGCGTGATGGTGACGAGAGCCGAATACGCGCCGACGACGAGAACCCCAACGGCCGCGACAAGGAAGAGCAACTCACGCATCTCGATCGCCGCCCAGAGCAAGCCGAGTACACCGACAACGGTCCCCACGACGATCACGACAAAGATCGAATCTGGTACCGCCAAGGACGACAGGATGCTCCTGTTCGACAAAATTGCCACCCGGATGGCTCCAAGCAGCCGCGACGCGACGTACTGGCCAACCAGAATTGCGATGGACGCGGCGAGCGAAGCAAGAACAATCCGGAAGTTGTTTCCTCGAATCGCGAAGAGGAGCCCCCCGAGAAAGGCGATCACCGCCGAGCCGTAGAGCGTCAGGAGGCCGACTCTGGTGGCGGCCGTAGAGATTTGCTCGGCCAAGTCCTTCGGGCAAGCGTCGCGAGCCATTTCCACGCCCATCTGGAATGGGTGCCAAAGATCAGCGGAGGCCGACTCGGTCCGCTGTGGTTGCGGCCGTGGATTCGGAGCGGGGGGAACCGCCGCTGGTGCCGGGGGCGGCGGTGCGGAAGCAGGGAACAGTCCCTTGACGGCGCGTGCTGGCACCCACTGCGACATGCCTTCCTTCCAAACCAGGTCGGACGGACTCAGCGTTCGCGAGTCTGCGAGACCTTTGAGAGCAACGGCCGAGACCGGCCCGCTTTTTGAGCCTCCAATCGAGTAGTACCATTCGTCAGCCATCGGATTTCTCACAGAGACTCGGGCTTGGAGCAGATTGCTCCCTGAGGGAACCCTACCACCTACGGAAGGGTAGAAAAAAAGGCGGTTACGACGGCCCGCCAAACTGTCTCTCCACGATCCTGTTGCGCGGCGTCCAGCGAGGATTCACCCCGGCCGGCAGCGGCTCCGCCCGGACGAGGATTTTCTGTGGCGGCGAGTGGAAGTAGAGCAGCTGTGCCGGATAGAGCCAGCATTTCATCGGCCTGCCGGCCACGTCGCCGGCGTATCAGTTCCCGCTCCCACTCGGATTGGGCTGTTGCCAGGCAAGCCGCACGTCGTAGCCCTCGAAGGCCTCACCGCTGAAGCTCACAGCGAAGGCCCGCTCGGCGTCGGGAGTCGCCTTGGCCTCGTCGATCGCTGAGATCATATTGGTCGCCGGGGGGCTGGGCTTCGCGCGGCGGCGGCCGTGAAGCCCGGCGGAGGGCACGACGTGGAAGGATTTGGCAGGCCAGTTTGCGGCCTTTGCTCGCAGGAGAACGAAGAGTCGCGGTTTTCGTGTCGGTTCTGAAAATCGGCGTGGGCTACGGCCCGATCCGCGTGCCTGACTTGTAGACGGCTTCCAGCCGGAAGGGACGGGCAAGGTCGGTGTTGTCAAACACAACCACGACTGGCAAGGCTGTGATCGCCCGCTCCAGATTGACGAGGGTACGCTCAAATCGGGCCTCGATCGTTGTGTCCGGCACGTCGTGCCCTCCCTGCATGACTCGCATCGCGACCCGCTGTTTCGCCGTCTCGGGCGAATCGAGCCGGATGAACACCAAACCAACGTGGATGCCCTTCCGGGCGGTCTCCACAAGGTCGGCGACCTTCGCGCCAACAGGATCGGAGAGCACGGTCTCAAACACGAAACTCTCTCGCTGCTCCACCAGCCCGGCCCTCAGCGACGCGGCAAGTTCGGCCGCCTCGGAGGCCCCCATGCCCATCTCGGCGGCCAGGTCGTCGGCATTGACGAATCGCAATCCTGTATCGGCGAGGTGGGCGGAGAAGAACGTCGACTTGCCCGCGCCGTTGGGCCCGGCGAGTGCCGCCACGATCGGCCTCGCATCCAACAGGGCTCGCCAGTCCATCAGGCTGGTTCGCTCGACGGGACAAACTCCCGGTTGACGAATCGCCCGCGGGTGCGAGTGCCGTCTTCATCGATTTTCACCAGCATTCCTGGCTTCTCAGGGCAGGCTTCGAAATGCGGAAAGGGACGCGACTCGAGATAGCTCCGCACGCGTTCGCGGCCGACATCCGAGTCCACCGATTGGATGCTCTCCGCCAGCGACCGCGCCATTCCCGACCGCTGCAGTGCCCATGCCCGGTCGCCACGGAGCAGCGGTTCGATCGATTTGCCGAGCCGGGCCCAGAACTCCACCTGACCGGCGATGGAACGCCGAGCCACGGCACCAACGGTGCGTGCCTCGAGAATCAGGTCGTCGCTGAGCTTCACGGGCTGTCCCATGCCCGCAGGGTAGCATTTTGCAACCATGAGTCAATCCTGAGATGGTCCGCAAACGCCGCATGGCGATCGATGTCGATCTGGCATCCGTCAACGAGCGTCACGCCCACGCGATTGGCCGACGCGATATCGTTGACCACTGGCTGGCCTGTTCCTACTTGGCCGCTTCGAGCAGTTCGACCATCGCCTCGCCCATGCCGAGGCCGACGTTCATGTAGGTCTCCGCGTTGCCGCCGTAATGGCCGTTGGAGGCCCCGCCCTTGCTCAGCGGGTGGGTGTAGACCGTCGCCACCTCGCCCTTGTACTGCGGGTACTTCCCGGGATCGCTGATCGCGAACATCCCCTCGATGATGTCCTTCTCGGTGCCCTTGGCCGCATCGCGGTCGGTCTGGCCGAGCGTGGCGATGACCAGCGGGGCGTCAGGAGCGTCAAACTCCTTCCGCAGGGCCTCGAGAAGCAGCACGAGATTCCGCTCGTACATTGCGGCATGGCCGGGGTTGTAGCGATCCTTGTCGCCCTGCCACCAGAAGAAGCCGGCCACCTCGTAGCCCTTCGCACCGGGATAGTAGGTCTCGATTTCCTCCAGCACCTTCTTGGCGTTGGCGATGTCGGTGTCCCACTGCTTGCCGGCGTACCAGCCGCCCGCCTTGGGCTTGCTGCCCTTTTCCCACTTCAATGTTGCGTCCTTGTAGCCGGCGTAGACCATCGTCTTGGTTGAGCCGTCTTTCTGCTTTTCTTCAAACTCGAACTGTTCGCCACCCGGCGGGAGCAGGTCCCAGCCGAGGCTGCGATTGCCGATGCAGCTCTTGAGAATCAGTACAGGCTCGTCGAGGAGGGTGCCGAGTTCGTAGCCGATGCCGATCTCCGGGCCGATCTTGCCTCCCTTGATCGTCATCCACTCGTTGTTGTGGACGCCCATCCCGCCGCCACGGCCGTTCATTACCCGCACGTTGCGGACATCCTTGCGTTCGGTCCAGTTGCCGGCGTCGTCAACAAGGAACGGATAGAGATCCTTCTCCTTGACCGCGTGTTCGAGCGTGCCGTCCTTGTCGGCACCCTGAACCTTGCCAAACCCGAGCATGTTGGACTGGCCCATCAGGATGAAGACCTTGACCGGCTTCGTCATGTCGGCCGGCTTGCCGTCAGGGTCGGGCAGTGTCGCCTCGCCGCGGGCGGCAGGCGGAGCGACCGCGATCAGGATTGCGAAAAGACCGACAGCGACCGCACGTGTCGAGAGGGCACGCGGCGCGGCCCGGTTCAGGGTGGCAATGGCCATGAAAATCTTCCTCCGAAGGACAAGGCCGCGTCACGCAGGCGAGACGCCCAAACGGCAGCCGCAATTCACGGAACAATCGCATTCGACGCGACTCCGACAGCCTAGCCTGCGATCGGCGGTCACGAAACGGTCGGCTGAAACTTCACGGCGACGGCTGTGTCTGAATACCAAGATGAAAAATCAGAAAACATGGATTTTTCGCCGGTGGTACGGTCCTCTGAGCGGCGTCTGGCTCAGTAGTCGGAAAGCTGCCGAGGGGCTCGAGCCATCCGCAGGCTGTTGCTGACCGCGACGACGTCGATCACCTCCTGCACCAGGGCGCCGGCCGCGGGCGGCAGCAGTCCCGCCGCGGCGAAGGCCATCCCCACGCCGCTTGCCGCCATGCCTCCGACCGCGCTTTCAAGGGCCACCCGGCGGAGGCGGCGGCCGATGTGGAACAAGTCGTCGACGCGGGCGAGGGACTGCTCCATGACGACGGCGCCGGCCGCCTCGCCGGTGACATCGCTTGCGGTGCCCATCGCGATGCCGACGGTTGCCGCCGCGAGGGCGGGGGCGTCGTTGATGCCGTCGCCGACGAAGACCGTGGGAGCGGCGGCCGTTTCGCGACGGACAATCTCGAGCTTGCCCTCCGGCGAGACTCCTCCGTAGACCTCGCTGATGCCGACAATCTCCGCCAGCCACCGCACCTCCTCCTCGCGGTCACCGCTGACGAGCATCACCTTCTGCAGGCCGTGGGCCGGCTCGAGGTGGCCCACGAAGCTCGCCCCGTCGGCCCGCGGTGAATCGCGAAAGCGAAAGACCGCCGCCGGGCCGCCGTCGATGAGCACCACGCATTCGAGGCCGCCGAGGGCCGGAGGCAGTGACGCAGCCGCGTCGGGATCCCGCTCGGCGAGCCGGCCGCGGGAGGTGATGGCCACCTCGTGCACGATCGTCGGCTCACCCGCGGTCGCCACGCTGCCGGTGAGCCCGCGGCCTGGCGCTTCGGCAAGCTGCTCGACATCCAGCCGCGGCAGCCCCTCCGCGTCGGCCGCGGCCACCACCGCCGCGGCGAGTGGATGCTTGGAATACCGCTCCAGGCCCGCGGCGAGTGCCAGCACCCGCTGGCGTTTCCATCCCGCCAGGCACACCGCCTCGATCAGCCGCGGCGTGCCGTAGGTGAGCGTGCCGGTCTTGTCGAAGATTGCGGTACGGCAGGTGTCGAGCCGCTCGAGCAGGGCCGGGTCGCGGATCACGATTCCCCGCTTGGCCGCCAGCGAGACCGCCCCGATGATCGCCACGGGAATCGCGATCAACAGCGGGCAGGGCGTGGCCACCACGAGCACCGCCAAAAACCGGGTGGGGCTGCCGCTGGCCGCCCAGGCTCCCGCCGCGATCGCGACCGCCAGCGGTGTGTACAGGGCCCCGAGCGTGTCGGCCAGCCGCCGCATCTGCGGCCGCTGCTGCCAGCCCGTCTCGAGCACCTGCATGATCTTGGCGTAGCGGCTGTCGGCGGCCACCCGCTCGGTGCGGATCTCGAGGGCCGTCTCGCCGTTGATCGCCCCGGAGAGCACCGTCGATCCCGGGGCCTTCGACATCCGGTAGGGCTCGCCGGTGAGGTAGCTCTCGTCCATCGAGCCGCGGCCGGCCAGCACGCTGCCGTCGACCGGGCAGATCGCGTGGGGGGGCACGACGAGCACATCGCCGATTGCGATTTCCGCCAACGGGATCTCGTCGACGCTCCCTTCCCGGCGACGGTGGGCGGTGGTGGGCATCCGTCGGGCGAGGGCCCCGAGCACGTCGCCGGCCCTGGCCACCGCCCGGGCCTCGAGGGCGGCCCCGCCGGAGAGCATCAGGACCACCAGCGTGCCGGCGAGAAACTCACCCAACAGCACCGCGGTCACGATCGAGACCCCGGCAAGCAGGTCGGATCCAAAACTGCCGGTGACGAGCTTTGCCAACAGGTCCGAGACCAGCGGCGTGCCGCCCAGCAGGAGCATCACCACCAGCGGCAGCTCCGCGAAGCTGATCTCGCGGCCGGCCAGTGGCAGGCCGACAAGCGGGCCGGGCAGCCAGGCCGGCTCGACGGTGAAGGCCGTGGTGGCTCCGACGCCCATCAGAAGCATCAGTCCCCAGGCAGCCAGGGCCACCAGGGCGGCCGCCGCGATGGCCGCGTCGCGAAGCCCCTCGGCCGCACCATGGGAAGACTGCCCGCTGGCGGTCATGGCGAACTCCGGGAACAAACTCACACAGAACCGTCTGGCTACGAGCCCGTCCCGTCCACGTGAAACGTGCAAGGGTAAGTGAAGCGTGCAAGCGGTGGCCGTTGGCTGGTATAAACTAGCGGAATGATTGCCTTCGACACGCCCCGCGACAACGAGCCCGAGCGAAGCCCCGACCGCAATGCCGTGGGTGGGCCGCTGACAGCCTGTTCACGGGCTCCGCTGACCGGATACTTCCGCGACGGCCACTGCCGCACCTGCCCCCAAGACATGGGCGTGCACACCGTCTGCGCCGTGATGACGGCCGACTTTTTGGAGTTCACGGTGGCGGCCGGCAACGACCTGGTGACGCCGCATCCTGAGTGGAATTTTCCCGGCCTTGTGGAGGGAGACCGCTGGTGTCTTTGTGCCGCCCGCTGGCTGGAGGCCTACCGGGCCGGGCGGGCCCCGCCGGTGGTGCTGGCCGCGACCAATGAAAAGACTCTCGAGGTCGTGCCCTTCGAGCTGCTGCGGGAGTGCGCCCTCGACGCACCCTGACGAGCCTGCGGGATGAGCGAACCACTCCTGCTCGCTTTGGCCGCGGCCGTGTTCGTCGTGGCGGTGCTCTACGCCTCGGTCGGCCACGGCGGGGCGACCGGCTACATCGCCGTGATGACGCTCTTCGGCCTGGCTCCGGAGGAGATCCGGCCCACGGCACTGGTGCTCAACGTACTGGTCTCATCGCTGGCCACCTGGCAGTTTGCCCGAGCGGGCCACTTTCGCTGGCGGCTCTTCGCGCCGCTGGCGGTGGCGAGTGTGCCCGCTGCCGCGGTGGGCGGCTCGCTCGCCCTGCCCACGCACCTCTTCGAGGCGATCGTGGCGGTGGTGCTGATCGGCTCGGCCTGGCGGATCCTCCGCCGCCGCGAGGCGGAGGTCGGCGATGCGATGCCGGTGCCGCACGGGCGGCTCTTCCCGCTTCTTGCCGGCGGAGGGCTGGGGCTGCTCTCGGGCCTCACCGGCGTGGGCGGGGGTGTGTTTCTGACCCCGCTGTTGCTCGCGATCCGGGCGGCGGCGGTGAAGACCGTGGCCGCTACGAGTGCCCCGTTCATCCTCGTCAACTCGCTGGCCGGCCTGGCCGGCTGGCTGGCGGCGGGCAACGCGATTCCGTCGGTTGCCCCGCTGCTGCTGCCCGCTGCGGCACTCGGCGGGGGCATCGGCGGGGTGCTGGGGGCCACGCGAATCCCGTCGCTCGCCCTACGGCGGCTCATGGCAGTCGTGCTCCTGATCGCCGGCGTGAAGCTGCTCGCGCCGGCGGCTGGATGGCTCGCCGGCGGAGGGTCGTGAGGTTCACGCCGCCTCGGTGTGCCGCCTGGCCACCTCGTCCCAGTTGACGAGCTTCCACCATGCATCGACGTAGTCCGCCCGGCGATTTTGATACTTGAGGTAGTAGGCATGTTCCCAGACGTCGATGCCCAAAAGCGGTGTCTTGCCCGATGAGAGGGGGCTGTCCTGGTTGGGGGTCGCCACCACTTCAAGCCCATCCGGCCCGGTCACCAGCCAGGCCCAGCCGCTCCCAAACTGCTTCTTCGCGGCGGTTGAAAAGGTCTCTTGAAACTTATCCACCGAGCCGAATGCCGAGTCGATCGCCTCAGCGAGGCCGCCCTCTGGCTTGTTGTTCTCTCTCGGTGGCCGCATCACCGTCCAGAAGAGTGCATGGTTGAAGCTGCCGCCGCCGTTGTTGCGGACAGCCGTCCGCACCGCCGCGGGCACCGCCTCCAGATCAGTCAGCAGTTCCTCGACACTCTTGCCGGCAAGTGAGGGCTCGCCGGCGACCGCGGCGTTGAGCTTGTTCACATAGCCCTGGTTGTGCTTCGTGTAGTGGATCGACATCGTCTTGCTGTCGATCACCGGCTCGAGCGCGTCAAACTCGTAGGGCAGCGGGGCGAGCGTGAAGGCCGAGTCAGTGTCGTCGGCGGCCCGCACGCAGCCGGTCAGGGCGGCGGTCCCTACCGTCAGCGTGGTGCGGAGGAAGTCGCGACGGTTGCTGCTTGACGGAATCAGGGAAAATCGATTCATCGGATCATGCCTCGGCTTGGGGTGGGTGAATTTCGGATCGCTCAACATCGGCCCGCGGTGCTCGCGAAAGCGTATCCGCGCGATAGGAGCCGGTTCAACCAGCATGGGCCCGCACGCGACAGGGGCCCGGGTCCTGGAAAGCCCCGTATTTGGCCGAAAGAATGCCCTCCGCCCCGGCCGGCCGGCCTGCTACGCTCCTCCCCGCGATTCGCTCAATAGTGCAGGAACACCAGCCATGTCGCCACGCCAATCGAGCCACGCCGGGCATGCCGACCGGCAGACGGCGTGCCCGGTGTTGATGGCAGTCTTGGCGGTCGTCTCTTTCGCGACGGTCGTCGCAGTCGCGTCTGCCGGCTGCGTGGTAGCCTCAGCCGCTCCACCCGGCACGCCGGGCGACCCGCCGCCGGAAGTCTCTCTCGAAATGCGGGTGGAGAGCGAGGTCTTTGGTGACGCCGAAGAGCCCCTCAGCCGCAGCACGACCCTTTTTTGCGATGGCGTGGTCTGGGACTTCCTCGAGACCCTGCAGCCTGACGGCACGCTCCAGGTCTCGGAGATCGTGCTCCACGATCCGGCCAGGGAACGGGTCGTGGTCATCGACCCGGAGCGGAACCTGAAGATCGAGATCGGTCGGCTCCGGCTCGAGCGATTGAGCGTGTCGCTCTCGACATGGGCCAGGCAGGCCGACGATCCGGTCATCCGCTGGAGCGGAGAAACCGACTTTGGCGACGCGATCACCGAGGAGGGATCGGTCCTGACCCTCGAGGGGCCGCGGGTCCTCTACCGCGTTGAGTATCAGCCGGCCGCATCCCCACGGGCGGCCGTCGGCTACCGTCGCTTCGCCGATACTGCGGTGCTCCTGCGGGCCCTGCTCCATCCGGGAGGACTGCTCCCCTTTCCACGCATGGCCATCAACCGACGTGTCGCGGCCGCCGGGGGAATTCCCGCGGAGGTTGTGTTCGAGATCGCCTCACCGGTGCCGCTCTTGCCCGGGGGGAGCCGCTTCCGCAGCATCCATGCGGTGCATCCGCGGCTGCTCGACGAGGATCGCCGACGGATCGACGAGGCGGCCGCCCGCGTGGCCGTGGCCGAGGCAGTCACGATCGCCGACTATGCCGGCAGCCACTCGGTCTCTGAGTGATCCGCCAGGCGGACCGCCTTGACTCCCCTCGGGCGTTCGCCTTTTTGTGGGCACCGCTGCAAACCGAACAAGCCGTACGCCACGCGCGGGCCGAAGGGTCATGCAAGAAAGGCACCGCAATCGCTCGATATTACCTCTGTTCCCCATGCTTCCTGACCGCTCGCGGTTCGCTGCCGGCGGTCTTCCGATTTTCGCACCCCGGTCGGGCATCAGTTTGACATTTGTACACCCCCTCGGCTAGGCTCCGAGGCATTCATCCCTCAACAAGGCAATGGAGGCTTTGCGATGTTGGTGCTTTCTCGACGACAGAACGAACGGATTCTGCTGGGCGATTCGGTGGTGGTCACGGTGGTCCGCGTGAGTGGTGAGAAGGTGCGGATCGGGATCGAGGCGCCGCCAGAGGTGCGGGTTTGGAGGGACGACCTCGGTCTGCCGCGGGACGCTGTTGCCCTCGAGGGGGCCGGAGTGTCCACTGCGGCGATTCCGGCAGACGGCCGCACGGTGGAAGATCCGCCCTTGGCCCACGCCGGCTGATTCCCGCAGGCTCGTCCGCCGCGGCTTCCCACTCCCGGGCTCGCACCGCTGACGCATCATGGATCGCATCACACGGCGGCGATGGTCGGTTGTGGGCCTGGCGGTGGGCCTGCCGCTGGCGGCAGTGGGTCTGGCCCTCGCTGCCCGCGTGCAGCCGTCCTTCTATCGACAGGCGGCCGTCGCCCCCGCTGCGGCGGCCGCCCGCAGCTCCGGGCAGACTTCCGCGGGGCGGTTCGTCTCGAAAATTGCCGCGCTGGGTTCTGACATCGCGCGGCCCGGGCCCTGGGGGGCGGTGCTCTCCGACGACGAGATCAATTCTTGGCTGGCGATCGATCTGCCTCGCAGCCATCCCGACCTGCTGCCGGCGACCGTCCACGATCCACGCGTTTCCTTTGCCGACGGCAAGGTGCTCGCCGGCTGCCGGATCGGGCCCGGCTGGCTCGCGGCCACCGCCTGGGGCGAGGCGGAGGTGCGGCTGGTTGAGCGAAACCGGCTCTCGATTCAGGTGCCCCGGGCCCGCGTCGGCCTGTTGCCTGTGCCCGGCGGGCTGGTGCTCGCAAGGCTGGCGAGGGTCTGCTCGGCCGCGGGCATGACCTGCGAACTTCGTCGCAGCGGTGGAGTGACGGTGCTCGCGGCGAGCCTGCCGGCGGCCCACAACGCCGGGGCCACGAGCCACTGGCTGGAGGGACTGCGGATCAACGAGGGCGAGGCGGTCATTCAGGGAGTCACGCGGGCCGCCTCGACGGCGGGATCAACACGACCGTGAGGCAATTGAGGAACAGATGCCGCCCCAGCCTTCGGTGATGATCCATTTCCTCGGTGCCGCGGGGACCGTCTCCGGCTCGAGGCACCTGCTGGAGACACCACAGGGTCGGGTGCTGTTTGACTGCGGGCTCTTCCAGGGGGAGCGGGAACTGCGGCGGCGAAACTGGCAGCCGCTGGGCGTGCCGGCTGAATCGATAGCCTCCGTCGTGCTGACCCACGGCCATATCGACCACTCCGGCTGGCTGCCTCGTCTGGCCCGCGAGGGCTTCCGCGGACCGGTGATCGCCACGCGGCCGACGGCCGACCTGCTGGGGCTGCTGCTCTACGACTCCGCGAAGTGCCAGGCGGAAGACGCCGCCTATGCCAACCGCAAGGGGTATTCCAAGCACCACCCCGCCTTGCCCCTCTACGAGGATCGCGACGTCGACCGGGTACTGCGGCAACTCAGGGCCGTCGAGCGGGGCCGCTGGTTCGAGCCGCTCGACGGTCTGCGGTGTCGCTTCCATGATGCGGGCCACATGTTCGGCAGCGGGTTTGTGGAGGTGGAGCTGGAGCGGACAGCGGGCGAGCGGCCCTTGAGGCTGCTGTTTTCGGGTGACATCGGCCGCTACGATGCCCCGCTTTACAATGACCCGGCCCCGGCGACGCCCTGCGACGTGCTGATCTGCGAGAGCACCTACGGCAACCGCGACCACCCCGAGATCGATCCGCTCTCGGAACTCGAGGGAATCGTCAACGAGGCGGCCGATCGCGGAGGGATGCTGCTTGCGGCCTCGTTTGCCGTGGGTCGGGCACAGCAGCTGGTCTACCTCCTGCGGGTGCTGATTGCGGCGGGCCGCATCCCGCGACTGCCGGTCTGGATCGATTCCCCGATGGCCGTGGAGGCCACGAAGGTCTTCCGGAAACATGTCGGCGAGCACGACTTCTCAGAAGCCCACGAGCAGGGCGTGGTCGAGGCGTTGGCCTCGCCCTGGGTCCGCATGGCTCGCACCGCCGAGGAGTCGAAAGCGATCAACCGCGAGGACGGCCCTGGAATCGTGATCGCCGCCAGCGGGATGATGACCGGCGGCCGAATCCTCCATCACCTCGCACGAAGGCTCCCGAACGAGCGGACAACGGTGCTGGTGACGGGGTTCCAGGCCGGCGGCACCCGCGGCCGGCAACTGGTGGAGGGTGCGGAATTCCTGAGAATTCACGGCCGCGACATACCGGTGCGGGCGGCGGTCCGCCGCCTCGAGGGTCTTTCCGGGCATGCCGACCGGCGGGAGATCAGCCGCTGGCTCGCCTCGGCGGGCCGGCCCTCCCGCGTGTTTCTCGTACACGGTGAGCCGGAGGCCGCCGCGGGAATGGCGGAGCAGCTCCGCGGCAGTTTCGGCTGGCAGCCGACGATTCCCGGCATCGGCGATAGATTCGAGCTTTCCGACGCCCACGGAGACAGCCCATGACCCCCGCTTCCGATGACCAACCCCGCGATGGCCTCCCCGAGTCGAGGCTCGGCAACGACGTGCAACTGATGGTTGCCAACATGGAGGCGATCCTCGCCTCGCCGAGTTACGTGCTTGCCGACGCCGACCACGACCTGATCGAGACCGACGAGATGCGGGGCGTGCGGATGATGCTCGAGCTGCAGAAGGTGGAGATGGCCCTGCAGGCCGAGAAGATCAGCTCCACGGTGATCGTCTTCGGGGGCACCCAGGTGGTCGAGCAGCTGGCGGCCCGGCGGCGACTCGCCGATGCCCGCCGAGCTGCCGAGACCGGCGGCCACGATGCGGCGGCCCTGCGGGAGGTGGCCCGCAGCGAGCGGCTGCTCGAGCTGAGCCATTACTACGACGAGGCCAGGGAGTTCGCCCGGCTGGTGTCGGTCGATCAGCAGTGCGACAGCCGGCGGGATTTCGTGGTCATCACCGGCGGCGGGCCGGGAATCATGGAGGCGGCCAACCGCGGGGCCTTCGACGTGGGCTGCAAGTCGATCGGGCTGAACATCCGGCTGCCTGCCGAGCAGCAGCCCAATCCGTTCATCACGCCGGAACTCTGTTTCCAGTTTCGCTATTTTGCGATCCGCAAGTTTCACTTCATCCTGCGGTCGGTGGGCGTGGTGCTCTTTCCCGGCGGATTCGGCACCCTCGACGAGCTTTTCGAGACGCTCACGCTCCGGCAGACCCACCGCATGCAGCCGGTACCGATCGTGCTCTACGGCCGGGAATACTGGAACGGGGTGATCGACTTTCGCAGACTCGCCGACAACGGCGTGATCGCTGACGAGCACCTCGACCTGTTCACCTACGCCGACTCACCCGAGGCGGCCTGGCGGACGATCGTCGATTTCCATGGCCGCACGCGGGCCGATCACGACCACCGGAAGACAACCGAACGGACAACCGAATGAACCAAATGACAGAACCGCTTGATTTCACACCCGGCCAAGTGGCGGCCCACGGTGGTGTGGCCTTGGTCACCGGCGGTGGGCGGCGGGTGGGGGCGGTCGTGGCGAGGGCCCTCGCGGCCCGTGGCTACGCCGTGGCGATCCATGCCAACCGCAGCTTCGACGAGGCGAGGAGCCTCGCGGCGGGCTTTGAGGCCGCCGGCATCCCGGCCCTCGCGGTGACCGCCAACCTCCGCGACGAGGGGCCGGTGCGGGCGATGGTGCATCGTGTGGGCGACCATTTCGGCAGGCTCGATGTCGTGGTCACCACCGCGGCGATCTGGGAGCCAGGGCCGCTCGAGGAGGTCACCGCCGAGGATCTGCGGCGGCATTTCGACATCAACGTCGTGGGCAGCTTCGTGGTTGCTCAGGAGGCGGCCGCTGTGATGGTCGGCCAAGAGACCGGTGGCAGCATCGTGACCGTCGGCGACTGGGCGATTGCCCGCCCCTACCCCGGGTATGCCGCCTATTTCCCGAGCAAAGGCGGGATCCCCGCGATGACCCGCTCGCTGGCGGTGGAACTTGCCGGCCGCAATCCGCGGGTGCGGGTCAACGCGATCCTGCCGGGGCCGGTGATGCTGCCGCCGGACCTCTCGGAAGCGGAACGGGCCGAGGCGGTCGCGGGCACCCTGGTTCGTCGGGAAGGTCGGCCCGAGCACGTGGCCCACGCGGTGCTGTTTCTGGTCGAAAACGACTTTGTCAGCGGCATCTGCCTGCCGGTGGACGGCGGCCGCTCGATCGCGTGATCGACGCGATAAGCCGGTGCGGGCCCGCGATAAGCCGGTGCGGGCCTGCGATAAGCCGGTGCGGGCCGCACCGGCCTACGTTAGCCGGCGGCCTGCATGCTCGTCGGCTCGGTGGGCAGCATGATCGAAAAGACCGACCCGACACCCGGCGTGCTCTCCACCGCCACACTTCCGCCGTGGGCCTGCACGATGTGTTTCACGATCGAAAGCCCCAGTCCGGTGCCGCCGAGCTTGCGGCTGCGGGCCCGATCGACCCGGTAGAACCGCTCGAAGATCCGCGGCAGGAACCGCTCGTCGATCCCGCAGCCCTCGTCGTGGACCGCGATCATCACCATCGCCTTCTCACCTACAGGCGGCGGGGTGACCTCGACCCGCACCGTCCGCCCGGGATCGCTGTACTTCACCGCGTTGTCGATGAGGTTGATCAACGCCTGCTCGAGCAGCGGCGGATTGAGCGGAACGGTCACGGGCCGATCGCAGTCCGCTTTAATCGTTATCGAACGCTCGCCGGCCCGCAGCTGGCAGTCGGCGATGGCGGCGGCGATCACATCCGACAGAAGCGTCGGCTCCAGGGGAAGATCGCTGGCCTCCTCGATCTGCTCGATCCGCGAGAGGGCCAGCAGATCTTCGATGATCGAGCTGAGACGGTCGGCCTGCCTGGCCACGATCCCCAGGAACCGCCTGGCGTCACCGGGATCGTCGAGCGCGCCATCGAGAAGCGTCTCGACGAAGCCGCGGATCGAGGCGATGGGGGTTTTCAGTTCATGGGAGACATTCGCCACGAAGTCGCGACGGACATTTTCAAGGTGACGAAAATGCGTCACGTCGTTGAGCACGATCACCGCACCGTTCTTGGCGGATCGCTGGTCCCGCAGGGCCGTGCCCCGCAAGAGGATCGTGCGGTCCCGCAGGCCGTCACGCATCAACAGGTCGTCCTCGATCGGCTCCTGGCAGTCGATTGCCCGCAGGGCGAATCGCCGCAGGTCGGGGTTGCGAACGACCTCCTGCAGCGGACGCAGGAGCACCTTCCCGGGATCGAGGCCGAGGAGTTCGGCCGCGGCGCGGTTGATGCTCAGCAGCCGGTGCCGGTTGTCGACGGCGATCACGCCCTCGACCATGCTCCCGAGAACCGCCTCCTGCTGCGAGCCCTGGCGGCCGATCGTGCGGCCGCGTTCGACGAGCTGGTCGCGGAGCACCTCCAGAGCGGTGGCCACGGCCGAAATCTCCGCGATCTCCGGGGTCGGGATCGCGGCCTCGAGCGATCCATCGGCCAGCTGCTCCGCAGAATCGGCGAGTTCCTCAAGGCCCGAGGCCGACCGCTTGGCCACTGCGTAGCCGGCCGTGACTGCCAGCAGTCCCGCAGCGATGAATCCCAGCAGCATCGTCGTCTGCCCGCGACGCAGGGCGGCGTCGGCCAGGGTAGCGTCCGACGTCACCCGCAATATCCCCGCGGCCTGCGTGTCGCGTCCGTAGGCGATCGCCACCGAAAGCTGTCGCTGCCCGCTTTCGGCATCGTAGCGGCTTGCCCGGCCGATCCTGCCGGCTCTGGCTTCCGCGAGAATCGCCGCCTCTCCCGGACCCTCGCGTCGCCCGTTCCGCCCGGAGGGCGGCCCGGAACCAGCTTCCCCCGGGGGTGGTTCCCCGGTGAGCGAACGGGGTGCTCCATCGAGGTCGAGAATCTCGAAGCCGACGTTCACGTCGCCGGCAAGCCGTCGCATCAGTTCAAGCTGCCGCGTGTCGCCGGGTGTGGCCGTCACATCGGGAAGCTGGTCAGCCAAGGCCCGGGCGGCGTCAGCCATCCGCCGCACCTGGGCATCGTCGGCAAGCCCGGCCAGTTCCACCGAGGCCAGCCAGTAGCAGGCGGCGAAGACGCAGGCCGCAAGGCCGCACCAGCCTGCGAAGAGATGCCAGACAAGTCGCGTTCGGGGCATGACTCGCCGCCGCGGGAAAAGGGAAACCCGGAGGAACGCGTCCGCACGGGCGGCCGCGGTCGAGCGATCACGCCCGGAACCGGTATCCCACGCCCCGGACGGTTTCGATGTAGGAGCCGAAGCGGCCGAGTTTTTTTCTCAGCCCGGCGACCTGCACATCGACCGAACGCTCGGTAACAGGATAATCCTCCCCCTTCACCGCGTCGACGATCTGCGATCGCGTGAAGGCCCAACCCGGTCGTTTCGCGAGAAACAGCAGCAGGGCGAACTCGGTGTAGGTCAGCTCCAGCGGCTTGCCCGCGAGGGAGGCCTCATGCCGACCGGGGTGAATGTTCAGTTCGCGAACCTCGATCGTCGTTTCCCGCTCGACGGTCCGCTCCGCCTCGCGGCGCCGCAGCAAAGCCCGCACCCGGGCCGTGAGGACCCGTGGGCTGAAGGGCTTGGTGATGTAGTCGTCGGCGCCTCGTTCCAACCCCAGCACCATGTCGCTCTCCTCGCTGCGGGCGGTGAGCATGATGATCGGAATGTCCCGGGTTTTGGAGTCTCCCTTGAGCCGCCGGCAGACCTCGAGGCCGTCGACCGCAGGCAGCATCAGGTCGAGCACGATCAGGTCCGGCTTGTGCTTCCGCGCCGACTTGAGAGCCTCCTCGCCTGAGGAGACGCAGGAAACACGGTAGCCATCCTTGGTGAGGTTGTAGCGGACCAGCTCGAGCAGATCCTCCTCATCATCAACCACGAGGATCGATTGCTGGACGCCTTCCGACTCGCCGTTGGCCGCTGCCTGCTGGTGTTGATGCTCGCTTGGTGGCTCGGCAGGGTCCGCCTTGTCCTCGGCCTGTGCGGCGGGTGGCTTCCGCTTGGCGGCTTTTTTGGGTTTGGCCGCCGACACGGCGGTGGGCCTGACGGCCTCGGCGACGACGTCGGCTGCCGGGACGGCAGGAGCCTCGCGGGCATTCTCAGGTTCGGCCTCCCGGGCGGTCACTTCGGCAAACCGGGATGACAGGGGGCTGATTGCGTCGATTCCCGTTCCGGACTTCCTCGTCAGAACGACTGCCACGGGGTTTCTCCTGCTCAGGTTGGGATTTGGCCACAACGTGACCAGAATGTACCGAGTGTCCTTCATGGCCCGAGCATTAGAATTCGATGAATCGAGCCGGCATCCACCTGGTTTCAAGCGGGATTTTCGATTCTGACGGCGGTGCGGGCTCGTCGCGGGGGGCTGGTTGACTGCAGGTCGACCTCGGACCGGTTGGTGTCCCGGGAAGCCCCTTCGGGAGGTCCTGCCGGATGCTCAGAAGCCGTTACGAGAAGAGGAGTTCGATGTCCTCTGGCGTGAGGCTCGCGGCCATCCCTTCTTCAGCCCGCACGATCGACTCGGCGAGTTCCCGCTTCCGCTCCTGGAGTTCGAGAATCTTCTCCTCCACCGTATCGCGGGCGATCAATCGATAAGCGAACACCGGCCGGGTCTGGCCGATGCGGTGGGCCCGGTCGACCGCCTGGGCCTCGACGGCGGGATTCCACCAGGGGTCGAGGATGTAGATGTAGTCCGCGGCGGTCAGGTTGAGGCCCTGGCCGCCGGCCTTCAGCGAGATCAAAAACAGCCGGCATTCGGGGTCCTGCTGGAACCGGTTGACCCGGCTCTGGCGGTCGGTGGTGCGTCCGTCGAGGTATTCATAGACCGTGTCCCGGGCATCGAGCTGTCGGCGGAGGATCGCGAGGAAGCTGGTGAACTGGCTGAAGACCAGCACCTTGTGGCCTTCGTCGATCACCTCGTCGAGCTGTTCGAGCAGCACCTCGAGCTTGCCGCCGGTCTCGTCGATCCGCGAGGCATCGATCAGCCCCGGGTGGCAGGCGGCCTGCCGCATCCGCAGCAGAGCCTCGAGCACGGCGATCCGCGAGCGACCGATGCCAAGCCGGCCGATCCTGCCGGTCAGTTCCTGCCGGTAGTGATCCCGTAGTTCGTCGTAGGCCTTGCGTTGCGGGCCGCGGAGTTCGACCGTGAGGGTCTGCTCGGTCTTCGCCGGCAGGTCGGTGAGCACCTGGTCTTTCGTCCGCCGCAGCAGGTAGGGCCGCACGGCCCGGGCCACCACATCGGCCGCTGAGCCTCCGCGTCCGCCGGCGAGAAAGCGTCGCAGCCTCGCTGCGGAGCCGAGCTGACCGGGGTTGAGAAACTCGAAAATGCTCCAGAGTTCACCGATATGGTTTTCCACGGGAGTGCCGGTCACGGCGAGGCGATGCCGGGCCCGCAGCAGACGACAGGCCTTGGCCGCCTGGCTGCCGGCATTCTTGATGGTCTGGGCCTCGTCGAGCACGACGTAGTCGAACTCCGTCTCCCGGTGGCGGATCACGTCGCGGCGGAGTGTGCCGTAGGTGGTCAGGATCAGGTCGACCTCCTCGAGCGAGCCGGCCTGCTCGGTTCGGGCGTTGCCGGTGTGGTTGAGCACCCGCAGGCCGGGAGTGAAACGTGCCGCCTCTTCGATCCAGTTGAAGATCAGGCTCTTGGGCACGACCACCATCGACGGGCGGTGGGGAAGCCCCTCCTCGGCAATCACCCGTTGTCTTCTTGCGAGCAGGGCCAGCACCTGGATCGTCTTTCCCAGGCCCATGTCGTCGGCCAGGCAGCCGCCCAGGCCGGTGCGTTCCAGGAAGGTCAGCCAGCCGAGGCCCTCCCGCTGGTAGTGCCGCAGGGTGCCCTCGAAGCCCTCAGGCTCCGGCTCTTCTTCGGGACGCTCACCGCTTTGCAGCTCGTCGCGGATCCGCTCAAACGCCTCGTCGACACGGATCGTCGGCTGTCCGGCGAGCAGAGCATCGAGCAGGGCGGCCTGCATCCGCCCATACCGGAGCCTGCCGTCCTGTTTCTGGGCCATCGCCAGCAAAGGCTCGAACCTGCCCGGCCAGTCCTCGGGCAGGATTCCCATCGAGCCATCGGCAAGTTCCACGGCCCTCTCGCCGCGGGCCACCGCCTCGAGCAGCGCCGGCATTTCGACGGCAACCCCGCCGAAATCGAGCGTGCCCGAAAGCTCGAACCAGTCGATCCCGCTGGTGACATGCCAGGCCATGCTGCCGGCGGGACGGTAGCGGCGGCCGGCAACCTCCACGGCCCAGCCGGCCGCGGCAAGCTGCGAGACCGAGGCATCGAGACGGTTGCGGGCGATCTCCACATGATGGTCGGCCTGGTCGGCCGGCTTCGGCCCGCTGCCTCCGCACTCCGGCAGCATCGCCAGGGCCGCCTCCTCAGCGGCCCGGTCACGGCGGACGAGCACCCTTGCCGTGGTGTCGGCGGCACCACCGGCCGGGTCGTCGGCGGCCACGAGCGTTCCGCCGTAGTCGAACCAGACCCTGCCTGCCAGCCGCACCCTCGGCTGCCGGCGGCGGGAGCCGGCGGCGGCTTCTTCACCGACGACCGTCGAGTCGTCGAGAACCAGCCGCGGGCTCGGCAGACCCGACTCGACCCGCCAGCCGGTCCAGGCGGGCAGCTCCAGCGGCGGCAGGGCGGCGAGGGATCCGAGCTGTTCGATCAGGCCGTCAACCTGCCTGCCGGCCAGTTCGATCGGGCCGCGACGTTCAAACTGCTCGAGCCAGCCCGTCTCCGGACCGGTCTCGATCCGGGCCAGCCGGTCCTCGAAAACAACGATCCCGCAGCGAAGCACGGCTCGCGGTTTCTTCAGTTCGCACCGCTGGCTGCCACGGGTGAGCATGCCCTGGAGCGTGGCCTTGGGCGGACGGACAGGCTTGCGGTTGCTGCGGCCGCCGAGCGAGGCCTCCTCGTCGGCGTCGGCCGGCGGGTCGTCCGGCTCGAGGACCAGTGAAAATCGCCACGCTCGTCCGCCGTCCCAGGCCAGCGGCAGCACCAGTTCTGGGTTCCGCCGCGGCTCCGGCTGCAATAGCAGGCGTCCGTGTTCGCAGAGCACCGCCAGACGGTCGGCAGCCGCATCGGCATCGATCACGATCTTCGCGACCTCACCCGGCGTGCCCGCCTCGCCGACCCGCTCGCCGACCGCGACCCCGCCGATGAGCCGGGCCAGCAATTTCCGCTCGAGCGGATCGAGCTGCTGGCGAACCGTGGCGTCGATCACCAGCGGCTTGGGGCGGCCGGTCGGCTGGCCGGCAACATCGAGGGTGATCCGGGCCGGGCTGAGGACCACCGAGCGGGATTCGGTCGAGGCGGCCAGGTCGAGCAGGAAGGTCAGTTCGCCGACGGCACGCCGCGGCTCGGAGATTCTCACCGACCGGGTGCGAACCGCCGGTTCCACGAGCCGCCGTCGCGACTCGAGGTCACTGGCCCAGGTCGGCTGGCGACCGCCGCGACTGGTGGTGGCAGGCGGCGGGGCGGACTCCGGCTCGTCGTCATCGGGCATTGCCTCGGCTCCCTCCTCGGCCACGAGGTCGAGCTCGACCGGCGTGTGTTCCTGGAGGCCGGCGAAGAAACCTCGACGATCGACCTCGATCAGGACCGCGGCCAGTTCGGCGCTCGGCAGTCCGGCCCGGCCGCGGTGGCTCGAGCAGCGGCTCTCGAGCATCATGCCCCCCTTGCGATTGGCCGAGAGCTCGAGGAACACGTCGTGCTCGTTCCCGTCATCATCGGCAACCCTCGCCCGCACCTGACCGACCCGTGGTGAGCTGAGCCGCACCGGCCGCACTTTCTTGCGGGCTCGCTCGACCTCTGCGGGCTCAAACAGATGGAAGAGGCGTTTGGCGAGGCTGCTCATGCGGCGTGGGTCGGCCCGTGACGGGAAAGCCGGCCAGGGCGAAGGCCCTGGAAGGCGAAACCCGTGAGTCTATCCCGACCCGGGGAGGGAGGCCAGTCGATGCTTTGCCAGCGAGTAGGCCAGTCGATGCTTTGCCAGCGCACCCGCTCAGGCCGACTTCACCGTCGCGATCAGCTCCAGCACGTTGTCAACCGGCGTGAGGGGCAAGACCCCGTGGCCGAGATTGAAAATGTAGCCGGGTCGATCGCCGGCCGACTGCAGAACCTCCAGCGTTCGCTGCCGCACAAACTCGCGGTCGCCCAGCAAGACCGCCGGGTCGAGGTTGCCCTGCACACCGCGGTCGTAGCCAATCTGCCTGCGGGCCTCGCCAAGGTCGATCCGCCAGTCGACGCCGATCACCGTGCCCCCCGCCTCGGCAAGCAGTGGCAGCAACGCAGGGTTGCCGGTGGCGAAGTTGATCACCGCTGCCCGACGGGCCGGTTCCCGGATCGCTTCGCGGGTGTGTGGCAGCACGAAGCGGCGATATTCCTCCGGGCCGAGACAGCCGACCCAACTGTCAAACAGCTGCACCACCTGTGCCCCCGCCTCGATCTGGGCCACGAGGTAGCGGCTCACCGCCCGGGCGAGCCGGCCCATCATCGCATGCCAGGCTCCCTCATCACGAAACATCATCGCCTTGGTCTGCATCCAGGAGCGGCTCGTGCCTCCCTCGATGCAGTAGCCGGCGAGCGTGAATGGACCGCCCGCGAAGCCGATCAAAGGCAGCCGCTCGTCGAGCGCCGCGCGGGTCTGTCGAACGACCTCGAAGACGAACGCCAGCGGCGAGAGATCCTCGAGTTCACCGAGCCGATCGAGGTCGCTGGGATCGAGGAGGGCGTTGTGGATCACCGGGCCGCCTCCCGCCGGGTAGTCGAGGTCCATGCCCATCGGCTCGAGAATTGGCAGCAGGTCGCTGAAGATGATCGCCGCATCCACACCGAGCCGATCGACGGTGGCGATCATCACCTCCGTGGCGAGTTCGGGCGTCGTGCAGAGCTCCATGAAACTCACCTTCTCCCGCACCCGGCGATACTCCGGCAGGTAGCGGCCGGCCTGCCGCATCAGCCAGACCGGCGGCCGCTCCACCGGTTCCAGCCGGCAGGCACGCAGGAGGAGCGAGTCGTGCCAGGGGGGGAGCGTGCCTTCGGAGGCGGGTTTTTCGGAGGAAGCCGGCTGGGTCATGGTGTGTGTGGTGGCTGGTCGGGAAGCGGGAGCGGAGACGTGGCTGGTGCGGGGAAACCTCCCGCACCCCTGTTTTCGGATGGCGGTGAACTACAATCCAGTAGGAATCGAGTGAGAATCCTGAGAGTTCTTCATATCCCCCTCCGGCGGCGCGATGAGTGAGTTCGTGTCGGGAATATCGGTCGTCTGCTTTGCGGCAAGCTATGGGGTGGCCCTGGCCTGCGAGGCCTCCCGGCTGCTGTTTCGCTCGGGCATCCGCGGGGCGGCGATGGTCGCCTTCGTGCTCGCCGGGCTGGCCGCCCACACCCTGTTTCTCGGCTGGCGGGCGGTCCACGAGCCGTCCGTGCCGCTCTCGACCCCCTTCGACTGGTATCTGCTGGCTGCCTGGCTGCTCGCCGGCGGCTCGCTGTGGCTGACGGTGTCGAACCCCAAGACCCCGGTGGGTCTGTTCCTGCTGCCGATCGTGCTGCTGCTGATCGGGGCTGCGGAGTTTTCCAGCCGCCGCCCCTTTCCGCAGAGCACCACCACCCAGGTCTGGGGGGTGATTCACGGCGGGTTCAACCTCGCGTCAAGCGTGGCTGTATCGCTTGGCGCGGTTGCCGGGCTGATGTGGCTCATCCAGGCTGGTCGGCTGGCGAGGAAGGCGACGCCTCTCCAGGGTTTCCGGATGCCGAGCCTCGAAAAGCTCGCGCATGTCAGTAGCCGGGCCGTGGTGATCGCGGCCTGGACGGCAGCGGCAGGCTTTGGTTCGGGGATCGTGCTCAATGCCGTCAACAGGCGAAGGGGCCTGCTCGAGACGGTGCCCTGGGACGATCCGGTGGTGCTCCGCATGGCCACGCTCTTGGTCTGGCTGGTGGCCGCCGCGATCGCCTCACGGCTGGTGGCCCGCCGGCCGCAGGGGCCAAGAGTGGTCGCCTGGCTGTCGCTGGTGAGTCTGGCCGTGCTGGCCGGCTCGATCAGCTGGGGGGTCTTCGTGCCGACGCGGCATGGGGTGCCACCGGCGGGTCGCATCGATGCGGCACAGATCGATGCCGCGGAGGACGCCCCATGACACTTGCACTCGTGGGAGCCAGCCACCGCACCGTGCCGCTGGACATGCGGGAGAGGCTCGCGTTCTCGGCCGAGCAGGCGGTCGAGGCGATCCAACGCTACCGCAGTCGTTTTCCCGGCCGTGAGGTGGTGCTGCTCTCCACGTGCAACCGCGTCGAACTGTACACCGCGGGCGAGGATGACGCCCCGCCGCCGAACGCGGAGCAGCTCGTCGGCTTCCTCGCGGAGTGCCGCGGGCTCGACGTGGGGGATCTTTCCGGCGTTTTTCAGCGGCAGGTCGACCGGGCGGTCGTGCGGCATCTCTTCGGGGTGGCCAGCGGGCTCGACAGCATGGTCCTCGGCGAGCCCCAGATCATCTCCCAGGTCAAGCAGGCATGGGCGATGGCCCGCGAGCGGGAGTCGACCGGCCCGCTGATGACCGAGATGTTTCAGGCGGCCCTGCGGACTGCCAAGCGGGTGAACCACGAAACGACCCTCGGCCGGGAGCGGCTCTCGATTCCGAGCGTGGCGGTGGCCGACTTTGCCCGGGGTGTTTTCGAGCGGTTTGACGACAAACGGGTGCTGCTGCTCGGCTCGGGCAAGATGGCTGCCGAAACGCTCCGTTACCTGCGGGCGGCCGGTGCCGAGGACGTGGTGGTGCTCAACCGCAATCCGCAGCGGGCGGCGGAGCTTGCCCGGCGGCTTGGCGGGGTGCCGGTCGACTGGCGGGAGATCGACCGCGAGCTCGTCGCGGCGGACCTCGTGGTCAGCACCACCGCCGCGAATATCCCGGTTGTCACCGAGCAGCGATATGCCGGCATCGAGCAGGCCCGTGGCGGTCGCCCGTTGGTCGTCCTCGACCTGGCCGTGCCACGCGACTTCGAGCCCTCGATCGGCCGGCGGGCCGGAGTCTGGCTCTATTCGATCGACGACCTTGCCGCGGCCTGCGAGGCCAACCGTCGCAAGCGTCAGCGGGAGATTCCGGCAGCCACCGCGATCGTGGAGGAGGAGACGCAGCAGTTCATGACCGTCCTGCACCACCGACACACCAATCCGGTGATCGAACAGCTGCGGGCCGGCTGGAATGAAACCGGCGAGGCCGAGCTCGACCGGCTCTTTCGGCGGCTGCCTGATCTCGACGAATCGGCCCGCCGCGAAATCCGCCAGGCCTTCGACCGGTATGCCGCCAAACTGCTCCACCCGCCGTTGGCGAGCCTTCGCGACGAGAGCCGTGCCGGCCCGCCGCACGGGCTGCTCAACGCCCTCAAGCGACTCTTCGATCTCGAGGACTGAGCGAGCGGGTCGAACTCGTCGCGGTCATTCGCGGCAGTACGACAGCGCCAGCAGGGCATAGGCGGTCACCAGATTCGGATCGCCCTCGAGCCAGCGGGCGTTGTCGTTGACCCACGAGCCGTCGGGCTGCTGGCGGGCGATGATCGCCGCGGCGAGTTCCCGCCGCCAGCGATGCTCGGTGCCATCGGCATCGGTGAAAGTCTCCTCCCCAAGGGCATCGAGGGCTCTTGCGGCGGTGTGGAGGTAGTAGTAGAGCCCGGCCTTGCCGAGCCCCGGGTTCTCCTCGAAGCCGTAGTGTTTTGAGAGCCAGTCGAGGGCCGCCTTGACCCGTGGGTCGTCTCGGCCGAGCCCGGCGAAGATCATGCTCTTCAGGCCGGCGTAGGTCATCGAACCATAGCTTCGCAGGCCGCCGGCGGGGGTCTGGCCTGCCTGGCTCTCACCGCCGTTGGCAGGGGTGTAATAAAAGCCGCCATCGGGATTCTTTGCGGCGAAGGGGAGGGTGTTGTCGGGGCCCTCGAGGTTTTGGGTCCGCGAAACGAAGACCAGCGCCCGTTGGATCGCCGGATCGTCTGCCGGGGCACCGGCAGAACGCAGCGCCTCGATGAGGAACGAGGTATTGGAGAGATCGGGCCGTTGTTTGCGGCCGTAGCCGGCCCCGCCGTAGGCCGGGTCGGAGGGCTCCACCGACTCGCCGCCGTCCCACTGCAGGCCCTTGACGAAGCCTTGGGCCTGGTCGATCAGGTGATCGTAGCGGCCACCGTCGTTGCAAGCCACCAAGGCCATGATCGCGATCGATGTCTCATAGTTGGCCACCGGGGAATCCGGCGGATGGATTCCTCCATCCTGCTGGCGGAACCGCATCAGGTAGTCGATCCCTCGACGGATGACTTCGGCATCACTTGGAGTGCCCGAGCGGGCCAGGGCCGTGACCACCAGCCCGGTCACAGCCGGGCCGGCCTGCGAAGAGAAACTGCCATCCTCCGCCTGACCCTCCTCGGCAAGGTAGCGGCTGGCATCGGCGACCGCCGCGTCGATGCTCCGTACAGCCGCGGGCTCAGCGGCGGTCGCCGACGGCATCGCCACAGGGAGCGGCCAGAGCAGAAGAAGCAGGGTCAGAGAGGCCGGGGTCAGAGAGGCCAGTGGCGGGACAGCCGGTGTCGGGATCCTGATGCCGGCGAGCGACCAGTTCATACGTCTGCCTCTTCACGATCTGGGGAGTTGGAGAACGGCGGGCGCGCCGGCAAAGTCTATCTGCACGTGGAAAAAGCCCTCCAAGGCCTTTTCCACTTGAGCGACTCCCCAAAAAGCCGAGGTTTTTGGGGGTCGCCGATCGCCGCATCCTACGGCGGCAGACTTGTTTTACAGTCTGCTACGCGGGCCTGGAACGCGGGCGAACCGGCCGAGGGGCGATTCCCCGCGCGGCGAGACTTTCGCCGGGACGGTCACCTTGGGGGCGGCTCAGGCCGGGGCCGCCGGCAGGGCCCGGGGATAGGGCGGAACGCCGCGGGGCGGGAGTTCGCCCCCCGTCTCGAGAGCCCACTGCTCACGTTCCTGCTCGGAGGCGTAGTAGGTCAGCCAGATCGTCGGGTCGTCGCCCTCGCTGGCGCTGCAGTCCCAGTGGAAGTAATTGTCGGGGAGATCGACCTGCTTGATCGCCGTCGGCAGGATGTCGCGGCGGATCAGGCGGTAGAGTTCGCGGTCGCTGAGGTGGTCGGCAAAGTCGAGCACCACACGCTTCGAAAAAAGATGCTCGATCGTCTCCCAGAGCCGCTCACGCAGGGTCTCGTCGTCAAGCAGCCCGGCCGGCTGCAGAAGCAGCGGGGGATCGAACCAGCGGGCGATCGGAATCAAGGGAGCCTGCTCCCAGGCGAGCATCGACTCGAGGAAGCGGTTTTCGATCGCGGTCGGCATCGCGGCGAAATCGATCTCGAAGATCGATTCGTCGAGATAGGGCTCGATCTGGTCCCTCAGCTCCGCGTTGCGGAGCAGGCATTCGACATCCTCGGGGCTGGGGTGGCGTGCGATCGGCATCGTCGGCTGCTCGGTTCCTGTCGACTTTCGGTTCCGGCGGCCCTCGCCGCCTCGTGAGCGACGATACCAACGGGGAAGCAGGGTTCAATCAATCGGGACCGGTTTTTTCCCGGTTTTTGCGGGGCGGCCGCCGCATGATCGATACGACACGACGATTTTTCGCGGCCGTCCCACTAGCCCGCGTCTTCCCACGGCCCCGCAGACCTCCCGATTCAGCCGGTTGAGGAGGCCGATTCCGCAGCCAGCCCCGCGGTGAGCCGCAGCGGGCTACTCGGCCGAGGCTCCGGCCTGCTCGCGGTGCTTCTCGGCACAGGCCGCCTCGAGGGCCGCGATCTTGGCGACCCGGCGGCCATGCCGCCCCCCCTCGAAGGCGGTCGAGAGCCAGGTGCGGATCATCTTGTCCTGCACCTCCGGGCCGATCATTTCCGCCGACAGACAAAGCACGTTGAGATCGTTGTGCCGGCGGCTCATCTCGGCGGTCACCTCGTCGTGGCAGGTGGCAGCCCGCACGCCCGGAATTTTGTTGGCGGCGATCGCCATGCCCACACCGGTGCAGCACAACAAAATGCCCCGTTCGACCGAGCCGTTGCTGACGCGGTTGGCCACGTCGGCCGCGATATCGGGGTAGTCAACCGCTTCGCTGCCGTCACTGCCGCAGTCGACAACCTCGTTGCCGAGCCGCTCGAGCAGGCCCATGAGCCTTCGCCGGGCCTCGACCCCTCGGTGATCGCTGCCTATCGCTATTCGCATGCCGATCCTCCCGCACGCCGCATCCGGCGCCCCAAGGGCGGATTTCGGCGGCTCATTTACTTTACAGGTTTGAGGGCCCGAGATCGAGTGTTGCGATCCTAGCCGCGATCGAATCGTGGATTTGCCGGGCACACTCGCGATACGTCGACCGGGGTCCGCCGATCGGGTCGAGCACGTCGCGGCGATCCGGGGCAAGCACCTCCACCCGGCCGGCGGCCTCGGGGAACTGGGCGAGCAGAGCCGCCCGGTGGGCGGCGGTCATCGTCCAGATCACGTCCGCCTGGTGGACGAGGTCTTCGGTCAGTGGCTGGCTGGCATGTTCGGAAAGATCGATACCCATCTCCCGCATGACTTCGACGGCATGCTCGCTCGCCCGGCCCCCCGCCCAGGCCGCGATTCCGGCGCTGGCCACCAAGACACCCCGCGACTCCACCTCTTCCGGGGAACAGCCGAAGCGTTGTGCCACGAGGTCGCGGAAAATCGCCTCGGCCATCGGGCTGCGGCAGGTATTGCCGGTGCAGACGAAGAGCACCAGCAGGCTGGAGAGCCGCCGGATCGTCTCCTCGGCGACGACCCCGGGCCGCACCATGCGGAATCCGTGCGACTCCGCCTCGATTGTGGAGGGGGGCTGGGCGTACCTCGAGCGGCCGTCATCGAGCACCAACGCCAGAGAATCACCTCCGGCGGCGGCGCAGGCCTCCGCGGTGACCACCGCGTGCCCCTCGGCATCGACCGGCTCCGCCACGGCCACCGGTCCGGCGAGCATCCGCATGCACTCGAAGATCATCGCGTGCCCGGGCACCCGCAGCCTCAGCCGGCCACCGCCCACGATCGCCCCGCGGGCCTCAGGGGGAAGACGGTGCACCAGGCTCTCGGGATGGTCGTCGGGTACGAGCACCGCCACAGGTCCAGGCCAGCAGCGACGGATGATCCGCTGCCCGATACCGCTGAGCCGGGGTGCCCAGTCGAGTGCTTCATCACCGCTTTTGAGGATCAGTGAGAGCCTCGGCTCGGCGGGACGCCGCACGGCCCGTTCGGCCACCGCCGCGGTTGCTTCGGCATGCCGGCCGCTGACGGCGACCACGTAATCCGTTTCGGTGGGAAATCCCACGGCCCGGCCCTCGGCGAGCGCCTGCACCGCCAAGTGCACGACGTCGCGGGTGTCGTCCGTCTTTCGAAGATCGATGAATCTCGGCGGCATGCAGCAGAGCCGTTGGAGCCGCGGATGGATCGGGGCGGTGCGGCAGCCGACACTGGACGCTCGGGGCACCGCCGAAATCCGGCCCCGCCACAACAGACCCGACCCTACTGCACCGACGAAGCCGTGGTCAAGGTTCCGGGAGGTTGGGAAAGATGGGCGACGGTCGAGGGCCCGGTCCTCGGTGGGGACTGCCGGGAATCGTGCAATCCTGGCTCCTGCGGGCGGATGAAGGGCGACTTTTCGGCTTGTGGCCCCGCGGGTCGCTGCGTTATTCCTCCCCGCCGCCTTGCAACTGCCGCCACCTCGATTTGCCGTCAAGATGCCGACCCGCCACAGCTTCCGGGCACCGCCACCGTCCGCAGTCTTGCGGATGCTTCCGTGGACCCTTGCCATCCTTGCCGCCGCCACGTGCAGCCGCGGTGCGGAGCCACCGGTCAGACCGCTGGCGAGTCCCGACGAGGAAGCTTCAAGGGAGGCCAACCGCATCGTGGAGGTGCGGATCGAGGGCAACAAGGTGACCGACGTCTCGCGGCTGCCCCGGCTGGTGACCCGGGCCGGACAGATCTTCGACCCCGCCGCGATCGAGGAGGATGTCCGTGGCCTGCACCGTTCGCGGAAGTTTGTGGACGTGCATCCGAAATACGTGCGGGTCGCCGAAGGGGTGGTTGTGATCTTCCAGGTCGTGGAGCGGCCGATGATCCAGCACATCCGATTTGTGGGCAACCAGCGGATCACGACACGGACCCTCGGCAAGAAGTCGGGTATCGACGTGGGCGACTCGATGGACCCCTACGTCGTGGAGGAGGCCCGTCGCCGGCTGGAGGCCTACTACCATGAAAAGGGCTACGACGCGGCGAAGGTGACCACCGTCGAAGGCGGCAAGCCGGGCGACCTCAACGCGGTCTTTTTGATCGACGAAGGACGTGCCCGCAAGGCGCTCTGGACGAGTTTCGTGGGCAACACGATCGCCAGCGACGCACGGCTCCTGACGCAGATCAAGTCGAAGCCTGGTGTTTTCTGGCTGCTCGGTGGTGACGTCGACCGCGACAAGATCGATGCCGATGTCGAGATCCTCACCGCCTACTACCGCAGCCTCGGGTTTTTCCAGGCCAAGGTCGGCCGCGAGATCGGGGTCGTTCACGGCGCGATCCGCGACTGGACGCTGCTCAACTTCGTGATCAATGAGGGTCCCCGTTACAAGGTGCGAAACGTCTCCTTTGTGGGCAACACCCGCTTCAAGGGCGAGTTTCTCGAGCGGGACATCAAGCTCACCAGCGGAGAGTTTTTCAATCAGGCGAAGATGGACGCCGACCTCGGCCAGATCCGCGATATCTATGGCGGCCGTGGATTCGTCTTCGCCGACATCCGCGCCGACCCCCGCTTCCTCGAGGAGCCCGGCCAGATCGACCTCGTCTACAACATCAGGGAGGGTCAGCGGTACCGGGTCGGCCAGATCAACGTGCACATCCGCGGTGAGAATCCCCACACCCGCCACAGCACGATTCTCAACAGGCTCTCGCTACGGCCCGGGGACATACTCGACATCCGCAAACTCCGCGACGACGAGCGGCGACTGAAGTCGAGCAGCCTCTTCCTCACCGATGCAGCCAAGGGCGAGGGGCCGCGGATCGTTTTCTCCAAGCCACAGCAGGCCGATACCCAGATGGCCCGCGATCCTGACCGGCCCGGCTTCCGCGGCCAGAGCCCCGATGACGAGGCCGTGATCGACCTCGTGCTCGAGGGGGTCTCCGCCGAGCCGGTGGTCTCGAGCGTGCCCGCCGCGCCCGCGACCGACGAAGCGGACCCACGGCCTGCGGGGGAGCACGGCGATGCGGCCGGCACCGACGAGGAATCGGTGGCCAAGGCTCCTCTCTGGCGGGGGCAGAGCCCGCAGCAGCCCGCGGCTCCGCCAGCCTGGGGCGGCAGACCGCTGGCCCCGGTGGGACCCGAAGCGATCGACTACTCGCAGTCGAGCGTGCCGCCGGCGCCGCGGGTGGCCCAGCTGCCCGCGGCCGGCCAGGTTGAGCCGCCCGGAGGCATTCCTCCGGCGGTCGGCTACGGGGGCGGCCTGCCGCCGCCGCCCGGCGGCCAGCCGATGCCCGGCGGCTTTCCCGGGCAGCCCGGCCTGCCGCCACCGCAGGGAGTCCAGGTGTTCCCGGGCAACGAGCCCTACGTGATCGTGGACATCGACGCCGAGGAGACCCAGACCGGCCGCCTGATGATCGGGGCGGGCGTCAACTCCAACGCCGGCCTGGTGGGCAACATCGTGATCGACGAGCAGAACTTCGACCTCTTTCGACTGCCGACAAGCTGGGACGACATCCGCAACGGCACCGCCTTCCGCGGGGCCGGGCAGCGGTTCCGCCTTGAGGCCGCACCCGGCACCGAGCTGCAGCGGTATACGGCGACCTTCCAGGAGCCCTACCTCTTCGACACCCGGATCGGCCTTTCCACCAGCGCCTCCTACTACACCCGCTTCTTCTTCGACTGGGCAGAGGGTCGAGTCGGCGGCCGGGCCGGTCTGGGCTACCAGTTCGCCTTCGCCCCCGACCTCTCGGTCAACGCCGGCTTCCGTGGCGAGAGCGTGGACATCTTCAATCCTCGCCTGCTCGCCCCGGCGGTCGTCGACATGGAGGGCATCAACGCCGTCTACGGCTTCTCCGGCGGGATCATCCACGACACCCGCGACAGTCCTTTTCTGCCCACCCAGGGTCACCTCGCGACCTTCGAGTTCGAGCAGGTGATCGGAACCTACGTCTACCCGCGTGGAATCCTCGAGGCGCGGCAGTATTTCCTGCTCAACGAGCGGCCCGACGGGTCCGGCCGGCACGTGCTCTCGGTCGGCTCGGTGCTCGGCATGAGCGGGCCTGACACTCCGGCCTACGACAACTTCTTCGCCGGCGGTTTCAACACGATCCGCGGCTTCACCTTCCGCGGGGCCAGCCCGGTGCAGGCCGGCCCAACCGGCCAACTGGCCGTAATCGGCGGTCCGTTCCAATGGCTCAACACGGTCGAATACCTGTTCCCGATCACGGCCGACGACACCCTCCGGGGCGTGGTGTTCACCGACTTCGGTACG
>CAZRKH010000071.1:0-22565 GCA_964600785.1 uncultured Chitinophagaceae bacterium
GGGCGCCGCGGGGGCGATGGTGAGGGGGTTGGGGGCCCCGGGGGGGGCGGGGCTCGGCGGCGGGCTGGGGGAGCCGATGGCCGAGGGAGGGGGCCGGGCCGGGCCGGTGGTGCTGGCGATGGGCAAGTTCGGCGGCCGCGAGATGAATTACCACAGCGACGTCGATCTGGTGTTTCTCTACGACCACGAGGGGATGACCGCAGCCACGCCCCGCACCGGGCGGCGGGCCGACAGCACGACCAACGCCCATTTCTTCGGCGAGCTTGCCAGCCGCGTGCTGCGATCGGCCAACGCCTTCGGCCCTCAGGGCCGGCTCTACGAGATGGATTCCCGACTGCGGCCGAGCGGTCGCAGCGGAGCCTCGGCGATCTCGCTTGACGCCTTCGAGGCCTACTTTGCCGAGGACGGTCCGGCGGCGACCTGGGAGAGGCAGGCTCTCACCAAGGCCCGGGTGGCGGTCGGCTCGTCGCAGGCACGGGCCCGCGTGGCGGGCATCATCGAGCGGGCGGCCTACGGGCATCGCTGGAGCGGCGGTGAGATTGCGGAGATCCGTCGCATGCGGCATCGCATGGAGGAGGGGGCGGCGGCCTCGAATCTGAAACGAGGCCCCGGCGGCGTGGTCGACATCGAGTTCGTGGTGCAGATGCTGCAGCTGGTTCACGGTGGCCGGGATGACGCCCTCCGCGGTACCGAGACGCTCGCCGGGCTGGTGGCCCTTCACGAGGCGGGGCATCTTGGCACGGAGGAATTCGAGTTCTTTCAGACGGCCTACCGGGTGCTGCGGAGCATCGAGAGTCGGCTGCGGCTGCTCGATGCGGTGGCACGCCACGAGTTTCCCGAGTCCCACGAGGAGCGGCAGAAGCTTGCCCATCTGCTCGGCTACGAGCATCCCGAAGACCTCTCGGCCGACGTGCAGGCCCTCACCGCCCGGACACGCCGTGAATTCGAGCGAATCTTCGACGCGGCTGAATCGGTCGCGGTGCCGTAGTCTGTCAACGGCCGCCGCGGCTCGCATCGGGGGCGTGTGCCGGGGAACCGGCTCGCCGTCGCGACCGGCTCTCAGTCGTGGGCGAACCAGCGGATCGCCAGGAAGCCGGCGACGATCAGGCCGCCGAGGATCAGCGTCACCAGCTCGAGGTTCCGGTTGAGAATCCGCTTCGCCTGCTCCCCGAAAACCCGCATCACGATTGCGACCAGGAAGAATCGCAGCCCACGCCCCGCGGCCGAGGCAACAAGCAGCGTCAGCAGCGGGACCGAGCAGGCCCCGGCGGCAATCGTGAAGACCTTGTAGGGGATCGGCGTGAAGGCGGCGGCAAAGATGGCGATCGCCGCATTGTCCCGGTATTGCTTTTCAACGTAGGCAAAGTGGTCTTCGGTGAAGCCGGGAATCCAGTCGAAGAAGAACGGGCCGACCGCCTCCCAGACCCCCCAGCCAATCGCCCAGCCGAGCATCCCGCCGGCCACGCTGGCAACGGTCGAGACGGCCGCATAGAGAAACGCCCGCCGCGGCTTCGCCACCGACAACGCGATCTGCAACACGTCGGGCGGGATCGGGAAGAAGGAACTCTCCGCGAAGGAGATGCCCGCCAGGGCCGTCGTGCCGTGCGGGGAGTCGGCCCAGGAGAGCACCCAGAGATAGAGCCGGCGGAGCGGGCCGAGCCTCACCGCCGACGGGTCGACGGGCACGCTGGCGGTGGTCTGGTTCATGGTTGCTCACTCAGGCTTCCAGGGGTGTGACGTGGACCGCCACATCCATGCCGTGTTTGCCTCCGCCGACATACACCCCCTTGATCGGGCAGACATCCGCATAATCCCGGCCCCAGCCGAGGGTCAGGTGCTGGTTGCCCGGGACGCAGTCGTTGGTGGGGTCGACCTCCAGCCAGCCAGCCTCGCCGCCCCAGCAGGCAAGCCAGGCATGGGAGGCATCCGCCCCGACAAGCTCGCGATCGCCGGGGCCGCGGGGGTTGGAAATATAGCCGCTCACGTAGCGGGCCGCGAGCCCCAGCGATCGCAGGCAGGCGATCTCGAGGTGGGCGAAATCCTGGCAGACGCCCCGCCTGAGTCGGAAGACCTCCTCCACCGGCGTGCTGGTGGTGGTGGCCGCCGGGTCGTAAACGAACTCGCGATTGATCCGCCGCGTGAGATCGACCACCGCCTCGGCCCAGTGCCTTCCGGAGGTGAACGACTCTCCGGCCCACTCGGCCAACAGCGGACTGGTGCGGACCAGCGGCGACTCGAAGCGGAACTGCACCGCGTCGAGTGTTTCGGGGCCCGGCGAGCGGGTGAGGCAATCGCGAACACTCTCCCAGGCCTGCCCCGGCAGGGTCTCCCAGGATGCCGGCGGCACGACCTCCACACCGCTGGTACTCGTCACGATGAGCTGTTCGTGGGGCTCGTGGATCGCGAAGAAGGCCGTGGAGTTGCCGAAGGAGTCGAGGTAGGAGGCGATCGATGCGGGTGCCGGATCGACGACCATCGCGTTGGAGAGGATCCGCTGCCTCGGCAGCGAGCGGGGCACCAGATGCACTTCGTTGTGGCAGACCGGCACCGGCTCGGTATAGGTGTAGGTGGTGCGGTGTTCGACCCGGTAGCGGGTCGGCGTGGTGGCCCGCGGCTGGTTCGTCATCGGTTTGGCTCCCCGCTGCGGACGATTTCGCCATGGCGGCGGGCCTGCCCGGCGATATCGAGGCCCACCTGGCCGCTCCAGCGGGCGAGCAGCCGGCGGTAGATCGGCCCCGGCCGGCCCCCGCCGATCGGCTGGCCTTCAAAACGCGTCGCCGGCAGGATGCAGCTGGGCGTGCTCGTGAGCAGCAGCTCGTCGGCGGCGGCGAGGTCGTCGGCAGTCAGGCGGCCGGTCGTCCAAGGCAGCCCGTCGTCGACGGCGAGGCGGTGCAGGAAACCGAGGCTCACCCCGCCGAGGGCCGCCGAGGGTGGTGGTGTGGTCAGGCGGCCTGCCCGGACCGCCACGATGTTGGCGGTGCTCGTTTCGCTCACGGACCCGTCAAGCTGTTCGAGCACCGCCCTGGCTCCCGGCTCGGCCGCGTCGGCCTCTCGGTCGGCGAGGTGGTAGTGCATCCGGCTGCGGCATTTCAGCCGGCTCGGCCAGCAGGCCTCGGGCACCTGGCGGATGCCGACACGCCGCAGGGCGATTCCCTCGTCGTAGGCCCGCCACCATGCGGCGAAGGCGAGCGGGAAGGCATGCACGATCAATCGTGGGGCCGAGCGGATCCCGCCATGCTGGGCCGGATGGTCTCCGGGGGTGCCGCAAACCACGATCCCCACATCGGCCTCCTGCTCTCCGGCGGCCCAGGCCCGCAGGGCAACCTGCTCGGCGGCGGCAAAAATCGCCTCGATCGAGAGCGGCTCGCCCGAGGGTGCCCGTGCCGAGGACGGATCGATGCCGACAATCCGCAGCGACTCACCAAAGCGGGCGGCATGCTCGGCGACCAGAAAAGGCCGTCCGCGGAAGGTTCGCAGTTGCTCAGTCACGCTGGCCCCGAGCACGAAACCGGCGTCGCCCAGGGGGAGCGACGCCGCCTGGGCATCGAGCCAGTGGCCGTTGCACCAGGCAACCGCCGTGGCCGTCGCCCGGCACGCCTTCCCGGGATCACCGGTTTCGGGGGCCTGCGACCCCGCCGTCGGAATGGAGGATAGGGGATTCGAACCCCTGACCTTCTGGCTGCCAGCCAGACGCTCTCCCAATTGAGCTAATCCCCCGAATCGGTATTTCGACGGGCGGGACCCGCGGATCGGGGCGACGCAGGAGCCGCCAGCCACCCATCCGCGAACTAGTGTTTTGTGGGTTTCATGAATTTCATGGGTTCGGTGTGTCCCGTGTTCTTCATGCAACCCTTGAAAAATACTCGCCGACGCCACGGCGTGTCAACGCAAAGGCCCTCGCATGCCACCCGCTCCTGACAATCGACGCGATGCCACCGGCGGCGAGGCCGAGCCCCGCCTCCCCGGGGAGACGTTCCGCGGGCTGGTGAGCGTCGCGATCTGCTTCTATTTTCTCGGCTTCCTGCTGACGGTCGCCGCCAACTCCGGCAGTGGCTCCTCGGCCCTGCTCCGCACGGTGAAGACCCGGCTCTTCTCGCCCTGGATGGTGCCCGCCTGGCTCGACATCGGCTTCGACCACCGTCTCAGCTACGGCCTGCCGGACGACGCGGACCACCGCATCAGCGTGCAACCCTTCGCCGGTGGCGAGGCAGTGCGGCTGCCCGAGCCCGGCATCGTCGGCCTGCGGGCGGCACGATGGCGGCGGCTCGCGGGCTGGCTGGAGCCGGAGGCGGTCGATCCCGACAGCCAGGGGCTTCTCGCCACGGCTATCGCCGCCGGACTGTTCGAGCGGCTCGATTCCGATGATCTCATGATTGAGTCGCAGCGGGTGGTGATGCCGGAGATGGCCGCCGCCCGTGCCGCCGGCGGGCTCGACGAGGCGACACTCGAGCGGGCCTTCGCGGCCCGCGTCCGCTCGGTCGGCGGCAGCGTGCAGATGCTGCCGGTCGAAGAGCAGCGTGACGTGGCTCCGGTACTGCCGCAGGCCGACGTCCCCGGGGAGACGACGCGATGACTGCAAGTCGATCTCCCGGCCACACTCATCAGCCTTCCGACGGGTCGAACGCCGTCAGCCTCGAACGCCGCTGGAGCCGGTTCTGGTTCGCCCCGGCCGAGGTCGGGCCGCTGGCGATGATCCGGATTGGTACCGCGGCAGTCGCCCTGTTGAGTTGGTGGAGTTATGGCCCCGATCTGCAGGCCTGGTTTGGGCCCGATGGCATGATTTCACCGGCGGTGCTCGAGGCGTGGCGGTCGCCCTACGGGGTGTCGCTGTTTGACGCGGCGACCACGGCCGCCTCGCTGTGGGCCCTCTACGCCGCCGGTGCGGCGGTCCTCGCCTGCCTGCTTGTGGGTCTGGGCACACCGCTGGCCGCGGTGATGGCGGCGATCTTCTTCGCCTCGCTCCTGCATCGCGGGCCGATGCTCGCCGGGTCGGCCGACGACTGCCTGGTGGTGATGCTCTGGTGCCTGGCTGTAGGACGCAGTGGCGATGCGATCTCGCTCGATGCTCTGCTGCGACGCCGGCTGGGCCGCGAGGAACCCGGCCCGAGCGTCCGCAACAGGCTCTCACTGTCCCTCCTGCGGGTGCATGCCTCCTGGATCGCGGCCGCGGCGGTGCTCTCGCAGATCAAGGGAGACGTCTGGTGGGATGGAACCGCGGCCTGGTGGCTGATCGCCGCCCGCGAGCAGCCACCGCGTTCGCTCGCCTCGGCGATGCTGGCCTCGGAGTATTTCACCAACGCTCTGACCCACGCCGCCTTGCTCTTCGAGATCGTCTTCGCGGCGGGTGTCTGGGTGGCCCCCCTCCGCGGGCCGCTGGTGGCGGTGGGTCTCGTGGCCTGGCCGGCAATCGGCTGGCTCGCCGGGGAGCCGGCCTGGGGAGCTGCCATGGCGGTGATGGGCCTGGCATGGGCACCGCCGGGCTGGTTCGCTCGGCTCAGCGGCCGATCAACTTCCTGAAGCCCGCCTCGTCGAGCACCTCCACGCCGAGCTTTTCGGCCTTCTCGAGTTTGCTGCCGGGATCGCCGCCGGCCACGAGGTAGTCGGTCTTCTTTGACACGCTCGAGGCGGCTCGGCCGCCGGCCTCGCGGATCGCTTCTTCGGCCTCCTGGCGGGTGAGGTCCTCCAGGGTTCCGGTGACCACGAGCGTTTTGCCGGCCAGTGGCCCGTCGCGACGGGCCCGGTGGCCGCGAGGCATCGTCATGCTCACGCCGGCCTCGGCCAGCGAAGCGATCACCCCGCGGCCGTAGTCGCCCGTGAGCCACTCGTGCACGCTGCGGGCGATCACCGGCCCGATTTCATCGATCTTTGCCAGCGCCGCCTCGTCGGCCTCGGCGATCGCCCCCATCGAGCCGAAGTGGTCGGCGAGAATCGAGGCCACCCGCGGGCCGACATGTGGGATCGCCAGGGAGTTGAGCAGTCGGGCCAGGCCGCGATCGCGACTCGCGGCGATGCCGGCGACGAGATTCTCGGCCGACTTCCTTCCCATCCGCTCGAGCGGCTCGAGGTCGGCGACGGAGAGCCGGTAGAGGTCGGCATATTCCCGAACCAGCCCCGTGGCCACGAGCTGCTCGACGAGCTTCTCGCCGAGGCCCTCGATATCCATCGCTCCCCGCGAGGCGAAAAACTTCAGCCGCTCCCGCTGCCTCGCCGGACAGTGGACGTTGGGGCAGCGGATAAAGACACCTTCGGGGTCCCGCACGAGTCGGCTTTCGCACTCGGGGCAGTGCGTGGGCGGCGACCACTTCGCCAGCCGCTTCTCGCGGAGGTGCTTCTCCACGCGGACCACGTGGGGGATCACCTTGCCCGCCTTCTCGACGACGAGCACGTCGCCCACGCGGATGTCCTTGCGGGCCACCTCGTCGGCGTTGTGCAGGCTCGCCCGGCTGACGGTGGTGCCCGCGAGTTCCACCGGCTCGAGGTCGGCCACCGGCGTGACGGTGCCGCCGCGGCCCACCTGCACCCGGATATCGACGAGCCTCGTCGTGCCCTCGTACTTCTCAAATTTCCAGGCGATCGCCCAGCGGGGGCTTTTGGAAGTGCTGCCGAGAAGAGCCTGCTGGGCGAAGTCGTTGACCTTGACCACGAAGCCGTCAACCTCGAAGTCGAGGTCGTGCAGCGACTCGATCTGCTCACCGCCGTACTCGATCAACGCCTCGATCGAGCCGAAGACCCGTGTCCGTGGGGCCACCGGCAGCCCCGCGGCCACCGCCCAGGCGAACAGTTCGCCCTGCGAGGTGATCGGCAGCCCGCCGGCATCGCCGAGACCGTGGCAGAAGAACCGCAGTGGCCGCTCCGCGGCGAGCCGCGGGTCGAGCAGGCGGATGCTTCCGGCGGCGACGTTGCGGGTGTTGGCGAAGGGAGGCAGTCCCTCGGCCGCCTGCCGCTCGTTGAGGGCCACGAGGTCGGAGTTGGTCATGTAGACCTCGCCTCGAACATCGATCCGCTCGGGTGGATCGGGAATCTCGAGCACGAGCGGCACCCCCCCCACGGTCCGCAGGGTGTGGGTGATGTCGTCGCCGGTGATGCCGTTGCCGCGGGTCGCTCCCTGCGCGAACCTGCCCGAGTCATAGGCCATCGCCACGGCCACGCCGTCGATCTTCAGCTCGAGCACCCACTCCACCGGTTCTGTGTTGCCCGCCTCGCCAAGCTGCTTCGTGACCCGCTTCGCCCAGGCCGAGAGGTCGGCCTCGGAGTAGGTGTTGTCCATCGAGAGCATCGGCCGGCCGTGCCGCACAGGCGTCAGCTCCGACACCGGCTCGTCGCCGATTCGCCGGGTGGGGCTCTCGGGGGTCACCAGTTCGGGGTGCTCAGCCTCGAGATCCCGCAGTCGCGCGAGGAGCCGGTCGTACTCGAGGTCGCTGATTTCCGGCGCGGCCTCGACGTAGTAGAGCCGGTCGTGGTGGCGAATCTGCTCCCGCAGGCGGCGAATCGTTTCGGCGGCCCTCACCGCTGCGTCGCCTCGGCGGTCGGCCCGGCTCCGTCGCGGCGGCGGGCGATTTCCCGCTTGCCTTCGGCGTGGTCGACCGCCACCGCTCCCACGGTCGCTCCCGCAAGCACGAGCAACTGGCCGACGAGGATCGACGTGCCGTGGCGGTCCATCAGCCGTTCGAAGGCATGCGGCGGCTCGGCCGAGTTTTCACCGGCATGTCGCACGCCGCGGAGCACGAAGAGGCAGTAGCTCGAGGCGGTGACCGTGAAGAGAAACCCCACGATCCCCAGCACGGCGTAGAACGGATTGAGGCGACGGCGACGCACGGCACATTCCTTTGCCGAAGTATAGCCGGGCCGGCCCCGCGTGCCGTGAGGGATGGCTTTTCGGGGACCGCCTGAGTGGGAAAAGGCCATGGATGGCTTTTCCCACGTGAAACTAGGCCGCGGCGGTGCGGGCGAGCAGGGCTGCGGCCGCCTCCACGACGCGGTTGGGGTCGATCGCCAGCATCGAACGGGTGTCGGTCTTGCGGTCTTTCCAGTCCGGCCGGATTCCCGGCGGCGGCTCGACGCTCACATGACCGGGGCCGTAGGGACCGTTGCGGGCGGCCGGCACAGGGCCGAGCAGCCCCACGCAAGGCGTGCCGACCGCCGCGGCAAGATGCAGCGGCCCGGTGTCGCTGGAGATGAAGAGCCTGCCCAGGCGAGCCACCTCGGCGAGTTCCGCCAGCGATGTCGGCGGAGCCATGACGGCGGCCCCTTGTGACTCCCGCACGATCTGTTCGGCGGCGAGTCTCTCGGCGTTGCCCCCCCAGACGACCAGCGACACGATGCCGTGCTGCTGGCTGAGCCGGCGGGCCACAGCGGCAAACCGTTCGGCCGGCCAGATCTTGGAGGTCCAGCCAGCACCGGGGTTGAGCACCGCGGGTGCGTCGGGCAGCGGCATCGCCCGCCACCATGCCTCGACCGCCTCCCGGGCCCGGGTGTGGCGGGGCATTTCAAAGGCCACCTCGGGGTTCTCGATGCCCAGCGGGCTGAGGAGCTCGAGGTTGCGATCGACCACGTGGGTCTGCCGCGCGGTGATCCGATGGGTGGAGAAGATCCACGAGCACTCCCGGGCCTCGGGCGGGGCGTGCCCGATGCGGGTTCTCGCTCCGGAGAGCCAAGCCGCCACGCCGCTTTTGGCAAGGCCCTGCAGGTCGATGGCCACCTCGGGTCGGAATTCGAGCAGTCCGCGGCGGAGCCGGGCCACCTGCGACGGTGATGCGAGCCAGCCGCGGGGAATCCTGATCAGCCGGTCGATCGCCGGGTGCCCCTCGAGCACGTCGCCGCTGCGACCCTCCACCACCCAAGCGATTTCGGCATCTGGAAAATGCCGGCGAATCGCCACCGCCGTCGGCACGCCGTGCAGCACGTCCCCGATGGCGGAGAGTTTGATGATGGCGATTCGCTTCGGGCGGGATACGGGCATGGCGGCGGAGTCGGCTGAGCGTTGGTTGTGGAAAACCTGTCTATCCACTCTACGTCGGCCACCCCCCCGGGGAACAAGCCCGATTCGTGTGAATTGTGCGAGATTTTGCCGGCCTGGCTCCCCGCGGTCAGATGCCGGCAAGCTCGCAGAGGGTGGTCGCGGTCACCGCCTGGGGACAGCTCCAGACCAGAAAAAACATCGACTCCCGCACCGCCCGCTCGGCCGGATGGCCGCGTACGAAGCCTGCCCCTTTGGCCGCCACCAGCGACGCCTCGGCCGCCCGCACCACCAGGTTGTTGGCCTCCTGGCGGATCGCCTCGGGCGACGCCTCGGCCGGCGAGAGCACCGCAGCGAGGAGCCGCTCGCGGGCCGTGGCGATCTCGTCAGCAAGCCCGGCCGCCACCGGCTCGATCTCCTCCCGCCTCGCGGCCTCCGCCTCCAGCAGCCGCACCGAGCCGGCGGCGGCCCCGAGAGCCAGCATCGAGGTCGTCAGCCCGCCGGCGGCAGGCCTGCGGCCGGTGGGCGGCTCGATCACCTCGGCCGGGTGAACCCCGTCGAAGTGCACGCACGCGGTGCGACTGCCCGAGAGGGCGAGCAGATCCATCGGCGACTCGATGCGGAGTCCGGCTGCCTGGGTATCCACGATGAAGAACATCGCCTCGCCGTCGTCGGTCATCGCCCCGGTGACAATGCTTTCAACCGCATCGGCCCCGGTCACCCAGGGGCACAGCCCATCGAGCTGCCAGCCCTCCCCGACCCGCGAGGCGAGCAGCGGGGGCCGGGCGAGATGCCGGCGGCTGGTCGAAAGCTGGGAGATGCCGACGGTCGTGAAGGTCTCGCCCGCGGCCAGCGGCCGCTGGTATCGGCGACGCACCTCCGCCGCGGCCTCGCCGATGATCCGACAGCCGGCGGCCCACTGGGTCACCGCCAGCGAGGTCGTGAGGCAGCTGCCCGCCAGGGCCATCAGCAAACGGGCGATCGCCGCCGGATTGGCCCCGGAGCCGCCCGCGTCCTCGGGGATGAATCCGGCAAGCACCCCGTGCTCGGCGAGGGCCGCAAAACTCCCGCTGGCCCAGGGGCCCTCGCGGCGGGTGCGTGCGGCGACGCTGTCGATACGTTCGAGCAATGCCGCGAGTCGCTGGGGGTCCGGGCTATCGCCGCAGGCGGGGAAGAGGTCCGGGGACCGCACGCGCTCGGCCTCCAATAGGGGTCTGAAACAGCGGCATCGGCCCTCGCCGAGCCGCCTACGGGCATCATAGCCCATGCCCTCGCCTCGCCGGGGTCGCTGGGTTGTGCCGGCATCGCTATACTTTCGCATCCTTCTGGCAGGTTCCCTCCATACCATCACCCGCGTCGCCTTCCTGATTTCCTCGGGAAGCCCCGCCCCGCCCCGGAGTTCCACCATGAGCCAGGCAGAAGAAATCGTTCCCCGCACCCCGGGCGTTGTGCAGTCGGTCAACGGCACGACGCCGCTTGCCCCTCCGCGGCTGATCGAGCTTTCGCCGCAGACGCTCTACGACAAGTGCATGGCCCTGGCCCGCAACCTGTGGTGGAGCTGGCATCCCGAGGTGACCAACCTCTTTCGTGAGCTCGACCCGATCCGCTGGCGGCAGCTCGACCACAACCCGATCGCCCTGCTTTCGGAATTCACTCCTGAGCGGCTGGAGTCGCGGGCGGCGGAACTGGTGCTCTACAGCCGGATCAACCAGGCCTATCGTCGCCTCAAGGAATACCTGGCGGCCGACTCGACCTGGAGCCACGTGCATGCCGGGGTCCTCGGCTCCAAGCCGGTGGTCTACTTCTCGGCCGAGTTCGGAATCCACGAGTCGGTGCCCGTCTACTCCGGAGGCCTCGGCGTGCTCTCCGGCGACCACATCAAAAGCGCCAGCGGACTGGGCATCCCGCTGCTCGCCGTGGGCCTGTTCTACAAGCAGGGCTACTTCCGCCAGCAGCTCGACATCGACGGCTACCAGCACCAGGAATACATCCAGTCCCGCGTGGAGAACCTGCCGATTTCGCCAGCCCTCGACCTCGAAGGGAATCCGGTTCGGGTGCAGATCGACACCCGCGGCGGATCGATTTTTGCCCAGGTCTGGAGGATGGCCGTCGGCCGGGTCACGCTCTACCTCCTCGATAGCGACGTCGAGGGCAACGATCCGGAAGACCGCGAACTCACCAGCCGGCTCTACGGCGGTGACACCCGGGTTCGAATCCGCCAGGAACTCGTGCTGGGCATCGGCGGGGTCAAGGCGATTCGGGCGATGGGCATCACCCCGGGCGTCTACCACCTCAACGAGGGCCATTCCGCCTTTGCCACCCTCGAGGCGGTTCGCGGCCGCATGGAGCGGGACGGGTATTCCTACGAGGAGGCTGTCCGCCGCGTGGCCCGGCAGACGGTCTTCACCACCCACACGCCCGTGCCGGCCGGCCATGACCGCTTCGACGGCGGGCTGATCGAAGAGCACCTCGGGCCGATGCGGGAGGCGATGGGCGTCTCGCACGACGAGCTGATGGCCCTCGGGCGGGTCGAGCCGCACAACCACGAGGAGCCCTTCTGCATGACCGTGCTGGCGATGAAGCTCTCTCGGCGGGCCAATGCCGTCAGCGCCCTGCACGGCCACGTGAGCCGCAAGATGTGGGCCAACCTCTGGCCCTGGCGGGTCGAGGAGGAGGTGCCGATCGGTCACATCACCAACGGCGTGCACATCCCCAGTTGGCTCTCTTGGCAGATGCTGCAGCTTTACGACCGGATCTTTCCGGCCGACTGGTTTCGCCGCATGGGGGAGCCCGACGTCTGGCAGAAGATCTACGACTGCGATCCGGGCGAACTCTGGGAGACCCACTACGCCCTGAAGAACCTGCTGTTGCAGTTTGTTCGCCGCCGACTGGCCCGGCAGTGCCGTCGCCGCGGCGAGTGCGACGAGGCGGTGGAGCAGGCCCGCTCGGTGCTCGACCCCAACATCCTCACGATCGGCTTCGCACGCCGCTTCGCCACCTACAAGCGGGCCGACCTCGTGCTCTCCGATCTCGACCGCCTGCTGGCGATGATCAGCGACGAAGACCGGCCGATCCAGATCATCTTCTCTGGCAAGGCCCATCCGGCCGACGAGCCGGGCAAGGCCCTGATCCGCAAAATCGCCAACCTGCGTCACGATTCTCGAACCAGCGGACGCCTGGTCTTCGTGGAGGATTACGACATCAACGTCTGCCGGCACCTGATTCAGGGTGTGGATGTCTGGCTCAACAACCCGCGGCGTCCGCTGGAGGCCTCCGGCACCAGCGGCCAAAAGGTGGTACTCAACGGCGGGCTGAACTGCTCGATCCTCGACGGCTGGTGGGCCGAGGCCTTCGACGGCCGCAATGGCTTTGCCATCGGTCGTGGAGAGACCCATGCCCAGGATGAGATCACCGACCAGCGAGACGGGGCTGCTCTTTATAACGTGCTGGAAAACGAGGTCATCCCGCTGTTCTATGATCGCGATGCCGACGGCCTGCCGCGGCAGTGGATCCGGATGATGATGAACTCGATCAGTTCGCTTGCCTGGCGGTTCAGTGCCCATCGCATGGTGATGGACTACGCCCGGGTCTGCTACGTGCCGGCCGCCGGCGGTGTCTCCTGCGAGATGCCGAGCCGGTAGATCGGCGTCGCCCGTGACGGGACGATGATCTTCGCCTTGCATCCGGCTGCGGCCTGGCATCCGGCTGCGGCGGAAGCCAGCTAATTGGGTGCGGGATTGGTGTCGATCGAGCCGGCCGGGCTGCCGTCGGAAGCCTGCCAGACCAGCAGGTTGCCCGCGGCGTCGGCGGCGAAAAAGCGGGCCGCATCGGACGAGACGCTCACGCAGGTGCCGATCGAGGGCAGCGATCCGATCTCCCGCTCCAGCTTGCCGTCGCTCTTCCAGAGCTTGACCTTCCGGTCGCGGCCGGTGGACAGCAGCCGGCCGTCGGGCAAAAAACGCACGTCGAGCGTGCCGCCGCCAGCGGCCGAATGCGCCTTGAACGAGCTGATCTTGCGGGGGCCTTCCGCCTCCCAGAGCTGGATCGTTCCGTCCTCGGAGCCGCTGGCGAGCACCAGGCCGTCGGGCCGCCAGGCGACGGAGGTGATCGCCGCGGTGTGGCCGGCGAGCACGCCCCACTCGCGTGCCCCGAACGACTCCCAGAGGAAGAGATTGCCCGCCCGGTCGCCGGTGGCCAGCAGCACGCTGTCGGGCGAGAAGGCCACGGCGGTGACCCAGTCGGTGTGCTTGGTGATCGTGCTCTCCACACTGCCGTCGGCGGTGGTCAAAAGCCGGACCACGCGGGACGGCCCGCCGAGAGCCACCAGCCGTTGATCGGCCGAGATGTCGGCTGCGAGGACTTCGTCGTATTCCTCGCCGAGTTCCATCACCCGCTTGGCGGTGGCCACATCCCAGATCACGACCCGCCCGCTCTTGGCCGGCATGCCACCAGCGGCCAGGAGCAGCTTTGCGTTGCGCGAAAATCGCACGTTGCGGCAGCGGCCTTCGGGGAAGGGCAGCACGCCGAGCAGTTCGAGCGAGCCGGTGTGGGCCAAGAGCAGCTGCCGGCGGCCACCGATCGCGATCAGCTCACCGTGCGGCGACGCGGCGATGGAGGTCACGGCGGCCGGCCGGATGCCGTGGCTGAGGGGCTCGCGCGGCAGCGGCGGCGGCATCACCGGTTCTCCCTGCGGCGACACCACCGCCCCGGGGTCGAGTGCCAACGACGCAGCCGGCTTCACGGCCACGGGCTTGCTGCCGTCCCGCTCGACGATTCCGCCGGCGATCCATTTCGTGATGACCCCGAGCATCGCGTCGGGGATGCGGTCGGCCTCCGGCGGCATCGTCGGCTCCGACTCGTGGCTGGCAAGCTGCCAGAGATAGGACCCCTCCGGGTCGCCGGGCTCGAGCACGTCGCCGGAATTGCCGCCGGCGAGCATCTGGGCGTAGCTTGTCAGGTCGAGGCCGCCGCTCTTGCGGTCGGCATTGTGGCAGCCGCAGCACTTCTCGCGAAAAATCGGCAGCACGTGCTCTTCGTAGGTCGGCGGCTTGCCGGCGGGCTCTTCTCCGGCGGCCGGACCGCTCCCGACAGCCACGGCGATCACGGCGGCAAGGCCCAACGCGACGTGTCGTGGGGACAAGCTGGGTTCCAAGCTGGTTTCCAAGCCTCGGCCTCCCAGACGCTCAGTGGTTGAAGAGAAACTCAGGGGAATTGAGCAGGGCCCAGAAGACATCCTCGAGGGCTCGGCGGTGATCGGAGTCGGCGAGCACCTCGGCGAGCGTTTCGATCCGCTCCCGCTCGTCGGGCAGGCGGCCGTAGCAGCGGACAAACAGCCCGTCGATGATCTCCGTCGGCCGCCGGCCCTCCTCGAGCTGCCGGGCCACGACGCCGCCGGAACGGATTCGCTGATTGGCCACGTCGCCGTTGAGCAGATGCAGGGCCTGTGAGAGGCTGGGGTCCATGCTTACCGCGCAGCTGCAAACATCCTCGCGGGTCGCTCGCCCGAAGGTCGTCAGGAAATAGGTGGTCGTTCGTCCGTCGGCCACCTGCACCGCACGAGCCCCGGCCGGCAGACCGGGGAACTTGTACGTCGACTCTGTGACCTGGGCGAGGATATCCAGCAGCACCTCGGCCCGGATCCGCCGCACCGAAGCGTGGGAGAAGTTGGTGGTGTCGAGGCGGTTGGAGTCGAGCGGCTGGCAGGATCGCTGGTAGGTCTTGGAGCTGACGATTTCACGGACAAACCCGCGGAAATCCCAGCCCGATTCGACGAGCCGCGCGGCGAGGGCATCGAGCAGAGGACCGTTGACCGGCGGGTTGCTGACGCGGAAATCGTCCGGTTCGTGGACGATGCCCCGCCCGTAGAAATGAGCCCACACGAGGTTCGCGATCCGGCGGGCGAAGAAGGGATTCTCCGGCGAGGTGATCCATTCCGCCACCGCCTCGCGGCGGTCCCGCGTGGAGACGTCGGGAGCCTCACCCCCGAGGTACCGAGGGGCCACCTCCTGCCCGGAAACCGGATGCTTCATCCCGCCGCTGCCGCGGTCGAAAACGATCGTCTCCCGGGGGTCGGCCGCCCGCTTGCGGCCGATCGCCGAGAAGAAGGCGGCAAAGCCGTAGTAGTCATCCATCGTCCAGCGGTCGAAGGGATGGTTGTGACACTGGGCGCACTGGATTCGCATTCCCAAAAAGGCCTGAGCGATGTTTTCGGTGAGCTTGAGGGTGTCGCGTTCGAGCTGGAAGTAGTTGGTCGGCGGGTTGGTGAAGGTGCCCCCCGAGGCGGCGAGCAGTTCGCGGACCATCTCGTCGATCGGCTGGTTGGCAGCGATTCGCCGATCGAGCCACTGGTGGTAGAGCAGGGCCCCCTTGGGGCTGACATCGTTGCCCTGGGAGCGGATCTGCAGGATTTCCGCCCACCGCATGACCCACAGCTCGACGAACTCCTTGCGGCTGAGCAAATCGTCGATGAGCCGGGCCCGCTTGTCGGGCGAGGGATCGGCCAGAAAGGCTTCCCGCTCGGCGGGCGTGGGCAGCAGGCCCACCAGGTCGAGCGATGCCCGCCGCAGGAAGGCCTCGTCGTCGCAGACCGGCGAGGGGGCGATCCGCAGGCTCCGCAGCTTGGCGTCGACGAGGTCGTCGATCCAGGTGTTGCCATCGGCCTCCGGGAAGGCGAATTCCAAATTTTCGGGGATCACCAGCGTCGGCACGCCCACCGTGATCGTCTGGTAACGGGCCATCACGAAGGCCTCGCCGCGGCCGCCGGCGGTGAGGCCGCCCTGCGGAGAAACCTCGACCGCGGAGTCGTTGTTGGAGCCATACCAGGCAAGGTCGGTGACATCCCGATCGGTGCCGTCGGCGAAGCGGGCCACCGCCACGAGCTGCTGGCGGGCGTCGCGGCCCTCGAGCAGCGTCTCGGGCGGGTAGAGGTCGACCGCCTCGAGGGCCGGCAGACCCGATCCGCCGTCGGGGTCGTCGGGAGCCCCGGCGGCGATCCAGGCGACCAGTGTTTCGGCAAGCGGATCGTGGGGGCCGAACCGCTTGCCGCCGGTATGCGGCACGTCGCCGGTCGCTTTGGCCACCAGCAGACTTTCGGCGGGAATTCCGAGGTCGAGCCGCCGCCCGGGCATCTCGCGGGTCAGGCGGAAATGGTCGCCGGCCGGGTCGAAGCCGAACAGCGAAAGCCGAAAGCCGTCCTTCCCCCGGGCCGCACCGTGGCAGCTGCCTGTGTTGCAGCCGCCCCGGGCAAAGACGGGCATCACGTCGTGACGGAAGGAGAGCGGCGGGGACGAGGTCGCGGAAACCACCGTCAGCGGCACTTCGCAAACCTGCCCGCCATGGCTCACGCGGAGGGTCGTCTCACCGTCGGCGCGGGGCGTGAGCAGAATAAGCGGGCCGTCTCCACCGCTGCTTTTTCTGATCGACGCAAGCGACGCGTCGGCGAGGCTCGCCTCGGCCTCGGCCGTCACGTCGAGCGTCACGCCGCCCGCCCGCCTGGCCTGCACCACGATCCGCTGATGGTCGCGAGCGTTGTCGAGCCGCACCGCCGGCGGGTAGACCTCCAGCGACACGATCTCGCCGGCTCCGCCGGCCCTGGCGGTGACGGTGGCAGCGGCAAGGAGTATCGCCAGGCCGCCGACGAGAGCCGCCCTGGCTCCACGTCGATCACCGGCGGCACTCGGAGCGTGTATCGACTCGCAGGGCTGCATCATTCGGTCTCCTCCGCCTCGGCGAGGGCCCGGGCCCGCTGACGCAGTTTCTCTCGCCGCGAGAGCATGTCGGTCTTGCGAGCCGGCGTGGCGGCCTGTTTTTTGGCGGCCTGTTTTTTGGCGGGAGTCTGCAGCGGTTTGTCGATGCGAAATTCCGTCGCCGGCATCCGGTGGACTACCACGTGCTCACCGCGTGGCACGCGGACCTCGCAGATCACATTGCCATGGCGGCCGGGCGGGGCGTCGTCGGCCACCGCCACCTCGAAGGCGACCTCGGTGGCCCCCGGCTCGATTCGCACGGGGCTCGCCTCAGTCTTCGCCGGGAGGCCCAAGAGCCTTGCCTCGGCCGCCGCCTCGAGTGTGGCCGGCTCGGCGAGGGTGGCTCGCATCGCCGTCGTGCTCCCCTGTTCGGCGGCCGCCTTGGCAACCGCGAGGGTGAGCATCGGTTCGGCAACTGTCAGCGGCACCGCGGGGGAGGCGATCCGCATCGGCCGCCACCGCTTGGCCGCTTCGCCCTCGGGAGTGATCGTGGCGGCCACGGCCAGCTGCCAGCTCGCCAGCGGGGCATCGGCTGAACAGCTGAGTTCATACTCCGCCTGTGACGCTCCGGCCGGCACGTTGACACCGGCGGTGGCTCCCACACCCGGCGGCTTGAAGGGCAGACCGAGCCGGATCTTGCCGGTGAAATCGGTGTGGCGGTCGATGCGGACTTCGAGCGTCGCCCGGCCGGATCGGACCAGCGGCACCGGCGGTGTTTTCAGGTGGATCGTCACCGGGGCCTCCTCGACGACGGCGATCGGCAGCCGGCTGCTTGTGCTCGTTCGCCAGGGCTGGCGGTTGGGCTGGCCATGGACAAGTTCGGTTGCCTGCACGAGCCCGCCGAGGCGGGCACCGGGCGGCTCGGCATTCGTCACCGTCAGTCGGGCCAGCGCGGCGGCAAGCGGCGCGTCGGCTGTCGCCTCAAAGACGGCCAGCGTGGCCGCCGCTTTCGGCGTGAGCGGGGAGAAGCTGGCGGTCACCCCGGCCGGAAGATCGGCTGCCTCAACCGCCGCCGTGCCGCGGAAATCCTCGCGGGAGGCGTTGAAGACCATCGCCACCCGATTGCCTCGGGGCACCTCTGCCACAAGACCTTCCTGGGTTTTGGTGCGGGCCGGTGGCACGGAGAGATCGAGCGAGGGCTCGATCGGCTCGGCCTCGATCCACCACACGAACTCCGGGCCGCCCCGCCGCTGATGGTCATGGATCCGCAACAGAAACGAACCCTCCTCCGGCACCGTCACGGTGATTGCCGCGTCCGGCCCGGCCGCGTCGTCGTTGCCGGTGATCCGCTGCCGCTTCGCGTCGTCCCTGTGGGCGTTGAGCACCAGATCGATCGGGCTGCCCAGCCGTCGGCCCCAGCTGGTGATCCGCCACTTCGAGCCCTTGGCCCCCTCGAGCCGGATCCAATCGACATCATCCGGCTCGGCGAGTCGGCCCCAGATCGCCGTCGGCAGGGGATGGGCCGCCGCGTTTTTGGCGTTTCCGTTCGGCTCGGACTCCGTGGCCACGGGCAGCTTCGTGATCCGCAGCGGCACACCTTCCGCGGCCGCCACGCCGTCGCGGAGGGGTCTTGCCCAAAAGAGACCCGCGATCGCCGCGTCGTTCCGCCGGAAGGACTCCGGCAGGGTCAGCCGTCCGCTGAAGGGCCCCGCCGGGTCGCCGAGCCACTCCACGTCGATCGCCTCGCCCGCCCGGCCTCCTGGCGGCACCGCGAGATGGGCCACCGGAAATCGGCCGAGGTGCAGCAGGTACTGGCAGTCATCGCTGCCCCGGTAGGCGGTCTCGCGGATACGGACGACATAGTCGCCATCATTCTCGACCGTGACGGCTGCCATCGCATCCTGCTCGAGCAGCGGATGGTCGTCACTGGCGGCGATCACGAATCCATCGGCGTCAATGATCTCGAGGAATGGATCGAATGGCGTATGGTCGAGCCGCACGGCAGCCACCGCCGCGGCGATCCGCTCGCCGGCGGCCGCATGCAGCCTGAAACAGTCGACATCCTCAGCCCGCACGACGCCGTGAATCGTCAGCCCGCCAGGCCCGGGCAGATCGACTCGCTCGGCGGAGGCCGGTGTGTCGTTGCGGGCTGCCTCCTTGCCACCGGCCAGTTCCTTTTCGGTTTGCTGCGGCAGCAGGCCAACGCGGAAGGTCCGCAAAGTCGAGAGCCCGCGGGTGGTGCGGACCCGCAGCCGATGCGGCCCCGGCGGGCAGTCGGCGGGAATCGCCAAGGTGGCCTCGAGCTGCCGCCCGTCGATGGCTTTGAGGCTGCGGACCTCGACCAGCCCGTCCTCGAAGAGCAGTTCCTCGGGTTCGCCGAGCTGCTGGCCGTGGATCCGGATCGTGATCTCGCCGTCCCGCGGGCCACCTGGCGGTTCGATGCGGAGAATCGTGGGCGAGGCGGGGGCCGCCGACCCGATCCCGGCCGCCGCGAGGGCGACGGCTGGCAGGAGCAGCCGGCGGAGTGTGGAGGTCGCCATGGAGAACCCCGAGTCGCATCTGGCGGCGGGAGTCAGGCCAGGATTTCCCGCCGGACCTTGCCCCCATCGACAATCTCGACGGGCCGGCCGCCGGGGGCCATCAGTTCCTTCTCGGCCACGATACCGAGACAGTGGTAGACGGTGGTGGCGAGATCCTCGATCGAGACCGGGCTCTCAAACGGCTCGGCGGCGATCGCGTCGCTCGCTCCATGCACGAGCCCCCGGCGGACACCGCCCCCGGCAAGCACCACGCTGAAGACCTTCGGCCAGTGGTCGCGACCGGAATCCTTGTTGATCTTCGGAGTGCGGCCAAACTCGCTCGAGACCATCACCAGCGTGTTCTCCAGCAAGCCGCGGTCGTCGAGGTCGCGGATCAGGGCGGCATAGGCCTTGTCGAAATCGGGCAGGTTCTTGTCGATTCCCTCGCGGATCTTCTGGTGCATGTCCCAGCCGCCGTAGGAGAGCGTCACGAACCGAACGCCGGCCTCGACGAGCCGCCTGGCCAGGAGCATCCGCTGACCGGCGGCGTTGCGGCCGTAGGCATCGCGGACCCCGTCGGGCTCGGCGGAGATGTCGAAGGCGGCCTGGGCCTCGGCGGAACTGACGAGGTCGTAGGCCCGCTGGTAGAAGGTGTCCATCGCGGCGAGGTTTTCGGCGTGCTCGAGCCGCTCGAAGTGACGGCCCACCACCTCGCGGAGCCGCCGTCGCGATGCGAAGCGGTCCGGGTCGACGTCTCCGGGCAGCGAGAGGTCGCGAACGTTGAACTTCCCGTTGGCCGGGTCGGCACCGAGAGTGAAGGGGCCGAAGCCACTGCCGAGGTAGCCGGCTGACGCGTCGGGGGCCGGCAGGTTCGGCAGGCAGACGTAGGGGGGCAGGTTGGCCCGGGGCCCGAGTTCGTGAGAGACCACGCTTCCGAGGCTGGGATAGGTGATCGCCGGGCTCGGACGATACCCGGTGAACATGTTGTGGGTGCCCCGCTCGTGGGCAGCCTCGCCGTGGGTCATCGAGCGGATCACGGTGATGCGGTCGGCGACTTTCGCGGTCTCGCGAAGATGCTCGTTGAACTGCACGCCCGGCAGGGCGGTGGAGATCGCCCGCATCTCGCCGCGGTATTCCAGCGGGGCCAACGGCTTGGGGTCGAAGGTCTCCTGCTGGGCCCAGCCACCCGGCAGCCAGACGTGGATCACGCTCTTGGCGGTGCCCTCGAAGTGATCAAACGACTTCGCTTCGGCCGCCGCCTGCCTCGCCCGCAGGACGGCCGGCAGCGAAAGGCCCAGGCCGCCGAGGAAGCCAACCTGCAGAAATTCCCGTCGGCCCGGGGCCCGCACCCAACGATGCGACCCCACCTGCAGCCCCCCGCGGCTACACCAGTGGCCGCCGAGGGCCCCACGGGGATGTGCTTCGTCGCGATTCCGCATGCCATCTGCCTCCATCGCCGTCGAATCCCGCTGTGCGTAGTATCTGAAAGAGAGGTGCGGTGCTGCAACCAAAAACCACGACTGTCGAGTTTCCGGCGGGAAAACGACGCGATGAGCCGTGACGGATTGCGTGGTTCGAGCCTTTTTCGAGCGTCTGCGTCGCTCGCGGCAAGCCCGGTTGCTGTACGAGGTGTTCGTCGACCGTTTCACCGGCAGGCGACTCATCCGGGATCAGCCCTCATCGAGCGTTCGCTTCCGCCGTAGCAGATGATGGTAGTGCTGGGCGAAGCGATGGGCCTCGTCGCGGACGTAGGCAAGCAGACGCAGCGAATAGGCGTCGCGGCTGAGCCGCAGCGGCTCGGAGCGGTCGGGCAGAAAAATCTCCTCCTCCCGCTTTGCCAGTGAGAGGACGCAGGGGGGCTCGAGGCCGAGTTCGCGGATCGCCGCCATCGCCGCGGAGAGCTGTCCCTTGCCGCCATCGACGAGAAAGATATCCGGCAGCGGGGCCGACTCACGCGAAAGCCTCGCGAAGCGTCGGGCAACCACCTCGTGGATACTGCGGAAGTCGTCGATGCCCTCGGTCTCGCGGATGCGATACCGCTTGTAGCCGGGCTTGAAGGGCAGCCCGTCGATGAACTGCACGAGGCTGGCCACCGTTTCGGTGCCGCCGAGGTGGGCAATGTCGACGCCCTCGATCACCCGCGGCGGCTCGGCGAGCCTGAGCACACTCTTGAGACCCGCGAGGCCCTTCTTCGGATCGACCGTGAAGACCTCCGGCTGAACATGCTCCTCGAGATCACCCCGCTGGTCGAGCGTCTCGAGCAGCCGGATCTCGTCCCGCAGCCGGGCCGCCTTCTCAAACTCCAGCCGCTGCGAGGCCTGCAGCATGTCGTGCCGCATCTCCTCGATGACCCGCCGCTTGTTGCCGTCGAGAAAGGTTTTCAGACGGTGGATGTCGCGGCGGTAGTCCTCCTTGGAGATCCGCAGATTGCACGGCGCGGTGCACTGATCGATCGAGGCCAGCAGGCAGGGCCGGTACCACTGCCACTTCGCATCGTCGGCATCGATGTCGAGCGAGCAGGTGCGGAACTTGAAGATCCGCTGCAGCACCACCATCGCCCCCCGCAGGCTGCCGGCCGATGGGAAAGGGCCGTAGAGCCTGGCCCCCTTGCGTCGCGGCTCGCGGGTGACCTCCACCCGGGCGTAGTCCTCCCGCGTGGTGATCTGCAGATAGGGAAAGGTCTTGTCGTCCTTGAGTTCGGTATTGAACCGCGGCTGCACATCCTTGATCAGCCGGCTCTCGAGCAGCAAGGCATCGACCTCGCTTTCCGCCTCGAGGTAGTCGATGTCGCGGATCTCCCGCACCAGCTCGGCGGTTCGGCGGTCCTCGGCGGCGGCCTTGAGGAAGTAGCTGCCGGCACGGCTCCGCAGGTTCTTCGCCTTGCCGACGTAGATCACCCGCCCGGCGGCATCCTTCATCAGATAGACACCCGGGCTCTGGGGAAACGTCCGCACCTTCTCCGCGGCGACAGAGCGGTCGACCGCCGCGGCCGCCATGTCGGTGTCGGTCGGCGGGCCTGCAGGGGGTGTCGGCGGCGGGTCATCGGGCGAAACGGGCATCCCGTCATTCTACGTGCCTCGCGGGCCCGGATGGCCCGCTCGGCGCGAAAGACCAGCCTGGCCCGCTCGGTGCGACAGCAAGCTCAGGGGGAGCCCGAGCCGTCTCGCCGGCCGTTCGCCTCGGCCATCCGGGCCTCGGCTCACTCGAGCTTTCTCGCTCTCGGGCCTCCGGGCCCTCCGCTCGCCAGCCACGCCGGCTCGAGCGGCCCGGGCTCCCCGCTCGCAGAACCCCCGTAGCCCGGTGCGGCCCAGTAGGCCGGTGCGGCTCGCACCGGCAGTTCCCCGGTGCGGCTCGCACCCGCGCCCGCGGGCGGGGGGGCCCCCCCCCGGCCGCCCCCCCCCCCCC
>CAZRKH010000072.1:0-21799 GCA_964600785.1 uncultured Chitinophagaceae bacterium
CTGGAGGTGGTCGACCAGGTGCCGATCCTGCCGCCGCCCAACGCCCACAACCAGCGGTATCTCGCCACCAAGCGGGAGAAGCTCGGCCACCGCATCGACTGACCTGCCTCCTGAATTGCCCGCCGTGTTGACCGGCTGCCACGGGCGGCCCTACGATCGCACGCGAGATGGAAATTTTTTCGAGGAGGCAGGGCATGAAGGGCCGACGCGGCAGGCAGGCTGGCATGTCGCGGGTGGTGCTTTGCGGCGGCCTGCTTGCGGCAGCGTCGGGGTTCGTCGGCTGCGGCGGAAAGACCGATGAGCTCGAGGGCCTTCGTCCGGAAGCGGCCCTGGAAAGCCCCCCGAGCGAGGCCGTCGCGGTTTCGGCCGCCGAGCGACTGCTCGAGCCCTTCGACCCTCCGGATCTCGAGGAACTCAACGCCCGGACCACCTGGCTCGACCGGCCAACGCGGGACGCCCTGGCGATGCTGCGCGAGGCCCAGGCCGCCGAGGAGCCGCTGGCGAGCGTGGCCGAAGCCCTCCAACTCGCCAACGACTCCCCCGAGCACAACGCCAAAATTCTCTCCGCCCTCGGCCGGCTGCCGACCGAAGACGAGGCCGACTTCCAGGCGAGCGTGGTCCGGCATGTGACGACCGACCTCAACAGCACCAACCCGATCATGATCAGCTCCACCGCCGAGTTTGACGTGCTCGGGCTGACGGGCTTCGGGCTCTTCTCGTTTGATCGGAGGCTCGAGCCGTTTGCGACCTCCGACACGGTCGAGACCTGGCAGACCAGTGCCGATGGCCTGCTCGACAAGGTGGTGATCAGGAAGGATCTCGTGTGGAGTGACGGCGAGCCGATCACCGCCCACGACGTGGCCTTCACCTTTCAGGTGATCATGGATCCGCGGGTGCCGGTGCCGGCGGTTCGCAGCGGTACCGACCAGCTGCGATGGGTGCATGCCTACGACGACCACACGATCGTCTTCTTTCACAAGGAGGCCTTCGCCACCAACGTCTGGAACATCAACTTCCCGGTCATCCCCCGCCATGTCTACGAAGCGACCTGGGAGGACGACCCCACCCTCAAGGACAGCCCGGAGCATGTGGCCCTGGAGAATGCCCCGATCTCCGGGGGGCCCTACGAGATCGTGGAGCGGTCGCGGGGCCAGCAGATTCTGCTGCGGCGACGGGAGAACTGGGGCGTCGTGGATGGGCAGCAGGTTCGCGAGGAGCCCTTCTTCGAGGAGATCCGCTTCCGCATCATCGAGGATCCGAACACCTCCCTGTTGGCCCTCAAGGGGGGCGACATCGACGAGATGATCCTCAACCCCGAGCAGTGGACGACCCAGACGACCGGCGAGGATTTCTACCAACGCAACACCAAGGCCACCGCCACCGAATGGGTCAGCTTCCACTTCGGATGGAACATCGAGACGCCGTTCTTTGCCGACCGCCGGGTCCGTCGGGCGATGAGCTACGGCTTTGACCATGCCGAGATGCTCGACAAGCTCTGCTACGGCCTCTACGAGCCGGCCACGGGAATCTTTCATTCATCGAGTTGGATGTCACCCAAGCGGAAACTCGAGCCCTACCGGCAGGATCTCGACAAGGCCGAGGCCCTGCTCGACGAGGCCGGATGGATCGACCACGACAACGACGGCATCCGCGACAAGGAACTCGACGGGCGGCTGGTGCCTTTCGAGTTTTCGATCCTCACCTCCCAGCAGCCGCTCTCGGTGGCGATCTGCACGCTGCTCGCCCAGAGCCTCGATCGGATCGGGGTTCGCGTGAACGTGCGGCCGCTGGAGCCGACCGTGCTGCAGCAGCTGACGCTGGAGCGGAAGTTCGAGGCCTATTTCGGCGGCTGGGGCGCCGGCACCGATCCGGATACCTCGGAGAACATCTGGCGAACGGGGGCCGGCCGCAACTTCGTGAACTATTCCAACCCCGAGGTCGACCGGCTCTACGACGAGGGCCGTCGCGAGCTCGACCGGGCCAAGCGGGCCGAGAAGTACGCCCGCATCCAGGAGATCCTCTACGACGATCAGCCCTACACGTGGCTCTACTGGCGGAACAGCTTCTACGGATTTTCCAAGGACCTGCGGGGCTACGTCTTCAGCCCCCGCGGGCCCTTCCACTATTCACCGGGATTCGGCAGCCTCTGGAAGCCGCGGCAGGAGTGACCGCGGCTGCGAGGATCTCCCGGCCCGCGGTGGCGTGCCCATGGTCTCGTATCTGATTCGCCGGCTGCTGCTGGCCCTCGTGACGCTCGCCGCGATCACCTGGATCGTCTACGGTCTCGCGCGGGCCATGCCCGGCACGCCGCTGACGGTGGCCATCGGCCAGACCGATCCGAGCCGCAAGCTCAATCCCGCCGACATCGAACGCATGAAGCGGGCCTACGGGCTCGACAAGCCCTGGTATGTCGCCTACTTCACCTGGCTCGGGAATCTGGCCCGTGGCGATCTGGGCCGTTCCATCTCCCGCAAGCAGCCCGTGGCCGCGCTGATCGGGGAGCGGATCGGCCCCACGCTCGCCCTCTCCGGCACCGCCCTGGCGGTGACCTGGGCGGTTTCGGTGCCGCTGGGGCTCTACGCCTCGGCCCGCAGCGGCCGGCCCGACGAGCGGGCGGTGGGCTTTGGGCTCTACGTGCTCTATTCCTTTCCGACCTTCGTGGCGGCGTTGTTCCTGCAGATCATCTTCGCGGTCTGGCTGCGGGGTACCTCCTGGGAGCTGCCGCTGTTTGGGATGCGGAGCGACTCGCTCGGTGCCGACGCCGGCTGGGCGACCCGAGCGGCCGACATCGCCCGCCACGCGATCCTGCCGGTGATCTGCCAGAGCTATGTGAGCCTCGCCTGGTACAGCCGCTTCATCCACTCCACGATGCAGGAGGTCGTGCGGCAGGACTACATCCGCACCGCCAAGGCCAAGGGCGCCGGCCCCTGGCGGGTGCTGGTGCACCACGCCTTCCGCAACACTCTGATCCCGCTGGTGACCCTGCTTGGCCTCTCGCTGCCGGCGTTGCTTGGCGGCTCGGTGATCATCGAGCAGATCTTCACCTGGCCCGGCATGGGCCGTCTCTTTTTCGAGAGCATTCGTGAGCGTGACTACCCGACAATCATGGGGCTGACCTTGATGTTCAGCCTGCTCACGCTCGCCGGCCAGCTGCTGGCCGACCTGCTCTATGCCTGGGTCGATCCGAGGGTCAGCGTGGAATGACCGTCGCCTCGCCGACCGCCGAGCCCTCCCGGCCCCGCCGCCGGGCCCACGGCTTCTGGGCCGAGGCCTGGCGACGATTTCGCCGCCGTCCGCTGGCGATGGCGGGGCTCTGCTTCATCGGGCTGCTGGTGATCGTGGCGATCTTCGCGCCCGCGATCGCCGGCACCAAGCCGGTCATCTGCCGCTACAAGGGCCGGCTCTACGCGCCCTGCCTGGGCTACTTCGACCGCAGTCTGGAGCCGGTGGTCTTCGCCAAGGATCGCTTTCGCGGCACCTACCCGGCCAATCTCACCGAAAAGGATCCGGAGAGCTGGGCGATCTGGCCGCTGGTCTTCCAGGATCCCTACCGCAGCGTCCGCAAGGACGAGTGGCCGGGCCGGCCGGCCAATCCCTACCGAGACGAGGGCCATCCCAGCCGGCAGAACCTCTTCGGCACCGATCAGTATGGCGTGGATGTCTTCGCCAAGATGGTCCACGGCACGACGATCGCGCTGTTGGTGGGCTTCGTGTCGATGGGGCTGGCCGGCACGATCGGGATCACCGTCGGCGCGGTGGCCGGCTATTTCGGCGGCTGGGTCGACATCCTCGCCAGCAGGCTGATCGAGGTGGTGATGTGCATCCCCACGCTGGTTTTGATCCTGGCCCTGGTGGCTTTCGTGGAGAAGCCGACGATCTGGAAGACGATGGCGATCATCGGTCTCACCGGCTGGACGGGCATCGCCAGGCTGGCCAGGGCGGAGTTTCTCCGGCTGCGGCAGAGCGAGTTTGTGATGGCGGCTCGGGCGACCGGGGCGGGCCCGGGCCGGATCATGCTGCGGCACATCCTCCCCAATGCCCTGGCCCCGGTGCTCGTGCCGATCACCTTCGGGATCGCCTCGGCGATCCTCATCGAAAGCTCACTTTCCTTCCTCGGGTTCGGGCCACCGCCGCCTTCGGCGAGCTGGGGCAGCGTGCTCAACGACGCCCGCAGCAACCTGCAGATGTGGTGGCTGGTGGTCTTTCCGGGGGTCGCGATATTTCTGACCGTTCTCTCCTACAATCTCGTCGGCGAGGGCCTCCAGGAGGCCACGGATCCCCGCCTCCGCGAGGCCCGCAAGTAGCCCGCAGTCAGCCCGCTAGGCCCGCGATTCACCCCCGACACTCGAGGACTCCCCCACGCGATGACCGCCCGCCCGGCCAAGCTCTTCGTTCTCGACACCAACGTGATCCTGCACGACTCAGGCTGCATCACCAGCTTCGAGGAGCACGATGTCGCGATTCCTATCACGGTGCTCGAGGAACTCGACAAGTTCAAGCGGGGCAACGAAGACATCAACTTTCAGGCCCGTGAGTTTCTCAGGCGGATCGACGCCCTGACAGGCGACGTGCTTTCCGAGAACGGCAGCCCGCTGGGGCCCGGCCTCGGTTCGATTCGTGTGGTGCTCGGTGGGGGCGACGACGCCCGGCTGCGGGAGGCCTTCCTGCAGAACACGCCCGACCACCGCATCCTGGCCACGGCTCTGGGCCTGCTCGACCGCAGCGAGGGGCGGCCGGTGATCCTGGTGAGCAAGGACACCAACTTGCGGATGAAGGCCAAGTCGCTGGGGCTGCCGGCGCAGGACTACACCACCGACAAGGTGGAGAGCTTCGACAAGCTCTACACCGGCAAGCGTGTGATCGAGGGTGCGGCCGATGATCTGATCAGCCGCTTCTACACGGAATCCGGCGGGGTTCCCGCCGGCGAGTGCCCGCTGGTCGAACGGCCGATGGCCCACGAGAACTTCGTGCTCCGCAACGGCAGCAAGTCGGTGCTTGCCACCTACCGACCGGCCGAACGGGCGTTGGTGCGGGTGGAGAAGGCGACGAGCTACGGCATCTCGCCGCGGAACGCGGAACAGTCCTTCGCCCTGGCTGCCCTGCTCAACGACGAGATCAAGCTCGTGACACTCGCCGGCACCGCCGGCACCGGCAAGACGCTCCTGGCCCTCGCCGCGGCGCTGGAGTGCCGGCAGCGGTATCGCCAGATTCTCCTGGCACGTCCGATCGTGCCGCTGTCCAACCGCGATCTCGGCTACCTGCCCGGCGACGTTTCCGACAAGCTCGATCCTTACATGCAGCCGCTTTATGACAACCTGACGGTGATCCGCCACCAGTTTGCCGACAACTCCCCGCAGGCCCAGCGGATCCTGGAGATGCGGGAGTCGGAGAAACTGCTCGTCACCCCGCTGGCCTACATTCGCGGCCGCAGCCTGCAGAAGATCTTCTTCATCGTCGACGAGGCCCAGAACCTCACCCCGCACGAGATCAAGACGATCATCACGCGGGCCGGCGAGGGCACCAAGATCGTCTTCACCGGCGACATCCGCCAGATCGACCAGCCCTATCTCGACACCCTCTCCAACGGCCTCTCCTACCTGATCAACCGGATGGTGGGGCAGCCGCTCTACGCCCATATCACGCTGGAGAAGGGGGAGCGGTCGGCCCTGGCCGACCTTGCCAGCGAATTGCTGTAGGCTTCAGCCCCGGCAGGATTCCCGCACGACGCGACCGGCCAGCCATGCCTCTGCTCTCCATCGAAGACCTCGTGACCGCCTTCCACACGCCTGCCGGACGGGTGCCGGCGGTGGATGGTGTGTCGCTCTCCATCGACGCCGGCCGCACGCTCGGCCTGGTCGGTGAGAGCGGCTGCGGCAAGAGCGTGACGGCAATGTCGATCCTCCAACTGGTCGCCTCGCCGGGGCGGATCGAGTCGGGCCGGATCCTGTTCTCGGTCGATGGCGACACGGCCGACCTGGCAACGCTCCCCGAGCCGGCGATGCGGCAGATCCGTGGCGGAAAGATCGGGATGATCTTTCAGGAGCCGATGACCAGCCTCAATCCCGTTTTCACGATCGGTGATCAGGTGGCCGAGACCGTGCGGCTGCACCGCAAGGCCTCGCGGTCCGAGGCCCGAGCCCGGGCTTTGGAGATGCTCGAACTGGTGCGGATCGCCGACCCCGCCCGACGGATCGACGAATTTCCCCATCAGCTCTCCGGCGGCATGCGGCAGCGGGTGATGATCGCGATGGCCCTCGCCTGCGCCCCGTCGCTGGTGATCGCCGACGAGCCGACGACGGCGCTCGATGTCACGATCCAGGCCCAGATTCTCGAGCTGCTCTCCGACCTCAGGCGTCGGCTCGGTACGGCGATCCTCCTGATCACCCATGATCTCGGTGTGGTCGCCGAGACCTGCGACGAGGTGGCGGTGATGTATGCCGGCAAGATCGTGGAGCGGGCTCCGGCCGAAGAGCTCTTCTCCAACCCGCTGCACCCCTACACGATCGGGCTGCTCGCCGCCCGACCGGAGTCGGCGGCGGCCGGCGGCCGGCTGCGGACGATTCCCGGCACCGTGCCGCCCCCCCAGCACTATCCCAGCGGCTGCCGGTTCCATCCTCGCTGCGAGTTCGCCCGCGAGCCGATGTGCAAGGGCGAGCTGCCCCAGCTTCGCGAGATCACCCCCGGCCATTTCGTCCGCTGTCATTATGCCGGTGAACTCGAGGCGGTGAGCCGGCCATGACGCATCCCTTCGTGAGCGTGGAAGACTTGCAGACGCACTTCCCGGTGCGGAAGGGATTGCTCCGCCGGGTGGTCGGCGCGGTGCGGGCGGTCGACGGAGTGAGCTTCACGATATCCCGCGGCCGCACGCTGGGGCTCGTCGGCGAGAGCGGCTGCGGCAAGACGACGGTGGGCCGCAGCCTGCTGCGGCTCGTGGAGCCGACCGGCGGGCGGGTCCGGCTCGACGGCACCGATGTTCGTGGTGTCGACGGGGCCGCCCTGCGGGCCCTGCGGCGGCGGATGCAGGTGGTCTTCCAGGACCCCTACGGATCGCTCAATCCGCGGATGACGGTGCGGTCGATCCTCGAGGAGGGCCTGCTGATCCACGCAATGGGCACGGCGGCCGAGCGGTTCGAACGGATGCGTCGGGCCCTCGAGAGGACCGGGATGCCGGCCGACGCGCTCGCCCGTTACCCGCACGAGTTTTCCGGTGGCCAGCGGCAGCGGATCGCGATCGCCCGGGCGGTGGTGCTGGAGCCGGAGTTTCTCGTGCTCGATGAGCCGGTCTCGGCCCTTGATGTCTCGATCCAGGCACAGGTGGTCAATCTGCTCGAGGAGCTGCGTCGCGAACTCGGCCTGACCTACCTCTTCATCTCGCACGACCTCTCGGTGGTCGAGTATCTCTCCGACGACGTGGCGGTGATGTACCTCGGCCGCTTTGTCGAGACCGCGGAGGCGAAGCGGCTCTATGCCGAGCCGCTGCATCCCTACACCCTGGCCCTGTTTTCGGCGGTGCCGTCGGTCGATGCGGCCCGTCGCCGTCGCCGGATCATCCTCAGCGGGGATGTGCCGAGCCCCTCGCGGCCGCCGGAGGGATGCCGTTTCCATCCGCGATGCCCGCTTGCCGAGCAGGTCTGTCGCGAGGTCGATCCGCCGGCGGTGTCGCTCGCCGGGCATCGCTTCCATTGCCATGTCGCGGCCCGCGAGGTCGAGGCCGCAGGCGGCGACACCGCGGCGGCCTCGCGGCGGATGGCGGAACTGGTTTCCGCCGGTGCCGCCGCGGTATGATCATGAGCGGTCCTGAGGTCGCGGGGCGAGTGACCGCAGCGGTGACGGGCCGCCCCCTCCCCTGCCCCCGCGAGAGGTGTGCGATGGATGCTGTGCGGGAAAGATGTCGTGCCGCCTGCGGGACACGAGGAGCGTGGGGACTGGGCCTGGTGTCCCTCCTGCTTTTTGCTGCCGTGCCGCGGCTGCTTGCCGATCCGCCGGCCCGCCGTGGAGGCCTGCTGCCCTCGCGGGGTGGCTCGGAGTATCGCTGGAGTTCCAGGGAATCGCTGATCCGCAGCTGGGACAAGAACAGTGACGGCAAGATCGACGAGATCGAGGCCGAACTGGCCCGCTCGCAGATGCGGCGGGAGCGGTCGCTGTTGCTGATGGATTCAGCGGTCGGCCTCGACGAGGAGGACGACGACCGGAAGATCAACGAAGCACTCCGGGACGAGGATGCCGCGGCTGCCGACCGCTTCGCTCGGCCCGACCGGGCCGGGTCGGGTCCTGACCGTGGCGGCTTGCGGTCGCCCCTGGGAGATCCTGCCGCACGCGGCGGGCCGGCGGGGCTCGGCGGGCCGGCACAAGACGAGGCGGCCGAACCTGCTCCGCCGACCTTTCTTGGCCCTGCCGGCGCGTCGACCCAAAGCACGGCTGAGCGTCAGGCCGGCGACGGGGGCGGTGCGGCCGCTGCTGCCGCGGTGCCCACCCGCGATCCCCTCGGGGACCGCAACGCGGCGGCTCTGCCCGGAGCGCGGGCCGGCAACCGTTCATCGCGGGGGAGGCTGCTTGGTGGCGTGCGGGCGGGGGCGCCCGCGGTACGGCAGGGTTACGGTGCCCCCGGTCGGCCGGCCGACCTGAATGCCGGCCGGCTGCCCGGCGGTCCGCCAGCGGTGCGAGGCACGACCGTCCAGCCGGGAGCCTGGCCGTTTCGAATGGCGCCCACGAGCCCCGCAGCGGCCCGGCCACGCACCCCGCCGCCGCGGCCGGTCGCCCCGCGACCGCCGAGCACGCCCGCGGAGTTTTTCGGGCCGTGAACGCGGCCGACGATTCCGATGGCCTCCCGCCTCGAGCGGACCACGGCTTTTCCGGCCCGCTGCTCGTCGTGGCCGACAACGCATCGATCGCCCGCTTCGCCCTGGAATGGGAACGAAGCTTCGCCGCGGCGGGCTGCGAGTATCGCGTGCGACTGGCACCGGCGGCCGCGGATGCCGCCGGTGTGGAGGATCTGATGGCCGAGGCCCGCAGCCTTGCCGCCGCGGCGATCCTCTCCGCCGGACCGGGAGCAGCTGCCGCCGAAGCGGCGCGAAGGCTCGGGCTGCCCTGCCATCGCCTCGAAAGCCTCCGTTTCACCGGGGAAGGGAGTGCCCTTCTCCGGAGGTTCGCGAAGCCCGAGTAGAATCTCGCCGCGAGCGGCCGCCAGGGTGCCGCCGGTAAGGTGACGCCCGGAGTGAGAACGTGATCGATCTACGGATGATGGTGCTCCTGATTTCGGTGGTGGTCGGCTGGCTGACGCTGCCGCCGGTGATGGCGGAGCCGACCGCGGTCGAGGTTCCCGTCGACAACGAGAGCCGCGTGATTGTCTCGGGGGTGCCCGACAGCTTCGCGGAGGTCCGCAAGGCGATCGACGAGGCCGAGGCGGCCGGGCAGCGTGGCTATCGGGTGTTCGTGGTGGACCGGGCCGGCTGGGGCGACAACTCCGCCCGCGACACGCTCGACAGCCTCATCGAACGGGCGAACCGACGGCTGGCCGAGGGTGAGCAGGTCGGCTTTGACCCAGCCCGCGATGTGGCGATTCTGCTCGAGACCGAGGGACGCAAGATCGCGATGCGGGTGCCCTACGAACTCGAGAAGTCGCTTGGACTCGATACGGCAACGGTCGACCGTGAGCTTCTCGAGTCGGCCTTTCTGCCGCGGGCCCGCGACGGTCAGTACGCCCGCGGCCTGGCCGACCTGGTGGCCGGGACCGAGCGGTGGATCAGCGAGGCCGAGGCGGCACAAGTCAGGCGGGCGGAGAACCGACGGATTTTGATGACCCGCACGCTGCCGCTGGCCGCGGCGGGCCTGGTGGCCTTGGCGGGGGTCGTCTGGCTGCTCTTGGCTCGTTCGCGTCGCGACCAGCGGCTCTCCGAGGCTCGTCGCCGCCTGGCAGCATTCAAGCGGGACGTGATGGGGCTCTCCGATCTGCTCGACGCCCAGCGTGAACGCCACCGCATGCTGCCCCACGCCGACGCCGACTTCGCCACGCCGATGGAGGGCCTCACGCGGGATACCTACGACCAGGTGGCCGCCGCGATTCGCCGCTACCGCGAAAGGTGGCTGCGACTGATGGACATCTGGGAACGGGCCGAGTCGTTGATCAGCCAGCAGGGACCCTTGGGGACCGAGGCTGCCGGCAAGGCGATCGAACTGCTCGAAGCCGCCGATGCGACCCCGCCGCTCGACGAGGTGGCGGGTGCCTGCCGTGGCCCGCTCGACCTGCTCGAGCGTGCTCATGAGCGTGCCCGGGAACTCGCCCGCGAGGCCTCGTCGGCGCTGGAACACCTCGGCAGTCGGCTCGACGGCCTGCCGGCCCGGGGACGGGCCGATGCCGCGTTGCGTCCGCGGCAAAGCGAGGCGATCGCCGCGGTGGAGGCGGTGGGTGAGCACCTCGAGACCGACCCGCTCGCCGCGATCGCCGAGCTAGAGGAGGCCGCGGGGCTGATCGACGCTCTTGGAGCGACGGTTGACGATTGCGAGCAGACCGACGCCCGGCTCGATGCTGCCGTCGCCCGCCGGGAGTCGCTCACCGCCGAGGTGGCGAAGTGGCGGGCCGAGGGCTGGCTGCTTGTCGAGGCGGGTGCCAACCCCGACACGCATCTTGCCCGCTGCGCGGAGGCCGAGTCGATCGCTGCGGCCCAGCTTGATCGCGGTGAAGTCGACGATGCAAAGCTGCACGTTGCCGAGGCCGACCATGCCCTCGACGAGACCGAGCGGCTGCTGGCCCGTGTGGCCGAGGCCCGTCCGAGGGCCGAGGGGCTGCTGGCCGCCGTCGCGGCCCGGCTTGACGGGCTGGAGGCGGCCGAGCCCGACCTGCTTGCGGTTGTCGAGCATCTTGCCGCCCACTACGCCTCCGACGCCTTCGCCGACGTGGCCGACGTCGTCATCGAGGGCCAGGCAGCGGTGGGCCGTGGCCGCCGGCTGCTTGCCGAGGCCAGGTCGGCGGCCGATCCCTCTCGGCAGCACTACTTCCACGCCGTGGCGATGCTCGAGGAGGCTGAACGCCAGGCCGACTGGATCGCGGCAACGCATGCGGCGACGATCGAGCGACGTCGGGAACTCGACGGGCTGGCGGCCGAACTGCCCAGCCGGGAATCGGCGGTCGCCGCGACGGTGGAGGGTCTGCTCGGGCAGCTGACACGCCAGCGAACCGATCGCGTGCGGGCCAACGAGCATGCCCGCGAGGCCATGGAACTGCTCGGTCGGGCACGCTCGGCCGGCTCGACGGGACGGTTCGATCCGCGGGTGGTGACCAACCTGCTCTCCGAGGCCGAACTGGCCGCCGGTCGGGCTGCGGAGTTCGCCCGCGAGGACGACCGGCTTGCCAGGCAGGCGTTTGCCGAGATCGAGGAGGCCGATGGCCTCGTGCGGAGGGTCGCCAGCTGGTACGAGGAAGGCATCACGATCGACGCCAAGCCGGCTGAGCGGCTGCTTGACGAGGCCCGGCAGCAGCTCGGCAGGATGGCCTACGAGGAGGCGATCCGTGGCTGCGCCGAGGCCTCGCGGCTGGCCCGCGAGGCCCATGCCGCGGCTGCCGCCGAGGCCCGCAGCCGGCGGCAGCGGCGGATCGAGGCGGTCCGCCGTCGCCAGCTCGCCGAATCGTTCGAGCGGCTCGCCAAGGGCGTCGGCCCCTGGCTGATCCAGCTTCCGGGCGGGCCGATGGCCGGGCCGAACCCCTGGCGGGCGGCGGGTGGCGGCCGCTCAGGTGGCGGCAGTTTTGCCGGTTCCTCGCGAACCGGCATCGGCGGCTGGTCGAGCCGGACCTCGCAGCGAGGCTGGTAGACCGCGGCGACGAGGGAAAACGACACAATCCTGGGAAGCCGCGGCGGCTCTGCCGCCGGTCCCGGTGTCGATACAGCCGGCGTTTTCCCCCGGTCGATACGCTCAGCGGAACCGGACGCCATGCGTCGCCCCGGGGGAGTGCCCCGGGAGCCGAAGCGGGCGTCGCCGCTGCGAGGGGGAACAGACCAGATGCTGTCGCGTTACGTGTCGTTGAAAAGGGGAATCTCGCTGGCCGCCGTGGCCGGCTGCCTCGTGGCCGGCTGTCTCGCAGGCATGACGAACTCCTCCCAGGCCGGTCCTTTCGGATTGTTCCGCTCGACGCCCAAGCGGGTGGCCGTGCGTCCCAACGCCGGCCCGGTGCCCGACACCCCGCCCGTGGTGCCCGGCACCGGCGTGCTGGCCAAGGGCGTCAGCGACGACTTCGAGGACCCGAAGTGGAAGTGGTATTACAACCACCCCAAGAGTTCCGAGGAGCAGGATGACCGCCTGCGGGGGCCGATCGGCCGCAGTGCCAACCGGCTCTGGTTCGAGGGCCCGATGCGGGGCACTCCCGACGCGGTCAAGCGGATCGCCCTGCCGGCGCCCGGTCTCGAGGGGAGCGAGCACGGGCTGTTGCTCGCCTCGCTGCATGCCGGCATTCCCGGCTATGTCAGCGGCAAGATGCAGCAGGACGACATCGTTTTCGACATGCAGCGAAAGCTGCCGCGGGGGATGAGCGTGCTCGACAGCCCCTCGGTGGTGGTGCGGGTGTATCTGCCGCCGTTCAAGCAGTGGGAAAATCGCAGCGGTCCCTCCTTCGGCTTCCGGGCCGGCTGCTACACGCATTCGATCATCACCGGCGAAGACCACCCCAGCCGCGGCGAATACGGCCTGGAGGAATACTGGCCCGGGATGTTCATCTGCTTTGAAAACGGGGACGAGAAGCGGTACGAGGAAGACGGGGCCTACATCCGCGTGCGGGCCGGCCGCAGCGGCAACGAGATCATGGGGCCGCGTGTCGAGAAGCTCGGCTGGTGGACGCTCGGCCTCTCCTTCTCTCCCGACGGCGTGGTGCACTATTTTGCCAGCCCCGGCGTGGACGACCTCACCGAGGAAGACCACATCACCTCGCAGTATCCCTACGGCTACCGCACCGAGATCCTCAAGACATTCTTCTTCAATGTCTGCACCCACGACGACGGCAAGACCTGGAGCACGCCCTGGGTGATCGACGACCCGAAGGTCTATTTCGTGAAGCGGGAGCAGGTGGCCCGGCAGCCCGGACGCTCCACCAAGAAGTAGCGGCGGAGGCTCATGTGCCGCCCGCCTCGAGAAAGGCCGCCACGTCGGCCTCGAGTTTCTCGAGATCGGGCAGGTTGAGGTACATCATGTGCCCGGAGTCGTAGTCGGCGTAGGAGACGTTGGCTCGCACCTCCGCCGCCACATCGAGATGGTCCACGCTGTACCGCATCGAGTCGGCAGGCACGGCGAGATCGCAGCGGCCGGTCAAAACCAGCACCCGCAGGTGCGGATTTTTCGACATCGCCCGGGCGAGGTCGTCGGCGGTCGAGGCGTAGGTGTTTTGGTCGTACTTCCAGGGGCCCACGCCGGTGAGCACGCGGTAGGGCAGGTCGCTCTCGAAGCCGAGTTCGCCCCGGACATAGTCGTTCATGGTCGAGGCCAGCGGGCCGAGGGCGGCGGTGTAGGAGGGATCGAAGCGGGGAGTCGTGGCGGCCGGGCTGCCGTCGCGGCCGGTGATCCGCCCGTCGAAGCGGCCCAGGATCAGGCCCTGCCCGGCGAGGAGTTCCTTGCGAAACACGCCTGCATCGATCCGCAGATCGTGCTCGAGCACGAGCGAGACCGGCAGTCCGGTCAGCCGGGAGAGCTTCTCGGCGGTTGCCTGCCGCCGCTGTTCGGGCAGGGCGGAGCCGGCAAAGAGAGCCTGGAGGTAGTCGCCGCCGGCAAAACTGCGGGCCTCGGCGATCGCCGCCGTGCGGTCGGCCTGCAGGTCGGCCGGCAGCTTGCGGTGGAAATGGGCGGTGGCGGTGAGGCTCGGCAGGAAGATCACGTGGGGCAGGTCGTTCGATTCCCCGAGGCGGATCGTGCCGAAATCGACGAGGCCCGAAACGAGCACCAGCCCGTTGAGGAACATCCCGTGCCGATCCTGGAGCCGTTCGGCGAGCCCCGCGGCCCGGAAGACCCCGTAGCTCTCGCCGCAGAGATACTTGGGTGATCCCCACCGGCCGTGCCGCGAGGTGTAGAGCCGGATGAAGTCGGCCATCGCGTCGATGTCGGCATCCTGGCCGAAGAACTGCTCGGGCTTCTCGTCCTTTGCCGGGCGGCTGTAGCCGGTGGCCACCGGATCGATGAACACCAGGTCGGCCGCGGGCAGGAGGCTGTGCTCGTTGTCGACGATTCGGTAGGGCGGTGGCGGGAGCGTGCCGTCGGGATTGACGCGGGCCCGCTTCGGCCCGAGACCGCCGAGGTGCAGCCAGACCGCCGAGGCTCCGGGGCCGCCGTTGAAGCAAAACAGAATCGGCCGCTCGCTGCCGCCGCCGGCGAGCGTGTAGGCCACGAAAAATACCGAGGCCTTTGTCGAGCCGTCATCGGCGAGCAACGGCAGCATGCCGGTTTCGGAGCGGTAGGAGAGAATCTGGCCATCGATCACGATCTCGTGCTCGACCACCACCGGTTCGGCGGCCGCGTCGGGAACCGCGGCTGGTTTCTGCTCCGGCTGGGGTGGTGTTTCACGGCCGAGGACGGGCCCGGCGGCGAGGGAGAGCTGGATCAGGCAGGCGACCACGCCCGCGGGAGCGACGCGGAACAAGCTGGTTGGGGATGGCATTGGTCTTTCGGGTGTGCGGGCAGAGAGCGGGCATGCGGGTGCCCGCCGCGTTCGATTCACGATGATTCAAAGACCGGCCGTTGTCGAGGGTACTGGTTTTTGGCCTCTTTCGACTCATCCGACGTTTTTCTGCCGGCGCCGTGAAGGGATGACGGCTCCTGAACACTTCTGAACGTGCCGCCGCGGCTGGGCGAAAATTGCCCGCCATTCCTCGTCGGGGCAGGCCGCTTCTCAGGCCTGGACCTTCCAGTCGTAGGTCAGGTAACGACTCTCGAGCGTGCCGTCGTCGTAGAGGTCGACCAGGCCGTAGCCGAAGTCGGTGCCGCGGTGCAGTCCCCGCCACCAGCCGGCCGAGACCGCGCCGTTGCAGACGTAGCGGACGCCCTCGAAGTCGATCTGCTCGAGGATGTGCAGGTGGCCGCTGGCGGCGGCTTTCACGTTGCGATGCCTGCGAAACAGGCCACGGATTCGGCTGTGGTCGGTGTGGACGAGGTTGCCGTTGGTGGTGAACACCGGCAACCCTCCGGCCTCCTGCGGGGCGGCCTTGGCAGCGGCAAGCGGATGCACCGAGAGAATCGGGATGTGGGAGACGACCAGCACCGGCACCTCCTCGGGCACGGCGGCGAGGTCGCGGGCGAACCAGTCGAACTGCGACTCGTCGAGGCGGCCGATGTAGCTCTCGCCATGGGGGAAGGTGCTGTCGAGAAGCACGATGTGCCAGCCGCCGAGATCGAAGCTCTCGTAGGGCTTCTCGCGGCCGAACTCCTCGCAAGCCCACTGCTTGCCGTAGAGAGGTTCCTCGCCGTTGGTGCCGGCCCTCGACCGCGTCCAGCCCCAGACATCGTGGTTGCCGATCACGCTTCGCACCGGCAGCGAGCAGTGGTCGGCCTTCGCCTTTCGCCACAGTTCCCACTGGGTCTTCGTGCGGTCGCGGCCGACCTCGAGGGCGTCCATGATCGTGTCGCCGCCGGTGATGATCAGGTCGACCGCATCGAGGCCGTGTGTCTCGGGCAGCGACTGGACATGCTCGAGAGCCTGGGCCAGGCCGCGGGCGGCCCCGCGTTCCGGCTGGACATGGATGTCGGTCAGGTGGGCGATGCGGAGGCTGCGGCGACGCGACCCGGCCGTCCCTTCGCCGGGCCCGCCGACTGTTGCAGCGTCCTCAGCCGAGGCCAGCAGGGGAAGCCCCGCCGCCCCGAGACCTGTCGCGGCGACGACGAATTCCCGTCGCGTGGCGGCGTGGGGAGCCCGCGAACCCCGCTGTGTCGTCTCGCTGTGCATCACCACTTTTCCCCCGCTCGAGACTCACTCCTCGGAGCTGCCGGACGGCCGGTGCGGACCATGGCACCGTCGAGAGGAAGCAATTCGGCCAGCCCGCCACCGTCGAGAGTGGATACGATTTCATCAGACCCGACCCGCTCGATTCGCAGTTCGCCGGAGACCAGCCCGCCGTCGGCAAGCGTGCCGTCGAGGAAGACCTCGAAGGTGTCGTCGAGCACCGCCCACGACCCCTCGGCAAAACCGCCCTGCGAGCTGAAGACCCAGGATCGCAGCCCCTGCCGCAGCGGATCCCAGCCGATCACCTCGGTGATTTCCATTGTCTCGCCGCTGTCCCGCTGCCGGGGCCCCCGGTCGCCGGGCTCCGCATCGATCGAGGGAGCGTGACGCGGTGCCCGGGGCGGCCGGGCGACCGAATCGCCGCTGGTGACCCGGTGGCTGCGGACGAGGAAGCCGCCCCCCTGCGTCCAAAAGGCATGGGTCCTGATCGTGACGTTGTCGCTGACATCTTCCCACTCACCGACGAGCGGTTCCAGCGCCGCGATCGCCTCCTCACGGGCCGAGCGCTGCGAAGGCAGCGAGGCTTCACGGACGCTTTCGAGCATCCAGCGGCCGTCCCGCTTCATGACCACCGCGGAGAAGCGACTCGCGGCGACCTCGCCATCGGAGAAGCTGGTCTGCGACACCCCGTCGACGGTGGCCACGCCGTCGCCAAGCGGACGGATCGCCTCGATCTCGAGGTCGATCCTCGCGGCCGGATCGTCGTAGAACAGCGTCTGAAAGACCGACTCGACCTCGTCGCGGCCCGAGGTGGTCTCGCCGGTGTCGAGGCTGAGGTTTTCGGCCGACTCGCTCCAGCAGGCGGCCACGGCCCCGGCATCACGGCGGTCGAAGGCGCGGAGGTAGTCGGCGAACATCGCCCGGATCTCGCCGTTGATGTCCGTCGCCGCTGCTGCGGGCAGCGGCTCGCGACCGGCATTGGTGGCCGGGCTGCCGCCGGCCGAGATCAGACGCGGGGCGGTCGCTTCGGTCGTGCGAAGGGCAGCCCCTGCGGGCAGGGCCCATTGAAGTGGCGAGGACTCGGCGAGCATTCCCGGGGCCATGGTCGCAGGCTCCGAGGAGTTGGCGGCCCTCGCGCCGGCCGCGGCGACCGTCTCTCTCAGGGCGCGGTCCCTGAGGGCCGTGACGACCACGGGAAAGGGGCGGCTGGTCGCTCGGCCCGGCTCAGCGGTGGTCGTGGAACGGGCAGGAGCCTCGTCGCCGAGTCCGAGTTCTGGTGGGGGGGCCTGTCGTCCCGAGCACCCCGCCAGCCCAGCCGCGATTGCCACGGCCGCGAGCATGCCGCATCCGGGCCGGGGCGACCGCGGTCCGCGGCACTCTCCGGTCACTTGCCCGGTCACTTGATTGGCGAACTTGCCCGGCCTCGTGTCGCCCGTCGTGGTGCCCCTTCCCGCCATGATTCAGCCCTCTGTGTGCCTGTTGGTCCGCAGGATTTCGCGATCCTAGCGAAAAACTGGGCTGGATGCCCACCCCGGCAGGGCCCGCGGGGGCGGCCTCAGTGCTTGCCGGCGGTGGTGGCCGGGAAGTCGTCGGTGCGAAAGGGGGTCAGCGGCAAGCCGGCGGCGTCGTAGAGGTTGCACACCGGGTTGTCGGCCCAGGCATACCGCACCGCCTTCGGCTCGCTCAGCTCGTCGGCCCAGACCTCGATCCGGCCATCCTTGCGAATCGCCGCCTTGGCGGGCACGAAGGCTCCATCGGCCCCCGCGATCGTGAAGCCCAGCGGTGTGGGAACATCGAACGGCCGCCAGCCGCCGTCGACATGCTCGAAGGCGAGTACCGCCTTGGAGCCCTCCCGCTCCATCGAGGAGAACCTCGGGCTTGCGCAGGCGATCCCCTGCATGCCGTAGGTATCGGTCAGAGCCCAGCGGGCAAGCCGCTTGGCCACGTCCTGCTTGTTTTTCGGATGGATATCCTTGCCCTCGCCGAGGTCGATGATCACCGCCTCACCCGTTTCGGGAAGCTTGTCGAGGGTCATGGTCTGGGCCTCGCGGAGTTCGGCCCAGGCGCTCTCGGCAGGCTCGGTCTGCTCGGCCTTGTAGTCGGCCAGTTGCACCCAATAGAAGGGAAAATCGCCGAGGCCCCATTCCTTCCGCCAGGACTCGATCATGAAGGGGAAGAGATCGCGGTATTGGACGGCCCGGCCGGCGTTCGACTCCCCCTGATACCAAATCACGCCGCGGATGCCGTAGCCGATGGAGGGGGCGAGCACGCCGTTGTAGATATTGGCGGGCCGCTGGTTGCCGGCCATCATCCGTTTGTTGTCGGCTTTCTTCTGCTCGAGCTCGGTCCATCGCTCGAGCAGCGGGCCGAAGCGTTCGTCCGAGGCGAGCCGCTCGCGGTTGATCCAGGCCTCGCAGGCGCTGCCGCCCCAGGCGTTGTCGATCAGCCCGACCGGCACCCCGAGCGTTTGGTGGATCTGTCGACCGAAGAAGTAGCCCACCGCAGAGAAGTCGCCGACGGTCGAAGGGCTGCAGGGCTCCCAGTGTCCTTTGAAATTCGAGGCCCGCTGCTGGGTGCCGACCTGGGGCACCGAGATCAGGCGGATCTCGGGGTATTTCGCAGCCGCCCGCTCGAGGTCGGCGTCGTTGGCCTGATTGACCGACCACTGCATGTTCGACTGGCCCGAACAGATCCAGACCTCTCCCACGAGCACGTCGCGGAAGGTGAGCGTATTGGTGGCCTTGATGGTGAGTTCGTGCGGCCCGCCATATTCCTGCACCGGCTCGAGAAACACCTCCCAGGTACCGTCAGCTCCGGCGGTCGTGGAATGGGTTTGGTCGGCGAAGCTGACCGTGACCGCCTCGCCTGATGCGGCCGTTCCCCAGACGCGATTGCGGATTCCCTGCTGCAGCACCATGTGGTCGCCGAACATGTTGTTGAGGGCGACTTCACCACGGGCGACGTTGGTCGGCAGCACCAGCAGGGCTGCGACGGCAGCCAGGCGGATGGCGGGATGGATGGCCGAGGGCATGGGGGGTGTTCTCCCGAAGGTGACGAAAGGTGGCAGGCGGAAGGCGGCGGAGCCCCCCGCCCCGGGCCTCCGGGTCGGTCAATCGAACCCCGCATACTCGGCCGCAGGCTACCCTCCCGGCGGTCCGCTGTCGAACCACCGAAAAACCCCGCAGACTTCCCGCTGGCCCTGCTTGGACCCTGCTTGGACCCTGCTTGGACCCTCGGCGCGTCAGGCTCGATTGAAGATGTAGTCCTGCACCTGGTGCAGCTCGGCCTCGCAGGAATTCGCGTGATAGGCGTTGATGTCGCCGATCGAAACCACCCCGACGACCTCCTCGTTGGCGTCGATCACCGGGATGTGCCGAATCCGCCGCCGCCGCATCACGTCGGCGATCTCCTCGACCCGTGCCTCGGTGCTGCAGCAGACGAGGTCGGCGGTCATGACCTCGCCGACCCGGGTCAATCCTGGCGAGAGGCAGGCCGCAACCACCCGTCGTAGCACATCGCGTTCGGTGAAGATGCCCACCAAACGGGGCCCGTCGACGACCAACAGCGAGCCGATCCCGTGGCTGTTCATGAGCGTGGTGGCCTCGAGCACCGAAGCCGCCGGAGCCACCGAAACCGGCCCGACCCGGCCCTTCTCCCGCAGAAGTTCATTTACGGTGGCCATGGCATCCCTCCTTTTCAGTTCTTCACAAGAACTCCCCGTTCGGTTCTCGACATTGAAATCCTACGCGGCAGGGAACTGTCCAAGTCGCGGTCGGCCGGCATATGCGGTCTTTTAGGTCAACTTTTGATAAAAAATGGCATGAGACGCCCGGTTGCGACACGGTTCGGGCAGCCCCTGCAGGCCAACCACCGGGTCGTGTGAGAACTCCGAAATGAAAATCCAACGTCTGACGGCAGCCCACCGTTGATTTCCCGCACGGCTTGCGTATCTTATCCATCTTCACGTTCACGTTTGGTGTTTCGTCGGAGTGAACGGGAAAAAATTTCGATTGATCGGGCTGCCTGGTGACTTGTGCCCGTGCGGGTGCGGACGAGCGGTCTCGAGGTGCGGATGATTTATCAGGAGGTGATTGTGGTTCGGAAGTTGTGCTTCGGCCTCGTGCCGATGGTTGCCTTGCTCCTTGCCTGTCAGCAGGTCGAGGCCAAGCAGTGCGGTGGATGTGAGTCGGCCGCCTGTGGTGGATGTGAGTCTGCCGACCCGTGCGGTGGTTGTGGTGATGCCGGTGCCTGTGGCACTCGGACGGTGTACCAGCGGCAGTACGTGACCGAGATGCGTCCGGTCACTTGCACGGAGTACACCACGGAAACCCGTGAGCGGACCTACACGGTCATGAAGCGGGTTCCCAAGACTGAAGAGAAGACCAGGACGGTGACCGTGCAGGTCCCCGAGACGAAGACCAAGACCGTCGAATACACGGTCATGAAGAACGTCGAGGAGACCAAGACCGCTGAGTACACCGTGATGGTTCCCTACACGGAGGAGGTCGAGCAGACCTACACCGTGTGCGTGCCCGTCAAGGAGGAGAAGACCTCCACCTACACGGTCATGGTTCCCACGCAGGAAGAGAAGACGGTCGAGTACACCGTGATGGTTCCCTACACCGAGGAGGTCGAGCAGACCTACACGGTGTGCGTGCCCGTCAAGGAGGAAAAGACCGCCACCTACACCGTGCAGGTGCCCTACACCGAGCAGGTGGAAGCCACGCGGACGGTGACCAAGCGGGTGCCTGTGACCACCATGAAGACCGTGCAGGTCCGCGGTGGCCACTGGGAGACCCAGATGGTCGAGGTGCCTTGCGATCCCTGCGGTGGTAGCGGCAGTGCCGGTGCCTGCGGTGGCTGCAACAGCGGCTGCGATCCCTGTGATCCGTGTGGTTCGTCGGCTGGCTGCGGCAGCCGCACGGTCTGCAAGCGTGTCTGGGTTCCCACCTGCGAGACGAAGGAAGTGCCCTGCACGACCTACCAGTGCATGACCGAGGAGGTCCCCTACACGAAGACGGTGCGGAAGTGCCGTTCCGAGGAGCGGACCCGCACCTACACCGTGACGAAGATGGTCAACGAGACCAAGACCCGCACGGTCAAGGTGCAGAAGTGCAAGCCCGAGACCCGCACCAAGACCGTGATGGTCACCAAGTGCGTGCCCGAGCAGCGGGAGCGGACCTACACCGTGACGAAGATGGTCAACGAGACCAAGACTCGCACGGTCAAGGTGCAGAAGTGCAAGCCGGAGACTCGCACCCGCGAGTACACGGTCACCAAGTGCGTGCCGGAGAAGGCGACCAAGGAGGTCACCTACACCGTCATGGTTCCGCAGCAGAAGGAAGAGACCTACACGGTCACCTCCTATGACTGCGTGCCGGAAACCAAGACGCAGACCTACACCGTCCGGGTGCCTGTCCAGGTCACCAAGGAGGTGCCGGTGCAGGTCTGCAAGATGGTGGCGGTCGAGGTGCCCTGCGATCCGTGTGGTGGTGGTGCCGGAGCCTGCGGTGACGCCGGCTGTGGTGATGCCGGCGGTTCGTGCGGCGAGTCTGCCGCCTGTGGCTCGTGCGAGAGCGGGTGTGACCGCGGCTGTGGCCGTCGTCGCCGCTGCCGTCGCGGCTGCTGATTTCCTTGCCGGGCCCCCTCAGGGTGGCTCGGTGGGAGATCGATGAAAACCGGAGGGGCCGGGCGAGCATCGCCCGGCCCCTCTTTTTTTGGCTGAGCCTGTAGTCCGGTTCCGTAGGCCGGTTCCGCTGGAACCGGCTGTTGTAGTCCGGTTCCGCTGGAACCGGCGTGTGTAGGCCGGTTCCGCTGGAACCGGCGTGTGTAGGCCGGTTCCGCTGGAACCGGCAGGGGTAGGGCGGGTTCCCCGGGAACCGGCGGCCGGGG
>CAZRKH010000073.1:0-6355 GCA_964600785.1 uncultured Chitinophagaceae bacterium
GCCGCACCGGCCTACAAACCGGCTTTGCCGGTGCGGGCCGCACCGGCCTACGCGGGCCGCACCGGCCTACGCGGGCCGCACCGGCCTACGCGGCCGGGATGCTCAAGTAGCGGTGGGGTTGTGCCGATAAAAACGTCTATAGTGGTAAGGAAGCTCTTGCGGGCTTTCTGAGCCGTCGCGGAAGCGGACCGGGCGACGGTCATTTTGCTCACACAACGTCAGGAGGTGGGGTCATGATCTCTTCCACGCTCCCCGCGGGGATTCGCGACGACATCACCCAGTGCATCGGCCGCACGCCGCTGGTTCGGCTGCGACGGGTCACCGAGGGCTGCCATGCGATGGTCGTCGGCAAGATTGAAAACATGAATCCCCTGTGGAGCGTCAAGGACCGCATCGCCTGCGCCATGATCGATGCGGCCGAACGGGAAGGCAGGCTCACCCCCGAGACGACCGTCATCGAGCCGACCAGCGGCAACACCGGCATCGGTCTGGCCTATGTCTGTGCCGCCCGCGGCTACAGGCTCCGCGTGACGATGCCCGAGAGCATGAGCCTCGAGCGACGGCGGATGCTCAAGGCGCTCGGTGCCGAACTCGTGCTCACCCCTGCTGCCGAGGGCATGCCCGGGGCCGTGCGGCACGCCGAGGAGATCACCTCCTCGAGCGAGCAGTTCTTCATGCCGCAGCAGTTCAAGAATCCCGCCAACCCCGAGGTCCATCGTCGCACCACCGCCGAGGAGATCTGGGCCGACACCGACGGCCAGGTCGATATCATCGTCTGCGGGGTGGGCACCGGCGGCACGGTCACCGGCTGCGGTGAGGCACTCAAGGCCAAGAACCCGGCGATCAAGGTGGTCGCGGTGGAACCGGCCAACAGCCCGGTGATCACCCAGAAGCTCGCGGGCGATCCGATCAAGCCGGGCCGTCACACGATCCAGGGGATCGGGGCCGGCTTCATTCCCGAGATACTCAATCTCGACATCATCGACGAGGTGGTTCGCGTGGACGACGAGGACGCGATCCAGACCGCCCGCGAGATGGCCAAGCGGGAGGGGCTGATGTGCGGCATCAGTTGCGGTGCCGCCGCCTGGGGTGCCCTCGAGGTCGCCAAGCGGCCCGAAAACGCCGGCAAGATGGTGGTCGTGGTGCTGCCCGACCTCGGCGAGCGGTATCTCTCCACGCGGCTCTTTCCCGAATAGCCGCCGTCCGCTCGAGGGAGTCTGCCGCGTCAGTCGCCTTTGCGACGCTGGGCGAAGAACCAGTCGAGAACCTCCGGATCCCGGTAGGCGGTTGTCCAGGCATCGTGGCCCACGCCGGGCAGTTCGCTGTAGCGGGGGCTGCCGCCGGCGGCCGAGATCGCCTCGATCATCGCCCGGGATCGCTCCACGGGCACCGCCGTGTCGGCGTCGCCGTGGAAGGCCCAGATCGGCAGTTCGACGAGCTTTGCGGCGAGCCGCTCATCGCCGCCGCCGCAGATCGGCAGCAGAGCCGCGAAGCGTTCGGGCATGCGGGTGGCGAGGTCCCAGGCTCCGTAGCCGCCCATTGAAAGGCCGGTGAGGAGTACGCGGTCGGGATCGACCGGCTCCCGCCGGAGCACCTGCTCCATCGCCAGGATTGCCGCGGCGAGATCGGTGGTCGGCTCGTTGGCCGCCGGTGTGCTTTTGCTATCGGCCCAGGAAACGTCGACCCACCGCTCATCCTGCCGGCACTGGGGCACCAGCAGAAAGCAGGGATGCCGCTGGCGGACCTCCTTCTCGATCATCCAGGTCGGCAGGTATTTCAGCTGCCGGGCGTTGTCGTCGCCACGCTCGCCGGCGCCGTGCAGGTAGACCACGAGCGGGTGTCGGTCAGCGTTGCTCGTCTCGGGCGGACGCAGCAGGCGGTAGCGGAAGGTCAGCGGCCGGCCGTCCTGTTCGAGGGACACCTCGCCGACGTCGTAGAAGTCTTTGGGCTGCATGATCTCCTCCGCGGTGAGCAAGGGATGCCATGCCACGTTCCCTGCGACAATGACGAAAAAAACCGCGCGGGCTGCGGACAACACACCGGCTCCGCGGAGGGCGGACGGCTCAGGCATCGCCGACCTCGAGTTTCACGCGGCGAGGCATGCCCATCCGGCCAAAAAAGCCGAGGGCTCCCTTGGGCAGACCGAGAAACTCGAGCCTCTCGAACCACTCGGGGATCTCCGAGGCCAGCCCACCGACCTGGGTGCCACGCAAATCGAGCCGCTGGAGGTTGGCAAGGCCCTTCAACTGAACGAGACCCTCGTCGGTGAGGCTGCCGCCGGCGAGGTCGAGCACGGCGAGATCCTTCAGCGAGGCGGCGCGGAAGCCGAGCAGGATCGCGAAGAGGTCATCGGCCGCGGGCCCCCGCAGCGTCACGCGGATCAGCTTGTCGGCCACGTGACCGAAGTCGTCGCCGAAGGATTTTGTGAGCCAGTCGGTCTCCTGCATCTCCACCTCGCCGCCGCGGTCGATGGTTTCGGTGACCACCTCCTGCTGCTGGGCGTAGGCATCGATCTTCGAGGCGAGCCATTCCAGCTTGCCCGCCTTGAACTTCACGTATTCGTTGGCCTCCTCGTAGGCCTTCTGCAGGGCGATGAAGGCTTGGGGGTCGCCCCCGCGGTCGGGGTGCATCCGCATCGCCCGAGCCATGTAGGCCTGCTTGACATCCTCGAGAGTCACCGGGGGCAGCAGGCCGAGGGTCAGCAGGCACTCCGGGCGACCGGATTCCTGGGTCGGGCCTGGGCTGGGGGGAGGCGTCACCGAGATTCCTGGGCTGGCGGGACCGAACCGCGAGGCCCGTTGGAGCACCCGCAGGTCGCCATGATGCACGAATTCATGCCGGATTGCACGGGGTCGTGCGGCGGGAGAAGACCGCCATCGCGGGGAAAGCCCCTCGGGGGCATCTCCCGCCGGCAGTGAGTTTCGCCATTGATCAGCCGCCGGAAACCCCCTATTTTCCGCCGAGGAGGTGGTCCCGGCCGGGAACACCCCAGCCGACGGCGGGATGCCGCCGGCGACGGTCACCAGCCAAGGAGGGCCCGAGGGGATGCGACGCAGACTGTTCGACCGCGCGGTGGATGGCGGCGGTCACCTGGCTGGAAGCCGGTGGTTTCGCCCGCTCTTTGCGGAACTCGCTGCGGTAGCGGTGATCCTGGGGGTCTGCCTGGCCTGGCGTGCCGCCTCCACGCGTTCGGCCGATGCCCAGCCGCCCCAGCCGGCCCCGCCGTCGTCCGCGGGCGAACCCCTGCCCGAGGTGGCGGCCCTGGTCAATGGGGCCGAGATCCCCCGCGAGCGACTCATCGCGGAATGTCTGGCCCGCTACGGCAACGGCGTGCTCGAGACGATCGTCAACCGCGTGATCATCCAACAGGGCTGCCGCCGCGCGGGAATCGAGGTCACCGCCGCGGATGTCGACGCGGAGATCGACGCGATGGCCACCCGCTTCAAGGTGCCGCGCGAGAAGTGGATCGAACTGATCGGCCGCGAGCGGGGTGTGAGCGAGCAGCAGTATCGCGAGGAGATCGTGTGGCCGATGCTGGCCCTGCGGCAGCTTGCCCACCGGCGGGTCGAGCCGACGGCCGAAGAAATTGCAATCGAATACGAGCGACGCTTCGGGCCGGCGGTCAAGGCGAGGATCATCGTCTGCCGCACCGAGGCCGATGCCGAGGCGGTCCGTCGCAAGGCACTCGCCAGCCCGGATGACTTCGGCGGCCTGGCCAGGCGGCATTCGGTCGACATCGCCAGCGCCAGCGCCAACGGCTGGGTGCAGCCGATCCGCCGGCATTCCGGGGCGGCGGCCTTCGACGAGGCGGCCTTCGCCCTCGCCGAGGGGCAGATCTCGCCGGTGGTTCGCGTGGCTGATCAATTCATCATCCTCAAGTGCGAGGGCCGGCTGCCGGCGGCGGAGGTGCCGCTGGAGGAAGCCCGCGGCAGCCTGGCCGCCGAGATCCGCGAGCGGAAGAGCCGCGAGGCCTCCAACGAGGTCTTCCGCGACCTGCAGAATGCCTCGCGGATCGAAAACATCGTCGACGACCCGGCCCGGCGGGCTGCGATGCCCGGCGTGGCGGCCACCGTCAACGGTGAGCCTGTGCCGATGAAAGAACTTACCGAGACCTGTCTTCAGCGGCACGGCCTGGAGGTTCTCGAGATTTTGATCACCCGCTCGCTGCTCGCCCAGGCCCTCGAACGCGGCGGGATCACCGTGACCCAGGCCGACATCGACGCCGAGGTCGCCGAGGGGGCCCGCACGCTCGGCTTCACCAAAAAGGACGGCACGCCCGACGTCGAGGCCTGGCTCGATCATGTGACCCGCGAGCAGAAGGTGCCGATGCGGCACTACCTCGAAGACGTGGTCCGCCCCACGGTGGCCCTGGAAAAGCTGACCGGTGCGGTGCAGGTGACGCGGGAGGATCTCGAGAAGGCCTACGAATCGACCTTCGGGCGGCGTGCGAAGTGTCGGATGATCGTGATGGCCAGTCAGCGGCGGGCCCAGGAGGTTTGGCAGATGGCACGCGAGAACCTCACGCCCGAGTTCTTCGGGGATTTGGCCGAACGGTATTCGGTCGATCCGGCAAGCAAGGCCCTGCGGGGTGAGGTGCCGCCAATCCGCCGCTACGCCGGGCAGCCGGCGCTCGAGCGGGAGGCGTTTGCCCTCGAGGCGGGCGAGCTTTCCGGTGTCGTGCAGGTGGCCGACCGATTCATGATTCTCTTGTGCGAGGGCTACACCGAGCCTGCCGACGTGCCTCTCGAGGAGGTCCGCGGCGAACTCGAACGCGACATCCATGACAAGAAGCAGCGGATCGAGATGGCGAAGTATTTCACCCGCTTGCGTCAGTCGGCAGCGATCGACAACTTCCTCGCCGGCACCAGTCAGACACCGCCCGGCGCGGCCGGACTTTCGCCGAGAGCCCAGGCAATGTCGCGGGCGGACGTCGACGAACTGGCCAGACCGCGGGCCGGCAGCCGCGGCGTGATGCCCGCCTCGCACGACGCGGAATAGCGAGCCGGCCCGGTCAGCGGCACGCAGGCCCGAGCGCCAATCAAACCGTCATCCAGTTGCCGAAAACGGCGACGGGTGGGAAGCCAGAGGCCTGATGTCGCGATCCCCCCGGCCGATCCAATCCCGGTCGAGCCCGCCGTCACCGCCGTCGGGGCTGTGTCGCTCTGCGTGCCGTAGTCCCAGTAGCTGGCGTTCGTGCTGCCGCCCTTGTAGCACGCCGCCTTGTACCACTGGTTTTCTGTAGGGATGTAGTACGTCGCGCCGGAGTTCACTGCCGGGGCCGTACCGCTCGTCGCGTTATTGAGCGTGTAAGCACCCGTCTCCGTGCTGCCCCGCGGCTTTCTGCCTACGCCGTGGGATAGATCCGAATCCCGACCCTGCCGATGTGTTCCCGGAGCGGTTCATGGGTGATCCGCTCCAGGCTCTGGACCTCGAAACGGTAGGGCAACGGCAGCTCTTCCAGCTCACCGGCAATCGACTCCGCCTCCAGTGGCGTCAGGTTGCCAACCACGGCCAGATCGACATCCGACTGCGGCGAATGGGTGCCCTTGGCGCGGGATCCGAAGAAAATCGCTCCGACAACCCGCGGATGCCGGCGAAGCGTGTCGCGGAGGAGCCGGAGTTCGTGCTCTGAAAGACCCGGCCTCACTCGGTCCTCCGATCTTCGAGTCGGTCACGGAGTTGACGAAACGCGTCGAGATAGCGGGCGTGGATCGCCGCGACAGCCATTTCGAAGTTCGCCGGATCATAGGTGTGCGAGAGAAGATTGCGGTGATCGATCATGTCGATCCAGATCTGGCCGTCCCCGAGAAGTCGGGCGGCGAAGGCGTCCTTGATAACCTGCCGCGGCGTCACGGCCGAGAGCACCAGCCCGCTCGCCTCCAGGTAATCTTCGGCTGTTTTCCAGGCGAGTTCCAAGGTGTACTCGAACCGTTGGACGACCCCCTCCTTCTCCAATTGATTCAGTGGAAGCGGGCCGGCGGACAAGGCTTCTTCGAGGAGCGCAAGCGCTCGTCGGTAGTTCTCAAAACGCTGAAGCCAGCGAATCTCAGGAGAGGGATTCATGCCGTGCGGCTACCCCAGCAGGCGAACGCGAGTCGCTCGAGCCATGCGATTCTCGACGACGAGTCTGAGTATACGCGGTCTTTACCGTTCCACGATTCGGATTCCCGGCAGGCCTGAAAATCCTCGATCGAAGGTCATGATGTCTGCGATGCGGCGTCGTTGCATCACCGCCATGTGAAGGGAGTCGCGGGCCGACAGGCCCTGCGTCTGGAGAAGAATGTCCTTCGCTTTCTCGACGTCGGCCAACTCGATCGGAAACACCTCGTCAACGACAGCGAGCAACGCCCCGCAG
>CAZRKH010000074.1:0-18278 GCA_964600785.1 uncultured Chitinophagaceae bacterium
GCGAGCCGCACCGGCCTACGGCCGAGCAGGCTTGTCCGGCTTCGGCGGCGGCGTGACCGGTTTGGCGAGCTTGATGATCACCTTCGTCGCCTGGAGGCGGCCGGGCACCTGGTAGTGGCCTGAGAGCACGACCTGATCACCCGACGAGGCAAACAGCGGACTGGTGGCGAGCAGTTTCGCATCCTCCGGCACCGTGATCGCGATCGTTTCCCGCGGCCCGACCTTGACCGTCACGCTCTCCCCCTCCGCCGACTCGATCGTGCCGGCGATGCGGTAGGCACCCGCTGACCGCTTCCCGCCAGGCCGCGGAGGCGGCGATCCGGCGACGAGGTTGCCCATCACACCGGCCGGGCCCCCGCCGGCGAACGTGAGACTCGTGACCGGTGCGGTCGATTTCCCGCTGTCGTCGAGCGTGATGTCCGCCACGACATACTGGCCCTCCGAGAGCATCTCGCGGCCGGCGGTGCCCTCCACCGTCACCTCGGCGTTGGGAGCCGGAGCGACCAGCCACGGGTCGCCTCCGAGAGTGACCTTGAGCATCCCCGGGCCAACCGCCTCGATCACGCCGGGCTGGCTTTTGAGCACCTCGGTTTTGGCCGGCCCCCGCCTCTGGTATTGCGACCAGGCCGGCTTGGCGGCCGTCGCCGCAAGCAGGGCCACCAGCACCGTCAGCCCGTGACAAACCGCCTCGCAGCGGCATTGATGAATCTGTCTTTGCATCCGCCCGACCTCCTGAAGACCGTACTGCAGGACCCATTGCCGGAGTGAGGGCCTACCCGGCCGCGGCGTCCGCGGAGCCCGCGGCCGGCCGCAGAAATGTATACCCCGCCGGTTTCCCCGCCGCGACCGGTACCGTATTCTCCGATGATCTCGCCGCCCCAGCCACGTTGGTCGATTCGATGCCAGGTTCCACGCCCTCCCCACCGCAGCAGCCGGCTGCTGCCGACCCTGCCCGCAGCGAGAGAATGACCGTACCCCGGCTCGCCCGGGCCAGGCAGGAGGGCCGCCCGATCACGATGGTCACCGCCTACGACTGGCCCACCGCGGTCCTCGTGGATGCCGCAGGCATCGACTGCGTGCTCGTGGGCGACAGCGTGGCGATGGTCGTTGCCGGCCGCGAATCGACGATTCCCGCCACCCTCGAGCAGATGATTTACCACGGTGAAATCGTGGCTCGCGCGGCCCGTCGGGCGATGGTCATCGTCGACATGCCCTTTCCCTGGCAGCACCTCGGCGTGACGCGGGCGGTCGAAGCCGCGGCCCGGCTGCTCAAGGAGACCGGCTGCCAGGCGGTCAAGCTCGAAGGCACGGCCGGTCAGGCCGAGGTGATCCGCGGGATCGTGGCGGCGGGCATTCCGGTCATGGGCCATGTCGGCCTGCGACCGCAGGCGGTTCACCAGCTCGGCGGCTACCGCATGCAGCGGGATGCCGACCGCCTCGCCGCCGACGCCTCCGCGGCCGCCGAGGCCGGGGCCTTCGCGGTGGTGCTCGAGTGCGTGCCTGCCGAGGTGGCCGTGGCGATCACCCGCGAACTTCCCGTGCCCACCATCGGCATCGGCGCCGGCCCTGGGTGCGACGGGCAGGTGCTGGTGCTGCACGACCTGGTGGGCCTCTCCACCGGCCGCGTGCCCGGCTTCGTGAGGGCCTACGCCGACACCAAACGCACCCTCACCGATGCCCTCGTCGCCTGGCGGGCCGACGTGCTCTCCCGCTGCTTCCCCGGGCCGGAGGAAACCCCGGCCTGATCCCGAACCCTCCCGGAATGATGCCCAACCACCTGGCAGGCTCGACGAGTCCCTACCTCCTGCAGCACGCCGACAACCCCGTTGACTGGCAGCCCTGGGGCCCCCAGGCCCTCGAGCGGGCTCGACAGGAACAGAAGCCGATTTTTCTTTCGGTCGGCTACTCGGCCTGCCACTGGTGCCACGTGATGGCCCACGAGAGCTTCGAAGATGCACAACTCGCGGCTCTGCTGAACGAAGCGTTCGTCAACATCAAGGTCGACCGGGAGGAGCGTCCCGACATCGACGCGGTCTACATGCAGGCGGTGCAGATGCTCACCGGCCGAGGCGGCTGGCCGATGAGCGTGTTCCTCACACCCGACCTCGAGCCCTTCTTCGCCGGCACCTACTGGCCGCCGGAGCCGCGGCACGGGATGCCCGGCTTCGGGCAGGTCGTCGCGGCGGTGGCCGAGGCCTGGCGGGCCCGACGTGACGACGTCCACCGCCAGGCCGGGGAAATCACCGCGGCTCTGCGGAAGCCCCTGGAACTCGCCCCGGCTGAAGCGGTTGGCGAGGAGCTGCTCGTCGCTGCGGCCGACTCGCTGGCCGCCTCATTCGATCCGGTCTCCGGCGGTTTCGGTGCCGCCCCGAAGTTTCCCCACCCGATGGATCTCCGCCTGCTGCTGCGGAGCCATGCCCGCTTCGGCCGCGAGCAGGACCTGCAGATGGTCTGCAAGACGCTCGAAAAGATGGCCGCCGGGGGAATCCACGACCAGCTCGGCGGCGGCTTCGCCCGCTATTCGGTCGATGCCCGCTGGCTGGTGCCGCACTTTGAAAAGATGCTCTACGACAACGCCCTCCTGGCCACCTGTTATCTCGAAGCTTCGCTGGCGAGCGGCTCCCGCGAGTTTGAGGCGGTGGCCCGCTCCACCCTCGACTACCTGCTTCGCGAGATGCGGGATTCCGGCGGCGGATTTTTCAGTGCCGAAGACGCCGACAGCGAGGGCGAGGAGGGCCGCTATTACGTCTGGACACCCACCGAAATCGGCGACCTGCTCGGCGACGACGCTGAACTCTTCTGCCGGGCCTATGGCGTGAGCGAGGGTGGCAACTTCGAGGGCCGTTCGATCCTGCACCTGCCCGAGCCGCTCGCGGCGGTGGCGGCAGCGGTCGGCATCGAGCCGTCAGTCTTCGCCACGATGATGGCGGACTGTCGGGAAAAATTGCTTGCGGCCCGCGGCCGCCGCGAACGGCCGGGCATCGACGACAAATTGATCGTGGCCTGGAACGGGCTGGCGATCGACGCTTTGGCCCGCGCCGGGGCCGCCCTCGGCGAGGCTCGCTACACCACCGCGGCGTGTGATGCGGCGGCCTTTCTGCTCGAGCAGTGCCGCGAAGCGTCCGGGCGACTGGCCCACCAGTGGCGGCGGGGCACGGCCGCCGGTCTGGCCTTCGCCGAGGATCTCGCCTCGCTGGCCGATGGCCTGGTGAGTCTCTACGAGGCGACCTTCGACGAGCGGTGGATCGACGAGGCCTGCCGGCTGGCCGATCGGCTCGTGGACCCGGATGAGGGCTTCCTCGACCCCCGCAGCGGCGGCTTCTTCCAGACCGGTTCCCACCACGAGCCACTGCTCGTCCGCAGGCCCGACCTGATCGACTCCGCCACGCCCGGAGCCACCGGCCTGGCTGCGACCGCTTTGATCAAACTCGCGGTGCTCACCGGCCGGCGGCGGTATCGCGAGGCGGCCGACGGGGCGATCGCGGCGACCATGCCGATCGCCGCGCGGGCGGCCTCGGCCGTGAGCCAGTCGCTGCTGGCGGCCGACTGGTCAATCGGGCCCACCGAAGAACTCGTGGTCGTCGGCGACACCGCCGGTGAGCCGGGCCGGGGGCTCTTGGCGGCAATCCGCGGCCGCTTCCGGCCTCGCTCGCTCACGGTGGCTCGCCCTGCGGCCACCGCCGGGGGAGGGCCGCTCGACCCGCTCTTCGCCGGCCGCACCGCCGGCGATGAGGGCCTGCGGCTCTTTCGCTGCTCCGGGGGCCGCTGTGAGCTTCCGCTCGACCCGGCCGCGGCGCTGGCGGCAGTCAACGAGGGCCACTGAACCTGGAACCGGTCATCTCACGGCAGTTCGTGACACGACCGCTCCAGGCTACGGCTCGATCACCTCGTCGGAGATGATCACCGGTCGGCTGGAGCTGACCGGCATCCGTGACGGGCCGGGCACCACCGCGGGCATGCCGGCCGGCAGCGGAGCACCGCTGCAGGCATCGCAGGCATTGGCCGGCTGACAGGCGGGCATGTTGCAAGGCTGCATCGCCGGAGCCATTGGCGGGGCCATCGGCCCGCCGGCCGGTCCGCCCACGAAGCCCGGGGGAGGATGCCCGAAGCACCGCTCGTACTTCCACACCTCCAAAGCGATATACCGCTCGCTGAGCGTCTTGCAGCCACCTGCGGCACAGGCCGCGGCGAAAAGGATCAGCATCCATGCGGCCACCGGCCGCGGTTGTCGCACTCGGGTCATCGGGGTCTCCACGGCCGCTGTGGCCTGTCGTCTCCATGAGTCTTGCGGCCCGAGAATCCAGTGCCACACCGGGGGGCGGCCTCCGAGCCACGCAACACTACCCCACCATCCGTGACAGGCAAGCCGACGGACGCCGGTGCCGTCGCGAGGAGTTGCCGGCAGCGTGAAACTGTGCCGGTCGTATCGCCAGGGAGATCCCGGCGGCATCGAGAGCGGAGTGGCTACTTCTTGCGGTGCCTGATCTTGGCACGCATTCGCCGCTTCTTTTGGCCGAGTTTGCGGCGGCCTTTGCCAGATTTCTTGACGCCCATGGCGGTCTCCGGGTGGGTCCTGCGGCCTCTCGCACTCGCCGCGGCGCGAAAGGGAGGCAAGACCAAGTCCTGATTGTAGAATCCAGGGATCGCGGCTCAAGGGCCTGAAAAATCGCCACGGAGACACCCACGGCGTGATCGCCTGCTTTCCCACCTACGCGAGGCGGATTCCCGGTGACACCGCCTGGGAGGCGGGTCTGGCGGGGATGGTCACCCATCCGCTTCCCGAAACGAGTCGACGGCGGTCGGTCGCGATGGCAGTGCTCCGCCGGCTCCTCGAACTGCCCGCGGGGGCGGAAACGACTGCGATCTTCGAGGCCCGGGCCAAGGCCTTTCTCTTCGAGCGGGCGGTCGGCCGCCGGGTCGAACTCTCCTTCGCCAGCCGTTCCTTCGACGGGGGAGCGACCGACCGGATCGGCCACTTCGCCAGACGGATCGTGCTGGCTGAGGGCGACCTGCCAGCCGCGGCCCACGGACGCATGCTCGAGTACGAGGCGGCGGCCGAGGGCTTCGAGGGACTACGGGGCCGCGGCTACGTGGAACTGGTCGAGGAAGACGGAATTTCGGTGATCTCCGACATCGACGACACCATCAAACTCACCGACGTGCACGACCGCCGCGAGTTGCTGGCCAACACCTTCCTGCGGGAGTTTCGCCCCGTGCCGGGCATGGCCGAACTCTACGCACGCTGGCGGCGGGCGGGGGCGGTGTTCCACTATGTCTCGGCGAGCCCCTGGCAGCTTGCCGGCTGCCTGGCCGGATTCTTCGAGCAGGCCGGCCTGCCACCCGGCTCGATGCACCTCAAGCTCTTCCGCCTCAAGGACTCCACGCCGCTGGGCCGCCTGCCTTCGAAGAAACGCTCCAAGCAGCGAGCAATCGAGCAGATTCTCAACGACTTTCCCTACCGCAGGTTCATCCTCGTCGGCGACTCCGGCGAGAAGGATCTCGATATCTACACCGCCATCGCCCGACGTCGGCCGGGGCAGGTCGGGGGCATCGCGATCCGTCGCGTGCCGCCGCGGCGGGCCCGTGGGCCCGGCCTTGCCGAGCGGCTCGCGCGGGCCTCGAGCCGGCTCTCCCCGGGACTGCTGCAGGTCTTTGACGATGCCGCCGAACTCGAGCACCTCGTCAGCCGGGCCACCGCCTGATTCAGGCAGGTAACCGCGGCCGATAATCTGCCAGGCTGATCGCGTGATTGCTTTGATCATCCACAGCCGACACGCAACTCTCGTCGGCTACCAGCGGCCGTGGAAATGCCGCCAGTTCCCGCATGCTCGTGCGGCCGACGGCCACATCGAGCATTCTCCGGAATCGCCGAAACACGCTTTCCTGGCGGTAGGGGATGCCGTGCTTCTCGCAAAGCGCCCTGACCCTCGGCTGGATCAGGCGGTACTGCCGCATCGGCAGGTCAGGAATCAGATGGTGCTCGATCTGGTAGTTGAGCCACAGGCTCAGGTAATCGGTGAGGTCGTCGCCGCAATGGTAGTTGGCCGATCCCACCACCTGAGTCACGTAAAACTCCTCCTTGCGGTGGTAGTGGAAGGAGAAGCGGTAGAGGTCGTCGGCGGTGTGGTTGGGGGCGATCACCAGAAAGGCGTGGGCGTTGGTGATCGCCTCGGCGAGCAGTTTGTTGCCGAGCACGTACAACACCGCGGTCGTACCCAGCGGCAGAAAGAAGAGCGGCACCGCCACGAAGTGCCAGATGCCGTACGGCAAATAACAGGTGAGCCACAGCCGCCGGACGGTGGCCAGACGCATGTCGAACACGCTCCGCATGGTGAAGGCGACCACCCGCGAATGATGAAGCCGCCTGCGACTCACCGGGTCGAGCACGCTCAGGGAGTTTGGGGCATAGTAGATGACCTTCCAGGTGCAGGCTGCGACCGCCAGCAGCAGATACTTGATCCACACCGGCACCCGCATCTTCCGAAGAAACTCCAGGTTCCGCTCGGCGAGATCCGGATCGGATTCCTCGCCGGTGTGGTAGTGATGAAGATTGTTGTGCTCGTGATCCCAGGCGGCAGGATCGAGCCAGTCGAACCAGTCAATGAATCTCCGCCAACCGCGGGCGAAGACACGGCTTGTGTAACGGGCAGGAATGCCGGGTACACGGTCATACCCGCGATGGGTGATGTGATGGGCGAGCAGCCAGCGGGTGAACTGTCCGAGGCTCAGCAGAAACGCCGTCAGCGGATTCGGGAAGGTCCACGCGGTGGCCAAGCCGAGGAACGCCGCGGCCCTGCCATACCGCTCGATCTTGCGCAGGTGGGCAAAGTCGGCCGGCCCGATCTTTCGGTAGGTCTCGGCCTTCAACCGTTCGATGTCGCGACAGAAACCGGCAACGTTGATTTCGTCGAGTTCCGGTGGGGTCACCGAAGCGGAGACAATGGATGTCATGAATCGGCCGATCTCTTCAGAGGCTCTCGAAGGCGTTTTGGAAATGTTCGACACGTGGCTCGCCGTCGGGAGGAAAGGTCACGGTCACCACGTCGATCCGCACCGAGCAATCCTCGAGCCGGTGGCGACGAATGTAGGCATTGGCCAGTTCGGCGATCCGTCGCTGCTTCTGCCAGCCGATCGTTTCCACCGGATGGCCGTGGGCGGTCGAGGAGCGTGACCGCACCTCGACAAAGACCACCGTCCTCTCGTCGAGGGCCACGATGTCGATGTCGCCCCGCAGGATCCTCTCCCGCACGGTCACGATTCGGTAGCCTTTGCCACGCAGGTGCCTGACCGCCTCGGCCTCACCGCGATGGCCGAGATCCTGCCGGGCCTTGCCGGCAAAAGGCCACGCCAGGCCTCGCCTCTTGGGCACCGCCATGCAAGCGTCCTTTCATGCCGTGGACGGAATCAGTTCGGCTTCGACTCCGCCTTGGCTTTGGCCGCCTTCTTGCCGCGGCGGGCCTTGGCCTCGGCCTTGGCTTCGGCAGGAGGCGAATCGACCCGCCGCTCGCGAAGACGCACAGCCTTGCCGATGCGATCGCGAAGGAAGTAGAGCTTGGCCCGGCGGGTCACACCCGAACGCTTGACCTCCACCTTGGCAACCTTCGGCGAATGGACCGGAAAGCTCCGCTCGACGCCTTCGCCGGCCACGATCCTGCGGACGGTGAACATCTCGCGGGTGCCCGATCCGCTTTTGGCGATGACCACGCCATTGAAGATCTGGGTCCGCTCCTTCTCTCCCTCGAGGATGCGGGTGTGCACGTCGACGGTGTCGCCGATCTCGAAGACCGGTGGGGATTCCTTGAGGCTCGCGGCCTCCACGCGTTCGAGAATCTGCTGGCTCACAGCTCGGCTCCTTTGGGGTCGGGTCGGGATTGCATCGGCCGCGACTGGCCGGCCGCATCATGTCTGCCGGCCGCGGCCCGCCGGCTGGTGGCCTCGATCGCGCGGGCTTTCCGCCAGCGATCGATGCCTGCGTGGTCACCCGAGAGCAGCACCTCGGGAACCTTCAGGCCGCGGAACTCCCGCGGCCGGGTGTATTGCGGGCCCTCGACGAGCCGCTGTTCGCCGGAGAACGAGTCGTCCCGCGGACTCTCGGCATCACCGAGCACGCCGGGCACCAGCCGCGTGACCGCGTCGATCAACGCCATCGCGGCCACCTCGCCCCCGGAGAGCACGAAGTCGCCCAGCGAAATCTCATCGGGCTCGAGGATTTGGGCAATCCTGGCATCGAAGCCCTCGTAGCGGCCACACAACAACACCAGCCGCGGTTCAGCCGCAAGCTGCTCGACGAGCTGCTGTGTCAGCCGGCGGCCCCCCGGGGTGAGCATCACCAGTCGACCGGGCTGCGATTCCTCTCGCCGCACCGCCTCGGCACACCGCACCACCGGTCCGGGCATCAGCAGCATCCCGGGCCCACCGCCGTAGGGGCGGTCGTCGACCTGGCGATGCGGCCCCTCGGCATACTCACGGATGTCATGCAGACGCACATCGACGATGCCCTGGCGACATGCGGCCCCAAGCAGGCTCCCGTCGAGGAAGCCCTCGAAGAGGTTCGGAAAGAGAGTCAGCACGTCGATCCGCATGGCTGAATACTCGGCGAGAAACTGACCGGCTGCCAGATCACGGTCCGCAAACCGCGATCGCTTTCCAGCCTCACTCCGCCTTGGCCTCCGCGTCCTCACCACCTTCGGCCGGAGCAGCCTCACCAGCCTCCGCCTTGGCGTCGGCCGCGGGCTCCTCGGAGCTGGCCTCGGCGGGTGCCGCCGCCTCGGTGGATTCGGCAGCCGCCTCAGTGGATTCAGCAGCCGCCTCGGCGGCCTGGGGAGCCTCGACAGACTCAGCAGCGGCAGGAGCCTCCGCCGACTCCGCGGCGGCCTCGGCCTCGGGAGCTTCGGTTTTCTCCTCGGGCTTGAAGGCGGGTTCGCCGGGATCGGGGATCGCTCGCGGCATCGCCAGCCGTGCCCGGGCCTCTTCCATCTCTTTGAGGTGTGTGCCGTTGGTGCCGTATTTCTTGATCAGCACGCCGACCTTCTCGGAGGGCTTGGCGCCCACCGAGAGCCAGTAGTCGATTCGCTCCCCCTTCAGCAGGCAGCGGGCGTCGGTCTCCGGCACCGACGGGTCGTAGGTGCCGAGTTCCTCGATCACCCGGCCGTCCCGCGGGCTCCGCTTGTCAGTCGCACAAATCCTGAAAAACCCGCGGTGGGTGCGGCCCATCCGCTTCATTCGAATCATCACGGCCACAGTCGGTGTCTCTCCTGCTCGTCCCCCGCATGAGGCGGACGGCTCTCTCGGGAATCGGAATGCCAGCCAACACCGCCAGGAAAGCAGCAACCCACAACGGGCGACTCATTTCCGCGGGACTTCATAGCCTACACCGCCCCGTCGAGAACCCAAGGGGGTGAGCCTGCCACCGCAGCCTGCGACGGCGATGTCGTCGCACACTCCGCTCACCCGGCAGTCAGCCCCTCGCCTGGCGGCGGCGGCGGCGGGCCTCTTTTTCCCGCTGTTTCTTGAGTTTCCGCCGCTGCTCGGCGGTCAGTCGCTTGCCGGTGTCGCCCTTGGGACGCGAGAGTCTCGCGGCGGGGTCCGCCAGGCCGCTTTGCAGTTTCTGCACCTGCTGCATCCGCTCCCGCATCCCCATGCCGGCCATGCCCTTCATCATGGCGGCCATCCCGTCGAACTGCTTGACCAGATCGTTGACCTCCTGCGGGGCCACGCCCGCCCCGGCGGCGATCCGGCGGCGGCGGGGCTGGTCGATCGTGCGGGAGGGATTGCGACGCTCGTCGGGGGTCATCGAGTCGATGATCCCGAAGAGACGCTTCATGTCTCCCTCGAGGTCGGTGCCCTCGAGCATCTCCTTCATCCCGCCCATGCCCGGGATCATGCCCATCACCTTTCCCAACGGGCCGAGGCGGCGGGTCTGCTGCAGCATTTTTTTGAAGTCCTCGAGGGTGAACTCGCCCGACTTCAGCCTCGCCTCCTGCCGCTCCATCTCCTCCTGGTCGAACTTCCGCTGCGCCTCTTCCACGAGCGAGACGACGTCGCCCATTCCCAGGATCCGCCCCGCCATCCGCTCCGGATGGAAGTCTTCGAGGGCCTCGATCTGCTCACCGGTGCCGATGAACTTGATTGGCACCCCGGTCACGTGCTTCACCGACAACGCCGCACCGCCGCGGGCATCGCCGTCAAGCTTGGTCATGATTACGCCGTCGAGTTCGAGGGCGTCGTTGAAGGCCTTGGCACTGGCCACCGCGTCCTGGCCGGTCATTGCGTCGACCACCAGAAACACCTGATCGGGGCCGACCGTGCGGTCGATGCGGGCGAGTTGTGCCATCAACTCCTCGTCGATCGAAAGCCGGCCGGCAGTGTCGAGAATCACGACGCCGATCCCCTCCTTGCGGGCCCGGGCCACGCCGGCATTGCAGACGGCCACCGGGTCGGTGACCCCCTCGGGCGTGTGCACCGGCACGTCGAGCTGCCGGCCGAGCACGGCCAGCTGCTCGATCGCCGCCGGCCGGGCAAGGTCAGCCGCCACCAGCAGCACGTTGCGGCCGGCCCCGCGGATCTTTTTGGCGAGCTTGGCGGTGGAGGTGGTCTTACCGGAGCCCTGCAGCCCGCAGAGCATCAGCACCGTCGGCCCGCCTTCGCGATAGCGGATTGCATGATCCACCGGGCCCATCAGGTTCACCAGCTCGCGGTGCACAATCCCCACGAGTTGCTGGGCGGGATCGAGCGAGCTGAGAACCTTTTCACCGATCGCATCGGCCGTCACGCGGTCGAGGAAGGCTTCGACCACGTCGTAGGCCACGTCCGCCTCGAGCAGGGCGGTGCGGACGCTGCCGAGCCCTTCCCGCATGTTGGCCTCGGAGAGCTTGCCACGGCCGCGGAGGGAGCTGATCGCCGAGGAGAGCGAGGCGGAGAGAGCGTCAAACATCGGGAACTCCGAAGGGCGAGCCGGCGGCCGAGAAAACGGCCGAGTATACCGCCCGTCGACGCCGCGAGCGCGACGCCGCCAGCCGTGGATGCCCTGCCAAATCTCGAGATCGCCAGCGGCGATGTGCCGCACCGGCGGCCGGTGCCCGCTTTGTCCGGACCGCCTATCCGGTGACGGGCCGCTCAATCCCGGGAGCAGGCACACGTCGTGCTGCAATCCCCGGGGCGTGGCCGGCAAGAGCGACCAGTCACCGGATAGGCGGCAGTCCGCCTCGGGAGAGTCGTCAGGGACCCTCGACGATCATCTCCCCGCCGCCCTCGCCGCAGCATGGTGCCGCAACGGCACCACAGGGCTCGCAGACCGGGCCGCAGGCGGGGGCACAAGCCGGACCGCAGGCCGGGTAGGCCGGCATCGGCTCGGCGCGACGACTGCGACAGGGCGAACTGAACTCCATGAACGACGGCCGGCGACCGCCGAAGCAGTTGCAGCCGGGGGAGGCGACGAGGGTCGCCAGGGCGATCAGGCAGAGGGCGAGTCGGGGCATCGTCACTTCTCCGTGAACTCTGTGGCATGCCCGACGGCGACGGGAATTCTTTCCGACGTCGATGATCGGGCCTGCAAACCTAGCCCACGTTCCGGTGCCATGTCGGCTGGAACCCCGGGCGAACCCATCAACAGCTCCGCCGGCATGTCCGGTTATGACGGCTCGGCCTGCTGCGCCGTTGTGGGCATCAACAGACCGGGCCCGTGCCTGGCCGACTGACCCCTTCGTGGCGATTTCAGCGTGCTAGGTTTTCGAGAAGCCGCGGCGCATCGATGGCACCGCCTCTGACAGCCTCCCTGCCGCAACCCCACCGCAACGGTCGTGCGAACGAGCATGCAAACCAGAACCAGGATGATCCACCGTGTGCTCGCTGTCGCCGTGCTGCTCTCGGCAGTGGCCGGCCGTGAGGCATGCAGCGGGGAAACCTGCGGCGAGCCTGACGTATGGGTCGCGAGCACACGGCACCTCGGCGGCACCTGCCACACGCCCACGGAATCACCGCTGGCGATCGAACGACTCGCCGCTCCGGACAACGGCTGCCGTCGCTGGGAGCGGTCGGACCTCGCGAGCCTGCTCGGCGAGCCGCACAAGCCGCTGTTGATCTTCATCCACGGCAACCGCTACGACTCGGCGTCGGCCAAGCAGCAGGGGGTGTTGCTCGCGCGGCGGCTCGCGGCCTGCTGCCCGCACAGCCCGCCGGTAAGGACGGTGATCTTCTCGTGGCCGAGCCAGAAGCAGGGCTGTCTGCTCGGCGATGGACGAACGAAGTACCGCCGCTGCTACACCGACGCCCACTACCTCGCCTCGCTCGTGGGGCGAATCGAGCCAACGCGACCGCTGGCGATCCTGGGCTACAGCTTCGGTGCCCTGATCACCCTCGAGGCCCTCGAGGATCTCTGCGATGCCCAGCGGCATGGAATGCTCCGGGGCATGCACTCCTGTCGCCACCGCCCCGGCGGCACCCGGGTGGTTCTCGTGGCGGCGGCGGTGCGGTGCGATGCGTTGGCCCCGCGGGGCCCCTACCGGCAGGCGATGGAGTGCTTCGACACGCTGACGCTGATCAACAATTCCCGCGACGATGCTCTGCGGTTCTTCCCTCTGCTCGACCGCTCGCTCGACCTGCCCGCCCTCGGCTACGTCGGCATGCCGCGACGGTGGGTGCCCCCCGAGATCGAGTATCGTGCCTTCGACGCGGCGGGAATCGTCGGACGCGTGCACGGCCTGCGGCTCTACCTCGAGTCGAACACGCTCTCGCGACGGATCGCCGAGGGCACGGTGGGCTGCCTGCCGGAAGGCCCACTCGCGGCATCGCAGTCAGGCGGCACGCCGGGTCGCGGGTGAGCCGCCTTCAGCGGCCAGCCGGGCCTCGACCATCAGCCGGGCCACATCGGGCATGCAATATCGTGCCTGCCAGCCAAGCCGCTCGGCGGCCCGCGCGGGGTCGGCCTTGCCGCAGACGATCTCGGTGGGCCGCATGAGGGCGGGATCATGCTCCACATGATCCTGCCAGTCGAGTCCCAGCGACGAGAAGACCTCGGCCACGAAGTCCTCCAGCGACGAGGTGAAGCCGGTCGCGATCACATAGTCGGCCGGCATCGCCGCGGTGAGCATGCGGTGCATCGCCTCGACGTACTCCGGGGCCCAGCCCCAGTCGCGGCAGACCGACAGGTCGCCAAGGGTCATCGTCTGCTGCTCGCCGCGGGCGATCCGGCAGGCGGCGGCCACCACCTTCTGCGTCACGAACCGCTCCGAACGCAGCGGGCTTTCGTGGTTGAAGAGGATCCCTGTGCAGGCATGGATTCCGTAGGCCTCGCGATACTGTGCGATCTGCCAGAAACTGGTGGCCTTGGCGATCGCGTAGGGGCTGCGGGGCCGGAGAATCGTCTCCTCGTTGGCCGGCTGGCCGCCGGTGTTGCCGAACATCTCGGAACTGCCGGCGTTGTAAAGACGGATCGGCCGGCCGAGCATCTTGATCGTCTCGAGCAGGTTGATCGTGCCAACCACGATGCTGTCGAAGGTCTCCACCGGCTGTTCAAAGGAGACGCCGACCGAGGTCTGCCCGGCCAGATTGTAGATCTCGTCGGGCTCGACGCGGCTGATGACCTGCATCGTGGAACGGAAATCGACCAGAGACATCGTGACCATCTCGACCGCATCGCGGATGCCCAGCCGATCGAGCCCCCCGAAGCGGCCGGCGACCGCATCGCGGCTGGTGCCGACCACACGGTAGCCGTGGCTGAGGAGATGCTCGGCCAGGTAGGCCCCGTCCTGACCGGTAACCCCGGAGATCAGGGCCGTCTTACGGGATTGCGGCCGAGCCGATGGCAAAGGAGCTGCTGGTTTCATGGCGAGGCGGAGGGTAGCAGCGCCCCCGCCGCCGCGGAATGCCAATAATTGCCTGAAGAAGGGGAAAAGGGCGGGTGAAACGGCCAAGGAGTCTGCGGCTCAGTCGGCCGGCAGCCGTCGCAGGAATCCGCCGGGGGCCACGCTGATGAGCAGCGTGTCGTCGATCTCGCCGTCGATGACGAACTCCGGGTGTTCCCGCAGGAAGGCCTCGACCGCGGTCTTGGGATTGTTGCCGACGTCCCAGGGCCGCTCGGGGTAGCTGCCCGGCGGCTGCTGCTCAATTAGCGTGTCGAAGACCACGCAGTAGCTTCCCGGAGTGACCAGCGGGGCATAGGCCTCGAGTTCGGCAAACACATGGTCGTGGGTGTGGTTTGAGTCGAGGCAGACCAGCACGCAGCCGGCACCCTCCGTCCGCCGCCGGACCTCCTGCACCATCTCTTTCGCGATCGACGAGCCCTCGAGCAGGTCGATCCTGCCGGCAAAGGGATGCGACTCGATCGCCCGGCGGTTGTGGGGCCGGATCTCGATGTCGATGCCCAGCACGCGGCGGGTGGGCCGCGCCGGATCGAGCTGGCGAGAGGCGGCCGCCGCGTCGGCATGTTCGAGCAGGGCCAGCAGCGACGCCGTAAGCACGAGCGAGCCGCCGTGGGCCACGCCGGTCTCGATCACCAGGTCGGGGCGGACCTTCCAGATCAACTCCTGCATCGCCACGATGTCCTGGGGATACTGGATGATCGGCCGACCGAGCCATTCGAAATTGTAGGAATACTTCGCGTCGGCCGAGGCATCGACAAACTCCCTCGCCGCGGCCAGTAGTCGGGCGTTCTGACGGTTGCCGGCGATCCTCTCGCTCCGCTGAATCTGGAAGGCCGTGATCGGTTCGGCGTCGCGGTGTTCAGTGGTCATCGATCGCCTCGCAGGGATAGCCGTCACCGAGGGTCGCACGGACTTCGGCGAGATAGTTGCCGTTCATGACCCGCACCGTCGTGCCCCGGGGAAACCTGCGGAAGAATTCTTCCGGGGCGAGGATCGGCACACCGCTTGCCGGCAGGAAGCCGCCCTGTTTGGCCGGGTTGACATCCACCGCCGCGGCAACCTTTCCGCCGCCCCGCTGCCGCAGCAGGGCATAGATCACCCCTTTGGAAGCGGCCCCCCAGATCACCTCCTCCGCTGCGGATTCGACCGGTGGCGGACCGAGATCGGCCGGAAAGGACGGCTCCGGCTCGGCCGCGGCCAGTTCGCGGATCGCCGCGGGCTCCCGGAGGCTCCCCAGGTCGGCGACGACCGCCAGATACTGCCCGCCGAAAACCCGGCAGGCGAGCGACAGGCGGCCGAAGAGTCGTGAAAAATCGTCAAGCCGGAAATAGTTGACATGCTCGTAGAACAGGTCAAACCAGGCCCGCCGGGCGAGGATCCAATCGAGACAGGGAACCTCGATGTAGATCGTCCCGCCGGCGTTGGCCTCGCCGAGCAGCCTCAAAAAGGCCACCGGATCCGCCACGTGCTCGAGCACGTGCCGCAAGACAAGCTGCCGCCGCCGAACTCCGAGAGCGGGCGAGAAAAACTCGCGGATCACCGCCGGGTTGTCGCCTTCGTAGGTCGGGTCGCAGCCGCCGATCTCGCAGCCGCCTGCCGCAAGTCGCTCGAGAAACGCGGCCTTGCCGCAGCCGACCTCGAAGAGCCGACGGGTGCCGAGGTGGCGGCGGACGATCTCACCCACCTCTGCCAGGTGCCGCTCGAAGGCCGCGGAGTGGCTCTGTTCGTTGTTGTAGTGGCGATCGTATCGAACCAGCGAGGCATCGAAGGCGGCGTTGCGGACCACCCCGCATTCGGCATCGAGCTCGAGTCGGAGGTCGCCACGGGGACAGGCGGCAGCCTCGTCGGCCGTCGGATAGACCCGGTTTTGCAGCACCGGCAGGGCATCGACCGAGTAGAGCGGTTTTCTGGCGATCATGCCGGGATGCCCCTCAGGCCACCATGGGAATCGTGGCGGGATTCTCGCCGGGCGGGTCGTGTCGCCAGGCCGCCTCACCGGAGTCCCAGAGCGCCTCGAGCTGTCGCTTGTCGCGGAGCGTGTCCATGCACTGCCAGAAGCCCTCGTGCCGGTAGGCGGCCAACTCCCCCTCGGCGGCGAGCCGCTCGAGGGCGTCCCGCTCCAGGCTCGTCTGGTCGCCTTTGAGAAACTCGAAGATCCGCGGCTCGCAGACCATGAATCCGCCGTTGATCCAGCCCTCGCCGGCCTGGGGCTTCTCGCTGAAGCCGCAGACATCATCACCGTCGAAGACGAGCCCCCCGAAACGGGCCGGGGGCCGCACGGCGGTGAGCGTGACGATGCGGCCCATGCGGCGATGGAAACGGAGCAGGGCAGCGAGATCGACGTCAGAGACCCCGTCGCCGTAGGTCAGCTGGAAGGTCTCGCCGCCGAGCCAGTCGGCCAGCCGACGCACGCGGCCCCCGGTGTCGGTGGCGGCACCGGTCTCGACGAGGTGCACCCGCCAGTCCTCGAGCGGCCTCTCACGTCGCTTCACCGAACCGGAGCCGAGATCGATCGACAGGCTGCCCATCAGTCCGGCATGCTCGGCAAAGAATCGCTTGACCACTTCTCCCCGATAGCCCAGGGCGATCACCGATTCGGTGAGACCATGATGGGCGTAGTGGGCGAGAATGTGCCAGAGGATCGGCCGGCCGCCGATCTCGACCATTGGCTTGGGCCGCACATCGGTCTCCTCGGCCAGACGGGTTCCAAGCCCACCGGCAAGCACCGCCACCCGCATTGTGTCGCACTCCTTTGCGGACTCATCGCCCAAGGCTGCCGCCAGCCAGCATCCGCGGGGAAAGGTAGCAGGGCCCGCCGGCCGAACGAACCGCAAAACATGGCTGAATACATTCAAAATCGCCAAATTTCGCCGGTGGCCGCCGCTCAGGCCCTCTCGGCAAACCAGGCGGCCGTCTGCCGTAGACGCGCCTTGAAGACCATTTCAAAAAGGCTATATTAGCGCTTTGATATCAGGGCCTTTATTCCTGCCGACAGGGAGGCTGCCATGCAGCGGGCAAGCATCACCGACGCCAAAAACAATTTGAGTGCCCTGATCGACAGGGTGCGGCGAGGCGAGACTGTGCTTATCTGCGACCGAAATCGGCCCGTCGCGCGACTGCAGCCAATCGGGCCGGGCGATGGCTCCAATGCTGAAGCGGCTTGGCTGGCAGGCCTTGTCCGCGACGGCATTGTAGCGCCCGCCGGCAAGCCGCTTTCGATTCGGAGCCTTCCCAAACCCGTGAAGCCCACGCGGCCGGTGAACATCGTCGATGCCCTGCATGCCGACCGGGAGGAATAGCGCAGGTGCGGTACTGGGATGCGTCGGCAATCGTTCCTCTGCTCGTTCAGGAACGGCGAACGAACGATGCGCGAACGGCGCTGGCGGAAGACGGGGGCATCGTGACATGGTGGGGAACGCGGATCGAATGCACGTCGGCGATCGCCCGGCTCGAGCGGGCCGGATCGCTCACACCGCGGCAGGCATCCGAGGCCGTCGAGGTCCTCCGTGCTCTCGCTTCCGGGTGGAACGAAATTCTGCCGGTTGAATCGGTGCGGGAGACAGCCTGCCGGCTCCTGCGTGTCCACTCGCTCCGGGCCGCCGACGCGATGCAGCTGGCAGCCGCGACGATCATGACCGGCGGACGGACGGCTCAGGCGAGGTTCCTGGCATTCGACAATCGGCTGCGCGAGGCGGCGAGCCGAGAAGGATTCCTCGTCGGCCCCTGACTGCGTTCAGCGACAAACTGAGCGCGATAGCAGACTGTGGAACAAGTCGGCTCGCCGGCGACGATCCCGCGGTCCCGGGGCCGCCGCTCAGGCCCTCTCGGCAAACCAGGCGGCCGTCTGCCGTAGTCCTTCATCGAGGGCCACCGTCGGCCGCCAGTCGAGTAGTTCCTCGGCCAGGGAAGGATCGACGAGGTTGCTCCGCAAGTCGCCCGGCCTTGGCGGGCCGTGCAGCGGTCCGGGCAGGGCCGCGGGATCGACGCCGCGCTTGAGTCCGATGGCCGAGCGAATCTTCTCCTCCAGGACGTTGACATCGGTGCCGACGCCCGTGCCGATATTGAGACTCACCAGTCGGCCGGGTTCGACTGTTGGCCGGGTCGCGGTGAGGGCCGCGAGGTTGGCCGCGGCCACATCCTCGCCAAAGACGTAGTCGCGGACATACCTTCCGTCACCGTTGATCGTCGCGGGCTCTCCCGCAAGCAGCTTCTTGCAGAAGATCGCCACCACTCCCGCCTCGCCGTGGGGATTCTGCCGTGGACCGTAGACGTTCGAATACCGCAGGGCCACCGCGGCGAGCCCATGCTCGGCGGCATAAAACTTCAGGTAGCGTTCGCCGACCCACTTCGTGATCCCGTAGGGGCTCACCGGATCGGCCGGGTGGCTCTCGGCGGCAGGCTCGACCGCCTCCCCGTAGA
>CAZRKH010000075.1:0-48748 GCA_964600785.1 uncultured Chitinophagaceae bacterium
CTGATCGGATGCTGCCGCGACTCGGCTGAGCGAAGCTGATGATCAGGCCGATGGCGCCCAGGCCCAACATGGCGAGCGTCGAGGGCTCGGGGACCGCGATCGGCTGCCCGGTCGCTGTGATTCCCAGATTGAGGACTTTGCCGTATCCCTCACCGTAGATGCCGGCTACTGAAATATCGGCGGTGTAGGCGATGGCAACCTCAGTGATGTAGGAATCCGGGTCGGTGATTCCAAAGAGAACCTTCAGATCATCCTGATTGAGCGTGACGTTGCTGTTGAAAGTGTAATTTTCTTTGGCTGACGCACCGACTTGGTTCACGGAAAACCCGCCGCTCTCGGACCGCTCCAAATCTCCGCTGGTCACCGTGAAGGGAGCGGCGCGGTCGACCGTGATTGCTGCCACGTCGGTCCAATTGATCGATTTCAACACCAACGAGTATGACGCCGAGACTCCGGAGGATGCGTACGAATCGACGGGCGGACTCGTTAATGGGGCCCACACTGACAGTTCACCCCCGAGTGTGAACGAGAGGGTGTCCAGGGCGTAGCCGGCGATGTCAGGATCGTTGCTCGCGCCGGAAGCCCGCACGTCCATCCGGAAATTTGACCGCTTCGATTCAATGTCAATCTCACTCAGGCTGTCAGTTTTGACTTCCGAGAACGATTCCGGCTCGAGTGTGAGGCGCGTTCCAAACGGCACCGACGTCACTGTGGGGGGAGGTGGCGTAAATACCGGGTCGGTCGAGCGGTTCATTTCGTCATCCCATTCCTCGCGGACGTTGAGAAACTGGACATGGGGACCGCTCGTGAAACCCGGATCGGTGTAGCTGATCGACCCGGCAACTGCAGGGGTTCCTGGCAGCATGGCCGCTGCAACACAGAGCAGTTTGAGGGTGCGGTAGACCGTGCTGTCGCCAATCATCGGTATGCCTTCTTTGGTAGGTGCGCAGAAACCATGTGTGTCGTTCACTTTGGGACGTTGTGTTGTTCTGGAACTTCCCCGCAGATCCGGCGGGTCGCTGTGCATCCAGACCCGGCGTCGCCTTGCCCGCCTCGCCACACGCCGTCTGGCGTGACGGGTGAGCCGGTCACGAAGACGACGCGGTGAAAGCCGCCGCCGAAGCCGGGAAATACGACCACGGCGGGTACGTCCCGCTGGGGAGGATGAAATAGCCATCGTTCACTCAATGTCTGTTGACGTGTCGTTGCTCCGCGTATGAATCGACTCTTCCCTTCGAAGCGGGGATTACCAGGCGAGCCGCTTGTTGCGGCGGCGGTGAATGCCGTTGACCTGCGAGGGGCCCCGCCGCGACTTGTTGAGCTTGGGTCGCGACTGGCGGCGGGTGTTGAAATCGTTGGAGCGGCGGTCGCGGATCCGAGCGTCGGTCGCGGAGTCATCAAGCTCCAGGTCGTGGTCGAAGGCGTAGGAAGACGTGGTCATGTGACTGCTCCTTGAGAATGGAAGGGTCTGAAAAAATTCGAAACATTTGCCGGGTAAAAGCGTTGAAATCAGGTCTCAGGGCCGTATTCAGTCATTGCCGAGCGACATGGCCGCAGGCAGACAAAGCCGACGGGCCTCGACGAAGAGGCTCGTGAGGCTGTCGCCGTGGCTGCAGCCGGGTAGATAGAGCCAGATGCCCAGTTGCCGGGCCCACAACTCATCGTCGATGCTCCCTTCTGAGCCGCTGATCACCGTCAGCGTTTCAGGCCGGGCCGCGAGTTCCTCAGCGATCTCGATGGTGTCGCTGACTCGTTCCCCCAGCGGTGAGCAGATGTCGATGAAGGCGAGCAGGAAGTCGCTATCGGCGGCCTCGCGGAGTTCGAACCGATTGGCCGGACGCGTCGAGTTTTCCCAACCGGCAAGGGCGGCGGCTGTGGCGAGACGCTTGCGTTCGGCCGGATCACCGCAGACGATCAAGCAGTCACTGCGGGATGACGGGTAGTCGCCTCGGCGGCCGACTCCGAACGCCCCAAGCTCGGAATCTCCGACCACATCATCAACCAAGCCGGTAGCTACGACCATCATCGCGAATCTCCTGTCGCAGAATCCCACGCGGCTCACTCGATGGAACTGCCACACGAGTGAGCTGAGTTTTTGTGACTGCGAAGAAGGAAACGCAGATGGCGTGCCAAAGCCCCGGCATGCCGCAAAGACGTCATGCAAGTTCTTGCGGACGCAGTGGTTGCGTCAAGAAAGAAATCACCGGCGGCGAATCGCGGGCCTCGCCAGGGAATCACCGTTGTGGTGGTGGAGAGCGGGCACGGATGAGCCAGAGGCGGCTCCCCTTACGGGAGATCCCCGTTGAAAAAGAGTCTTCACAAGGATGGAGGGGCGGATTCACCGGGCTGGTGATTTCGGCGGCACGTCAAGGGAGACGGCACGTCAAGGGAGACGGCGCCGAAGGTGAACCTCGTCTACCGGGCCGAAGTGACGCGAGTCGCGACTGGCGGAGGGGTGGTCGCCAAGAAGGAAAACCTGGTTTGAACCCACGTCCCAACTCCCCGCGTTGGCCGCGGGGAGAAGATGCTGCCCCCGCCAAATCACCACCGCATCAAAGACATCGCCAACAACCGCATCGCGAGCAACGACAGCCGCATCGGAGGATGGCTGGGCCATCGGCGGCACCCCTCCACCTGCAATTCCGGTCGAGTCGACGTCGCCGCAGTCGATGCCGATCGAGAGGCGAACCGGCTGACGGGGATCGGATGGTGGCGGCACCTCCGCGACCACGTCCCAGCGGTCGGGCATGCCGGCGGGGAACAAGCCCCGGCGGTCGAAATGGTCGGTGGTTGGCTGCCAGGCGAGGCCCACGATTCGTCCGTCGAGCCTCCCGGCGAGGAAGGCCCAGCGACCATTTGACGGCAGCGGCCAGCGGACCCCCTGACGACCCAGTCGCACGATCAGCGAGGCAGCATGCCCGGCTGCGGTGAATCTCCGTGCCGCCTCGGGCCGCAGCACGGCGGCGAGGCCGAAGTCAGCGACCACCGATAGCCGACGGCCCTCGGCGGGGTCGTCAGGCATCGAGTCATGGATCGGCCCGGGAACGATTCGCAAGGGGTCGTTCACCGGTCGCGAGGGATCGACCAGCAGGTGTCGGTATTCGAGTGAGTCGCTGCCCGGAGTGATTCGCCGCTGCCAGCTTCCCCCGCTGACGGCCACGGCCGTCTCGGCGAGCAGTGCCGGGGGGCTGAGCAGCCGTCGGCCATCGACCAACAGATCACCGCCGCGGATTTCGATTCGCTCACCACCCAGGCCAGCCACCCGTTTGACCACCGTGGTGCCCTCAGGCAGCTCGACGACCCACCGCTGGAATCGCTCGGGGCGAATCCTGCTCGGCCGAGCCGGCTCCATGGAGCCGGCAGCGGGGATCACGTCGCCGGGCCGCAGGTCGGGAAGCATCGAGCGTCCCACGACCACGAACCCTCCGGATCGGCCACCACCCCAGCCGGCCCACTGCCGAAGGCTCGCCACGCCGATCACCGCCGTGGTTGCGAAGGCTGCGGCCAGGATCGCCAGCACGACGGGCCGGGTGCTTTGGGTCTGCTGCATGGCCGCGGTGGGGCCGGTCACCGGCCCGATCAGGTCAGCCCCGTCAGCGGGCCGTCGCCGCAGTAGTCGGGGTTCCCGAAACTCTCGAGCGACTCGTGGCCCATCGCATGCGCGATGCTCAGCAGGAGCCGGTTGTGGTTCACACCCGGGAGTTTCATCGCCCGCCCGGTTCGCAGGCCGAGCCCGCCACCCACGAGAACCCAGGGAATGTTCTGGTGGGTGTGGGAGTTGCCCTCGCCGAGCTCATTGGTCCAGAGAATGGTCGTGTTGTCCAAGAGCGAGCCCTCGCCGCCGGGCTCGGGGGTCGCGGCGAGTCGGGTGGCAAGATGGGCGATCTCACCGGCATACCAGGCGTTGATGCGAGTCAGCTTCTCCTGGGCGTCGGCATCGCTGTTGGGCTTGTGCGAGAGATCGTGCTGCCCCTCCTCGATCCCCAGCCACCGCATGCGAGGCTGACCGACGGAGTTGGTGTATTGCAGGGTCGCCACGCTGGTGAAGCCCGCCGAGAGCGAGGCCACAAGCAGTTCGATCTGCATCCGGCTGATCTTGGGCATGGAATCGTTCTGCTCGACCACGTTGTGCTCGAGCGTCGGGACCTCGTGTGGCCGCGTCTGGTGTTCGGCCGCGAGCCGCTGCTCAAAGGATCGCACCAGCTCGGTGTGCTCCTCGAGGATGCGGCGATCGGCGGCGGGCAGGCGGGCGGCAACCGCGGCAAGATCCTCGCCGAGTTCATCGAGCACACTTTGCATGTTCTCCCGGTCCCGCACCTGCCCGTAGAGCCGGGCATACATCTGGTAGGGATCATCGACGGGCGTGAGCGGCTTGTTGGGCCCGGCGTAGACCATGCGGGTCCAGGTGTCGGCGCGGTCGGGCACGAGCACACCGAACTCGAGCGAGCCGAAGCGGGTGGCTGTCTGCGGACGGGCCTGCAGGAAGCCCTTGATCTCCTGGTCGATCGACAGCCCGCTGGCCCACCCGGCGGGCGTGTCGCTGCCGCCCTGGATGTTGCCGGGGAACAATTCGATCCCCGTCAGCAGGCAGCCGATGCCCCGCATGTGGCCGTCGCCGTCGCCGGCGATGCGGTTGTGGACGCCCTCCAGGGTCAGCAGCCGGTCCTTGAAGGCCGCCAGTGGCTCGAGAATCGGCGGCAGTGGCCGTTCGCCGAAGGGACCCTCCTCAGCGGGCCAGAAGTTCTTCTTCACGATGCCGTCGGGGGTGAACACGATCACCAGCCGCTTCGGCCTGCCGGCAGGCTCACCGGCGAGGCTCGGCAGGTTGCCGAGAAACGGCAGAGCGGCCGAGCCGACCCCGAGACGGGCGAGCAGATCCCGGCGACTGAGAATGGAACGGTGGCTCATGACTCATCTCCGCTGAGAGTTTGGGGGCTGCCAGGCAATCAGCATGATATCGACCAGGAGCCGGCGGATGTCGTGGCCGTGGGCGACGAAGCTTTCGTCGAGTGTCTCGAGCGTGTGTGGGCCCCAGGCCCGTACCGGCTGCTTGACGACCGCATGGAAAAGGTCGGTGATGAACGCCTCCCGGGCGTCACGGCTGGCTGCCACCGCCAGCCCCAGTTCGCGGCCCCCGTCAAACTCGATCCGCTCGCCAGTTCGTGGCAGGTAGGAGCCGGAGGCATCCACAGGTCGCTCGACCCCTCCGATTCTCTCCGTGGTGCGGAAGCGACCGATCGCGTCGAACTGCTCCAGCGCGAAGCCCAGCGGGTTGATCATGGTGTGGCAGGTCTGGCAGGCCACGGCCTTGGTCTGCAGGGCCACCCGCTGGCGGGTCGTGAGGTCGGGATGGAGTTCCGGCGCCAGCGGTGAGACCGCGTCTTTTGGGGGCCGAAGCACGTTGCCGAAAAGACTGCGGGCCAGGAACACGCCGCGGTGGATTGGCGATGAGGAATCGGCGTAGGCGAGCACGCTGAGCATGTATGGATGGGTCACGAGGCCGGCCCGGCGGCCGTCATCGATGCACAACGGACGGAATTCCGCGTCGGCATGCAGCGGTGCGCCGTAGAGAGCGGCCAGCCGGCCGTCGAGGTAGACCTGCTTGTCGGTGAAGAGCCGGCGGAAGTCGGGATGCTCTCCGCAGAGGACCTCGTCGAGCCACAGCTGCAGGCTCGTTCGCAGGCCCGCCGCGACGGCCGGTGAGAAAGCGGAGAAACGGGACGAGTCTTTCACGAGCTGTGGTGAGTCGTCGACTCGCAGCCAGTGCATCAGAAAGTCTCGCAGCTTGGCCCGGCTGCGACGGTCGCTGAGCATCCGCCGCACCTGGGCTGCGACCTGCTGCGGGGTGGACAGCTGGCCCTTCGCGGCGGCCTCGAGCAGCTGGCGGTCGGGCAGGGAATCCCACAGCCCGAAGGAAAGCCGCTCGGCCACGTCATAGCTGTCGGCTTTCGGCTCACCTGCCTGAGCGGCCGCCGAAGCGAGGCCGCGGTAGAGAAACCGCGGCGACGTCGTAGCCAGAAAGACCGACCGCTTGACGGCAGAATCAAGATCAGGGGCCTCGGCGAAGGGTCTTTCCACGATCAGCCCGCGCAGAATCTTTGACAGCGGTCGGCGGAAGGCCCGCTCGGCGAAACGCCCGGCGAAGGCCTCGAGCTTTTCGCGGCGGTCGCCGGCATCCCGTGAGACGCCGGCGAGGCGGTCGGCATGATCCACCACGTAGTCGGCAGTTTCGATCGCGGCCGCCGAGGCGGCCTCCAGCCAGGCCTGCGAGACGCTCGTGCCCCGTTCGTAGCCGATGCTGCGGTCATCGGGCGGGAACGGGGTGGCCGCCACGAAGCTCGGGGGGGCATCGCGGGGAATCAGGCAGTGCGGGGGAACCACCTCCTCCACGCCATGCGGCGGCTTCCAGGCAAGTTTGACGAAGGCCGGCCGCGATGGCTCGTGGTCCTTGTTGTCGACCCCTTGGTTGGCCTTGGAAAACTCGAGCCGTATGGGGTAGGCCCGCCCGCCGAGCAGGAACAGCCGGCCGCGATGCTCGTGGCTATCGCCGGAGCTGACGGTTGCATCGATCAGCGGCGGCTCGTTCCAGGCCGTGTTCACCGCCAGCTTCACGCTCTGGGGCGAATGGACGATGAACTCGTACTCTCCCGTCTCCAGCGGCACGATCGACCCGAGCCAGCGGATCGCGAAGCGGTTGGGGCGAAACTGTTCCGGGTCGGGCCCCTCGATGCCGAAGTCGAAGTCGACCCGACGGTCGGTCCGCTCGAAGATGAGCCGCTTGCGGTCGAAGTTGCGATCGGAGAAATACTCCCCGCGAAGCCCGCGGGCCGGATCGATGCCCGGCGGGTGGCCGCCGAAGCTGCCGACGAGATCGGCGAGCGATTCGCGGTGTTGTCTGACCGTCAGCCGGGAGAGCTGCTCGCGGGCGGGGCGATTCCTGTCGCGGGCGAGTGCTGAATAGAAAGCCCCATGGATGTAGTCGGCCACTTGCCTCGCCGCCTCGCCGGCGACGGCCTCCGGGCTGCCCTCGGGCATCGCCTGCTCGATGTAGCCGGCGAGCTGCGAGAGCGAGCGATCGCCAACGAGAGGCTCGGGCTTGGTGTCGCTGCCGCTGCCGCCCTCGCCGTGGCAGTCCTGGCAGTGCTCGCGGAAGATGGCAAGCCCCGGGTGCTCCTCCCCCGCGGCGTCCGCAGCCGCCGGCATCAACAGCCAGACGGCCACCACAGTTATGGCCGGGAGCGGGGTGCCGGCTCGAGATGCTCTGCGGCAAGGACGATTCACGGATGATCGGCTCCGTCAGGATCACTCGGCCACGCGGCCGACCGCGGAAATCCCGCATCAAAAACATGCGTCTATTCATGCGTCTTCACAGCATCGATCATACCGCCTGCCATGGTATGCCCGCCTCCCGACAGCCCCGACACGCCCACCGAGCCCCGACTCGTCGGCCTCGACTGGGGCACCACGTCGCTCCGCGGCTACCTGATCGCCGCCGGAGGACGACTGCTCCAGCAGCGACACCGACCGTGGGGCATTCGGCAGCTGCCGCCCGGCGGCTTCGATGAGGCGGTCCGTGGAATCGCCGGCGACTGGCTCTCGGCGAGCCCCGGCCTGCCGATGATCGCCTCGGGCATGGTGGGCAGCCGCGGAGGATGGAAGGAGGCGGCCTACGTCGAGTGCCCGGCCGAACTTTCCAAGCTCGCCGCGGGTCTCGCCACGGTGACGACTCCGCTGGGCACGCTGCGGATCATCCCGGGGCTGATCTGCGTTGGCGATGGTCGCGGCGGGCGGCCGCCTGATTTGCTGCGGGGCGAGGAGACGCAGGCTGCCGGGGCGGTGGCCGGCGAGCCGTCACTGGGCGAAGATTCGCTGCTTGTGCTGCCTGGCACCCACAGCAAGTGGGTCGCGATCCGCGAGGGCCGAATCGAAGGCTTCCAGACTTTCATGACCGGTGAGCTGTTTGCCGTGCTGCGGGACCACTCGATTCTCGGTGATCCGGCCCGGCAGGTGGCAGGCGGGCCACGCGACGGTGCTGCCGCCTTTGATCGCGGAGTGGCGGCTGTTCGGGAGAGCGGGCCGGCCGGCCTCAGCCCGCGGCTTTTTTCCGCCCGCAGCCTGATGCTCACAGGGAGCCTCGCCGAGGCCGACACGCTCGAGTATCTCTCGGGGCTGCTCGTGGGTGAGGAGATCCGGTGTGCGGCAGCCGCGGCGGGTGGGACCGCAAGCCTTCCGGCGATCGCGATCGCCGGGGAGGCGGCACTGTGCGACCGCTACCTGCGGGCCTGTCGGGCCTGCGGAATCAGCGGCGTGCGGCTGCTTGGTGAAACGGCCCCGACGGGTCTGTGGATGATCGCCGAAGCTGCCTCCAAGGGAGCGGCCGCATGAGCGAGCAAGCGATCGATCACTTTCGCGAACACTTCGCATCGTTGCCGCTGATTGCGATCCTGCGGGGCATCACGCCTGACGAAGTGGTGGCGGTGGGCCGCGGGCTGTTCGACGTCGGGTTTCGAGTGATCGAGATTCCCTTGAACTCCCCCGAGCCGTTGGAGAGCCTCGCCCGGCTCGCCGCCGAGCTTGGCCGGGATGCGACCATCGGCTGCGGCACGGTGCTCACGCCCGGGCAGGTCGCAGCCGTGGCCGCGGCGGGCGGCCGGATCGTGGTCTCGCCCAACGCCGACGCCGACGTCATCAAAGCGACCGTATCGGCCGGGCTCGTCTCGGCTCCCGGGGTGGCGACGCCTGGTGAGGGATTTGCGGCGGTTGCGGCCGGTGCCAATCTGCTCAAGCTCTTTCCGGCCGAGCAGCTGCCTCCACGCGTCATCAAGTCGTGGCGGGCGGTCTTTCCAAACACGCTGCCGCTGGTGCCGGTGGGCGGAATCTCTCCGGAATCGCTCTCGGGCTATCTTGCCGCCGGGGCCGACGGCTTCGGGCTTGGATCGGCCCTCTACGCCGCCGGCCGCGATCCCCGCGAGACCGCTCGCCGAGGCGGGGCTTTTGTCGAGGCCTGGCGAAGTGTCCGCCAGACAACACGCTCCGGATGATGCCGCCATGAAGATCACCAAGCTCGAAACTTTTCTCGTGCCACCCCGCTGGTGCTTCCTCAAGATCGAGACCGACGAGGGCGTCGCCGGCTGGGGTGAGCCGGTGGTCGAGGGTCGGGCCGCAAGCGTGGCCGCGGCGGTCGAGGAACTTGCCGACTATCTCGTGGGCAAGGATCCGCGGAGGATCGAGGACCACTGGACGGTGCTCTACCGCGGAGGCTTCTATCGTGGCGGGGCGATCCATATGAGCGCTTTGGCGGGCATCGATCAGGCGCTCTGGGACATCAAGGGTCGCTGGCTTGGCGTGCCGATCCACGAACTGCTCGGCGGTCGGGTTCGCGACTCAATCCGCGTCTATTCGTGGGTCGGTGGTGACCGTCCGGCCGACACTGCCGCCGCGGCGGCCGAGCGGGCAGCCGCCGGCTTCACGGCGGTCAAGATGAATGCCTGCGAGGAGATGCAGTTTGTCGACAGCCGCGAGAAGATCGAGCAGGCCGTGGCCAACGTGGCGGCGATCCGAGAGGCGACCGGGCCGCGGTTCGGCATCGCGGTCGATTTCCACGGGCGGGTGCATCGCCCGATGGCGAAGGTGCTCGCCAAAGAGCTCGACGCGTTCAATCTCCTGTTCATCGAGGAACCGGTTCTGAGCGAGCATGCCGAGGCCCTGGCGGAGGTGGCCCGGGTCACCTCCGCCCCGATCGCCGCGGGCGAGCGGCTCTACTCACGGTGGGATTTCAAGCGGGTCCTCGAGGCGGGGCATGTCGACATTCTCCAGCCGGATCCCTCCCATGCCGGCGGCATCACGGAAACGAGAAAAATCGCGGCGATGGCGGAGGCCTATGACGTGGCGATTGCCCTGCACTGCCCGCTTGGCCCGATCGCCCTGGCGGCCTGCCTGCAGCTCGACGCGGTCTGCTACAACGCCTGCATTCAGGAGCAGAGCCTCGGGATTCACTACAACCAGACCAACGACCTGCTCGACTACGTCACCAATCCCGAGGTCTTTGCCTATGCCGAGGGGCAGGTGGCGATTCCCGCCGGGCCGGGGCTGGGGATCGAGGTCAACGAGGCCTACGTTCGCAAGCGGGCGGCGGTGGGCCATCGGTGGCGGAATCCCGTCTGGCGGCACGCCGACGGCAGCTTCGCGGAGTGGTGAGGGAGCCGGCATGAGCGAGTCGCTCCACGAGAGCCCACAGGCATCCCGGGGCCGCTACCTGGTCGGGGTGCTGCTGTTCGTGACGGTCGTGATCAACTATCTCGATCGCAGCAATCTCTCCGTGGCTGCCCCGCGGCTGGCCGAGGAGATGGCGATCGATTCGAGGCAGATGGGACTCGTGCTCTCGGCCTTCGGCTGGACCTACGCGGCTCTGCAGGTGCCGGGAGGCTGGCTGGTCGATCGGATCGCGCCGCGTCTGCTCTACCCCGCGGCGATCGCATTGTGGTCGCTGGCCACGATGGCCCTGGGCTTCGTCGGCAGCGTGGCCGGGCTGGTCGCGCTGCGGCTTGCGGTCGGCGGCCTGGAAGCGCCCGCCTATCCGATCAACAACCGGGTGGTCACGGCCTGGTTTCCCGAGCGGGAGCGGGCCACGGCAATCGCCTTCTACACTTCCGGTCAGTTCGTGGGGCTGGCATTTCTGACCCCGGTCCTGATCGGGCTGCAGCAGTCGTTCGGCTGGCAGACGGTGTTTCTCGTGACCGGTGGGGTCGGTCTGCTCTGGGCGGCAATCTGGTATGCCGTCTATCGCGAGCCGCGGGAGGCCTCCTACGCCAACGACGCGGAGCTTGCCCTGATCGGCGAGGGAGGCGGGCTTGTCGACCTGCAGGCAGTCCGGCAAACGCGGCAACCCTTCCGCTGGGCCGACCTCGTGACGGTGCTCTCCCACCGCAAGCTGTGGGGCATGTACCTCGGACAGTTTTGCCTCACATCCACGCTCTGGTTCTTCCTCACCTGGTTTCCGACCTACCTCGTGAGCTACCGCGGCATGGACTTCATCAAGGTCGGGCTGCTGGCATCGCTGCCGTTTTTGGCCGCCTTTGTGGGCGTGCTGTGTTCCGGGGCGTTTTCCGATTTCCTGGTGCGGAGCGGCTGCTCGCTGGGACTGGCCCGCAAGCTGCCGATCATCGTCGGTCTGCTGATTTCGACGAGCATCGTCGGCGCCAACTTCGTGGAAAGCCCGACGCTGGTGATCGGCTTTTTGTCCCTGGCATTTTTCGGCAACGGACTGGCCTCGATCAGCTGGTCCCTCGTCTCCGCGATCGCCCCGGCGAGGCTGATCGGGCTGACCGGCGGGATGTTCAATTTCCTGGGGAATCTGGCGAGCGTGGGGGTGCCGCTGGCGATCGGCTGGCTGGTGCAGGGGGAGGATTTCTCGCCGGCGATCAGCTTCATCGGGCTCACGGCGGTTGCCGGTGCCGTCTGCTACGGTGTCGTGGTCGGCCGCGTGGAACGGATCGACGAAGGAGACATGCCGTGAGTCATTTTTCAACTGCGGGAATCCTGCTTGCGGTGATCTCGGCCGCAGCCTGGGTCGTCCCCTCGGGCATCACCGCCGCGGAGGAATCGATGTCGGTTTTCCAGCCCGCTGCAAAGCTCACCGTCGAAGCCTGCAACGGCGTGGGGGGCGAGGGGCCCGCCTGGGATCCCCGGCTCGGACTCTTCACCAGCGGCAACGGTGACATCAACCGGCTTGCCGCGGATGGCACGGTGAGCGTCGCGCGGAAGGCGGCGGGCACCAACGGCCTGCTCTTCGATCCCGAGGGACGGCTGCTGGCATGCGAGCAGGCCGCGCGACGGATCACGCGGACCCTCGCCGACGGCACGCTTGCGGTGCTCACCGAAAATTTCGAGGGCCGGCGATACAACTCCCCCAATGACCTCAGCCTCGACTCGCGGGGGCGAATCTATTTTTCGGATCCCCGCTACGGCCCGCGAGACGACCTCGAACAGCGGGATTCAGAGGGGGAGGCGATTGAAGGCGTTTACCGGATCGATCCGGATGGTACGGTCGCCCGTGTGATCGGCCGCGAGGTCGGTCGCGCCAATGGGGTGCTTGTTTCAGCGGACGATCGAACGCTCTACGTGGCCGACAACGTCAACGACATCGTCGACGGCCCGCGTAAGCTCTGGCGGTTTGATCTCCGGGCCGATGGCACGGTCGTGGCGGGCTCGCGGAGGCTGCTCCACGACTGGGGCCGAGGCCGGGGCCCCGACGGAATCAAGCAAGACATGGACGGGCGGCTCTACGTGGCCGCCGGTCTCAACCGGCCCAAACCGCCCGCCGAGCCGGCCGATGACGTCAAGGGTGGCATCTATGTCTTCAGCGGGGAGGGGCGGCTGCTGGAATTCCTGCAGGTGCCCACCGACGAGGTGACCAACTGCTGCTTCGGTGGTGACGACCTGAAGACACTCTTCATCACCGCCGGCGGGGTGATCTACTCGATTCGCACCACGACCGCCGGCCGCGTGACCTGGCCGGCCGGTTGAGCCGGCTGGTGGCAAACGCCCGCGTCCTGCGGCGGCAGACCTGTTCCACAGTCTGCTAGCGAACCACCCTGGCCCCGCCGCCGGCGATCTGCTTCTCGACCTCGGCGAGGGTGGCCATCGAGGTGTCGCCGGGGGTGGTCGAGGCGAGGGCCCCGTGGGCCGCCCCGTAGTCGACCGCCTGCTGCGGATCGTTGAACTGGAGAAACCCGTAGATCAGGCCGCTGGCGAAGCTGTCGCCGCCACCGACGCGATCGAGAATCTCGAGGTCGGGATATTGCCGGCTGTCGTAAATCGATCCCTCATGCCAGAGGATCGCGGACCAGTCGTTTCTCGTGGCGGTGATCACGCGGCGGAGCGTGGTGGCGGCAGCCTTGAAGTTGGGGTAGTCCGCGACCGCCGAGGCGATCATCGCCTTGAAGGCCGCGGCCTCGACCGTGGCGAGCGTGTCGACTCCGTCCACCTCAAAGCCGAGGCAGGCGGTGAAGTCTTCCTCATTGCCGATCATCACGTCGACATGGCGGGCGATCTCGCGGTTCCCCTCGCGGGCCCTGGCCTGCCCGCCGATCGACTTCCAGAGACTGGGGCGATAGTTGAGGTCGTAGGAAACGATCGTGCCGTGCCGACCGGCGGCCGTGACCGCCTCGAGCACCACCTCGGCGGTCGATTCGGAGAGCGCCGCAAAAATTCCACCGGTATGGAACCACCGCACGCCGAGGGTGCCGAAAAGATGCTCCCAGTCGACCTGCCCCGGCTGCATCTGGCTGGCTGCGGTGTGGCCGCGGTCAGGAACGCCCACCGCGCCGCGAATCCCGTAGCCCCGCTCGGTGAAATTCAGGCCGTTGCGAACGCTGCGGCCGATGCCATCGTCGTCCCGCCAGAGGAGGAAGTCGGTGTTCACGCCTCCCTGCATGATGAAGTCTTCGATGAGGTGGCCGACCTCGTTGTCGACGAAGGCCGAGACGAGGGCCGTGTTCATCCCGAAGCACTTCCGCAGCCCGCGGGCCACGTTGTACTCCCCACCACCCTCCCAGGCACGGAAGTGGCGGGCGGTGCGGATCCGGCCTTCGCCGGGATCGAGACGGAGCATCACCTCCCCCAGGGAGACCTCATCGAAGGTGCAACGGTCGGGGGGCTTGAGCGGGAGCATCCGGGGTCCTTGGCGGGGGGGCGCCGATCAACTCTGTTCGGTACGCCGCAATATACAAATTGATTGGTTGACGTGCGGTTCAGACGCGGGGCAGGGTTGACGGATTGAGCGGCTCACAGCCTGCCTCGGTCGCGATCGCGTTGAGAGCCTCGATTTCCGCGGCTGAGAAGAGCAGGCCGCCGGCGGCATCGCTGCGGGCCGCCGCCTCGGCCTCGAGCTGGCCGGGCAGCAGGCAGGTTTCGTTGCCATGGCCGAGAATGTCGGCAAGCACGGCCTGCAGGTTTTCCGACTGGGTGCGTCCGCCGGCGAAGGCTCCCGAACTGAGCGCCTCGGGATGGATCACCTGAAAAAAGAAGTTGCAGGTCTGCTTCTCCCCGGCTTGCGGCTCGCGACTGCGCTTCGTCGGCAGCGAACCGCCGATGAGGGCCGCCACAAGTTCATTGATCAGGGCCAGGCCGTAGCCCTTGTGGGCCCCGAAAGGAAGCAGCGCCGCCGCGGCGTGGGGGTCGGTGGTGGGATTGCCACGGGCATCGACGGCCGCAGCCGGCGGCAGAGCCTTGCCCTCCCGCTGAAACTGCTGCACCCGCCCCATGGCGACCACGCTCGTGGCCCAGTCGACGACCACCGGGAAGCCGACCGCGTCGGTCGTGGGAAAGCCCCATGAATGCGGATTCGTGCCGAGTGTGGGAAACCGGCCGCCAAAGGGGACCACCTCTGCCAGCGAAGCAGTGCAGTTGGTGTAGGCCAGGTAGCCCCGCCTTGCCGCCTCCATCACATAGCCGCCGCCCCAGAGGTAATGGAAGGCGTTGTCCACCGAGACGGTGCCGCTGCCATAACGATCGGCGAGGGCCATGCAGCGGTCGATCGCCTCCCAGGCGACCGCCTGACCGAGCTTCTTCTCGGCATCCCAGACCTCGGCCGCCTCGAAGCGGCCCGGCAGCCGGCGGATCACCGCTCCCGGCCGGCAGCCCCCGGCCTTCGAACCGAAGAGGTCGTCGAGATGCAGGGCTTTGATCGCGTTGTGAGTGCGGATGCCATGCCGCGTGGCCGCGGTCGCAAGCCGGGCCGCATGCTCCGCCTCGGCGGCATCGAAGCCGCGGGCGAGGTAGCCGCCACGGACGATCTCCTCGTGGAGCGAGACGGGAACGACATGGAAGGAGTCAGACATGTCTGGTGACCGCAACTTCGGGATTGATCTGGGCGAGCGGCTTCTCGCCCCGCATGGCATTGACCAGGTTGGTCACGGCGGCCACCGCCTGCCGCTCGACACTCTCCAGCGTCCGCGAGCCGACATGCGGGGTCACGATGCAGTTGGGGATCGAGAGGAGCGGGTGGTCGGGCGGGGGGGGTTCGCTGTCAAGCACGTCGGTGCCGTAGCCGGCCACGCGGCCGCTCTCGAGCGCGGCCGCGATATCGGCCGTGTTGACGATCTCGCCGCGGGCGCAGTTGAGGATGATCACGCCTGGTTTCATCGTGGCGATGGTCTCTCGGCGGATCAGGTTTCGCGTGTCGTCGGTGAGGTTGGTGTGCAGCGAGATCACATCGGCCGAGGCAAACAGCTCCTCGAGCGACCTCGCCCGCCCGATGCCACACTCGGCGGCGAAGGCCTCGTCCCAGAAAAGGTCGTGTGCGACCACGTTCATCCCGAACGCCCTGGCCCGCCCGGCCACCTCGCGGCCGATCCGACCGAGCCCGACGATGCCGATCGTCTTCCCCATGATCTCGCGGCCGGTCTGTCGCTGCCACCTGCCGGCCCGGGTCGAATCGACATGAAAGGGCAGATGCTTGGCCAGGGCGAGCAGCAGCAGGAACGTGTGCTCGGCAACCGTGGTGTGGTTGACGCCCGGCGTGAAGAGCAGCGGAATCCCGAGATCGGTGCAGGCGGCAACGTCGATCTTGTCGACTCCGATGCCGTACTTGCTCAGCACCTTCAGCCGCGGCCGGGCCTTTTCGAGCACCGCCCGGGTGATCGCATCGTCGCCGCAGATGTAGCCGTCAATCTCGCCGAGGAGCCCGGCGGTCTCCGCCTCGCCAAGCGGCCCGCGGGCGGTGACCAGCTCCCAGCCGGTGTCCGCGAGCAGGTCGTGGTGGCGGCCCGGCGTGTCTTGAAAGGAGGTGGTGGTCAGCAAAATTCGCGGAGGCGACGCGGCGGTCATCAGACATTCACCCAGGCGTGGCTCTTGGCGCTGGCAAGCACCGCATCGCAGACCTTCTGGGTTTCCAGGGCGTCGCGGAAGGTGGGATGGCAGGGCACGCCCTTGGTGTAGGCGTCGATAAAATCGGCAACCTGATGCACGAAGGAATGCTCGTAGCCGATCGCCAGCCCCGGCACCCACCATTTGTCCATATAAGGATGATCGCTGTCGGTGACATGGATGTTCTTCCAGCCCCGCTCCACCCCGCGATCGGAGTAGTCGAAAATCTGCAGTCGGTGGAGATCATGGAGATCCCACTTGATGCTCATGTTTTCCCCGTTGATCTCGAAGGTGTAGAGGGCCTTGTGGCCGCGGGCGTAGCGGGTGCTTTCGAAGAGGCCCAGCGAGCCGTTGGTGAAATGGCAGAGAAAAGAGCAGGCATCGTCGATCCCGACCTTCTCTTTTTTGCCGGTAGCCTGGTGGGTTCGCTCCTTGACGAAAGTCTCGGTCATCGCCGTGACGTCCTTGACATGGCCGTTGAGCCAAATGGCCGTGTCGATGCAGTGGGCCAGCAGATCGCCGGTCACGCCGCTGCCGGCAGCCTTGGCATCCAGCCGCCAGAGGGCCGCTCCGCCCTGGGGCAAATCGGCGTTGATCGTCCAGTCTTGGAGAAATTCGGCCCGGTAGTGGAACACGCGGCCGAGCCGACCGGCATCGATCAAATTTTTGGCGAAGGTCACCGCCGGAATGCGACGGTAGTTGTACCAGACGGTGGCGGGCACGCCCGCCTTCTCAACCGCTTGGCACATCCGCTCCCCTTCCGCCACGTTCATCGACAGCGGCTTCTCGCAGAGAATCGCCTTGTCGTGCTTGGCCGCCTCGATCGCAATTTCGGCGTGGAGATTGTTGGGAGTGCAGATGTCGATCACATCGATGTCGTCGGCGGCCACGAGCTTCTTCCAGTCGGTCTCGACCCGCGAGTAACCCCAGCGCTTGGCGAAGCCGTCGGCCTTGCCGAAGTCGCGGCCGGCGACGGCCTGGAGCACCGGCTCATACTCGAGATCGAAGAAGTCCTTGACGCGGTTGTAGCCGTTGGAGTGGGCGCGGCCCATGAAGCCATAGCCGATCATGCCGATGCGGAGGGGTTGTGCCATTGTGGGGATCCTTGCGAGCGAGGTCGTTGTGGGAACGCGTGTGGGGTCGTTGGAAACGAGTGTGGGGGTCGTTCTTTGATGCGTGGTTCGGCGGGATGACTGGCTGAAGTCTCGTCGCCAGGATATTTCCCGGAGCGGCCCGCGACGGGTTCAGGGCCGGATGGAGGGAAATCTCCACAAGGCTCCTCGAGCTTCAGCCAGTCATCCCGCCTCGGTGGTGGGGTCAAAGTGGGGGTCGAACTTGAGCCGGTCATTCCGGCTCATGGGTGGCACGTTCGCTCCAGCCGTGCTGGTCGCGGACGGCGATCATGGTCGCCAGGATCGTGTTCCAGGTGTGCGGGTCCTCGAGCATGGCATTGGGGAACATGCAGCCGTCCCAGCAGATGTGCCGGATGCCGCGGTCGGCGGCCCCCTCAAGCCAGCGGCCCGAACACTTCACAATGTCGAGTTTGCCGGCGGAATCGTCGGCAGGACAGTGCTTGCCCGTCTTGTCGTGTGAGCCGCTGCCGTGCACCTCGCCGTCGTTCTGGGCGACGTGAAAGTCGATCGTCCATGGCCGCAGGGCATCGACCATGGTCGTGTAGGCCGCCTCGAACTGCTCCGCGGAATAGCCCGGCTCGAGAAGGGCGTGTTCGGGGGCGTTGTAGCCGAGCAGGTAGAGATAGGTGTGGGCGAGGTCGCATTGGAAGCCGACCGTCTCCGGCATCCCCACCTCCTCGAGCGTGCGGAGCATGTGCTTCCAGGAGTGCATTCCAGCCCAGCAGATCTCTCCCTCGGCGGCGAGACGCTCGCCGTGGTCGGCGGCAATCTTGCCCGCCTCGCGAAAGGTCTCCGCGATCAGACGCGTGTTGGCCTCGGGATCAGACGCCCAGTCCTGCGGGCTGCTCGCCGAATCGATGCGGATCACACCGTAGCGTCGCACGCCGTGCTCGTTGAAGATCCGCGCGATCCGGCAGGCCTTTCGAACTGCCTCCACGAACCGGCCCCGCTCCTCGGCCGAGCCCATCGCGGCCCCGCCGCCGGTCGGCGGCCAGATCGGAGCCACCAATGACCCGACCTTGAAGCCGTGGCTCGCGATCTTGTCGGCGATGCCACGGAGTTCATCGTCGCCGGCATCGGGATCGGTGTGCGGCAGGTAGAGAAAATAGTCGATCCCGTCGAACCTCTGGCCGTTCACCTCCGCAGCGGCAGTCAGTTCGAGCATCCGGTCGAGGCTGATCGGCGGGTGGTCGGTGCCCTCCTCCTTGCCGACAAGACCGGGCCACATGGCGTTGTGGAGTTTGGGAAGCGAGTGGCTCATGGAATCCTTCCTGTCTGTCGGTTCACGGGGCGATCACGGGCAGGTCATCGTGGACATCGGGGCCGAAGTAACGCAGTGACACAAGCGGCCCCGGGCCGGTGTTTTCCACGAGGTAGCCGGCCGCGGCGGCCTCGGACGAGATGAACAGTTCATCGGCGGTCATCTGGCCGAAGCGGATCAGGGTCGGCGTGGCCACCTCGTGAACTCCCACCCGACCCTCGCCCTGGACCGTGATCCAGCCGCTGGCGCCGGCGTCGGTGATCGTCGCCTTTGCCCCCGGCTCGAGCGTGAGTTCCTTGGCGCTGAAGAGCTGTCGGCCATCGACATGGCCGTAGACGATCCAGCGGTCGGTCACTCCCTCGCCGCTCCGCTTGTCATCGACGATCGGCCGCAGATGGTTGTGCTGCTTGAAGTGGGTATCGACATTCTTCTCCCAGTCGAGCTGTCCGATGATGAAATCGAGGTCCCGGTGCTTCGCCTCGGGCATGTCTTTGACCAGCAGGCTCCAGGGCACCTCGCGGCCCTCTACGAGTGACTGAAACATGGCGAACACGTCGCTGCCCCACTGCGGCTCGTAGGTCAACAGAGAGCCCGGCGCGTGGAGCACGCCCGGCGGGATCAGCCAGCCGGTGCCCCGCTCCAGCCGATACGCCTTGGCCAGGTCGAGGATGCCGTTGTCGCCGCGGTTCCAGTTCTCGAGGCAGCGGCGGAGATCGGACTTCGTGGTGCCCGGCTCGAGGCCCATGAAGGTGTAGGGGAAGTTGTTGTCGCAGTTGTTGTATTGCGGCGGAAAGTAATAACTCTCCGGCTTGCCCTCCTGGCCGACGAGTCTGGCATCCTCGAACGACTGGTGCATGTGGTGCGGGATCGGCCCCATGTTGTCGAAAAACTTGGAGTAGACCGGCCACTTTTGGTACTGCTCCCAGATGCCGGGGCCGACCAGCCGGCCCTTGCCTTCGGCGACGGCATCTTTGAGCTGGAACCGCTCACCGTCGAAGACGCACCAGGAGAGCCCCTCGTCGGGCTCGCGGCCCTCGTTGGCAGCCTCGGTCGTGCTGGCAAACCACCGCTCGTCGATGCCGCCGCGGTCAAGGCCGTAGGCGTAGTAGTCGTCGGGGTGCAGCCGCACCCGCTTGCCGGGGTGCAGGAAGCTCCGCGGAACCCAGGTCGGCGAGAGCCGCAGGATGCCGCGGCCGGCGTCGAGTGCCCGGTCGAGGGCGGAGCCGACATTCTTCGATTCCGGAAGCCTGGCGGATGTGCCGGGAAGCGTTGCTGTGGCCATGGAAAACCCCTTGGGTGACGCGAGGAGTGTGTTGTACGAGTCGCCCCGAATGCCCGCAAGAACCGCCGGTTTTCCATGGTCGCGGTGACAGGTTTCGAGCAGAAGCCGTGCAGGCCCGCTGCCCCCGTCGCTACACTTATGACCAGAATTTTTGGCGGTGGTTGCCCGGGTGCATGGCTCGTCGGCCACGTCGTATGCCACCGTCTTCCCGATGCCCTGCGAGGTGCCTCATGTCGCCGTCCGCCTCTCGTCGCCGATTTCTCTCCTCAGCCGGTGCCGCCGGGACGCTGCTGCTTGTCGGCACGCGTGCCTCGCGGGCGGTCGCCGGCGCCAACGATCGCGTGCGGATCGCCGTGGTGGGCTGCCATGGCCGGGGCAAAAACCACCTCGCCGGCTTCGGGCGACTGCCCGGCGTCGAGATTGCCTACGTGGTCGATCCCGACGAGCGGGTGCTCTCCGGCACGCTCGCAGCCCTCACGAAGAAGGCGGGCGACAAGCCGCTTGCGACCAAGGGCGAGAAGGACTTCCGAAAGGTGCTCGACGACCCGAGCGTCGACGCAATTTCGATCGCAACGCCCAACCACTGGCATTCACTGATGACGATCCTCGCCGCCCAGGCCGGCAAGCATGTCTATGTGGAGAAGCCGCTGAGCCACGACGTGGTCGAGGGACGGGTCGCCGTGGAGGCTCAGAAGAAATATGGCATCGTCGTGCAGCACGGCACCCAGAGGCGGAGCAACGCCGGGATCGCCGGGCTCCACGAGGCCCTCAAAAGCGGCAAGCTGCCGCGGCTGAAGATCGCCTATGGCTACTGCTGCAAGCTACGCGGCGGAATCGGCACCAAGCCCGATGGCCAGCCGCCCGCGACCCTCGACTGGGACCTCTGGAAGGGGCCGGCCGTGATCGATCACTACAACCCTGCCTACGTGCATTACAACTGGCACTGGTTCTGGAAGACCGGCAATGGCGATCTCAACAACCAGGGCACCCACCAGCTCGACGTCGCCCGCTGGGCGATCGACGACGATCAGACCCATCCCGTGAGGGCGATGGCGATCGGCGGCCGCTTCAAGTGGCATGACCAGGGCGAGACCCCGAACACCATGTTTGCCATGGCCGAGTATCCCAACGGCCAGATGGTGCTCTTCAACGTCCGCAACGTGAACTACAAGGGTTACAAGAGCCAGGTCTACAACGAGTATTATCTGGAGGACGGCAGCGTGATCACCGGTGAGGGTCGCTACAAGATTCGTCGGCCCGGCAGCGACACCGCCGAAGACCTCGATCTCCCGCCCGGCAAGGTGACGCCCGGTGGCGAATGGGCGAGCTTCATCGCGGCGGTGCGAGCGGGAGACCCCGCGGCGGCCAACGGCAACGTCCTGGATGCCCACTACGGCTGCGTGCTCGGCCACCTGATGAACAACTCCTATCGCCTCGGCCGCGAGGTGCCCTTCTCGGCCAAGGCCTCGAGCTTCGGCGGCAACACCGAGGCGGCCGGCCACTTCGAAACGCTCCACGAGATCATGCGGGATGGCGTGGGGATTCCCGAGGATGGCGAGCCCTACCGTCTCGGGCCGATGCTCAGCTTTGATCCGGCGAGTGAGCGATTCACCGGCGAGCGTGCCGACGAGGCGAATGCCCTTTTGAAGGATCCCAACAACCCCGGCTTCGCCGTGCCCGACGCGGGGAAGGTCTGAGTCGCATGCCGCCGGCTTTTCCGGGAGGTTCGATGATGCAAACCGCTTGTGATCGCAGGTCGTCGGTGTGGTGGAGCGTCGCGGCCCTCGCGGCAACAGCGGCAGTCACCGGCCTGGCCATGCACGCAAGGGCGGCCGACCCCGACTGGCCGCTGGTCTTCGAGGAGAATTTCTCCGACGGTGCCGGCCGCTGGGAGCCGACCGACCCGGCTGCCTGGTCGCTGCGGCGAGACGGCGAGCGGGCGGTCTGGGGCCTCAACCGTCGCAAGAGCGACTACCAGCCGCCGGTTCGCAGCCCGCACAACGTGGCCTTGGTCAAGGGTCTGGAGCTTTCCGACACGCTGATCACCTTTCGCGTCAGGAGCACACGCGACACGGGCAACCATCGCGACTGCTGCGTATTTTTCAACTACCGCGACCCGCAGCACTTCTACTACGTGCATCTCGGGGCAAAGCCCGATCCGGCCAGCGGCCAGATCATGATCGTCAATGAGGCCGATCGCCGGCCGCTGACCACCAACACCAAGCCCGTGCCCTGGAACGACCGCTGGCACACCGTGAAACTCCTTCGCGACACCGTCGAAGGATCGATCGAGGTCTATTTCGACGACATGACGACGCCGCTGATGCAGGTCAGGGACACGGCCTTCACCTCGGGCCGTGTGGGGATCGGTTCATTTGACGACATGAACGACTTTACCGACGTCGTGATCCGCGGCCACGTTCCCACCGCCCCCGAGCCGCAGTGAGGCCAAGTTGCACGCCCATGTCCGCTAGCTGCCCAGCGCCGGCCGGGCGGCGAAGGTTGCCCAGACCGACCATGCGGCAAACGGCGGACGGTTTGGCACGGCGGCGTCAGTGGCGAGCGGCGTCGGATGACGGGGCCGCCGGGCTGCCGAGGACGCGGCTGGCCACGTCGTCGCCGATGCGGATGACCCACCAGTCGCCGACCATCTCCGGCTCGAGGCCCGAGGCTTCGCGGCCCTCGGCGGTCGTCAGGGTTCTGCGAATGCGATTGAAGGCGATCTGGCTGGCACCCCACAGTTCGACCAGCCGGTCGCTGATCGAGGCCCGCGGCTCACCGAGCACCCACAGTTCAACCGGGGCCCGCATTTCTTCGGAGCCATCCGGCAGCGAGGATGGGTTGTCGGTGTGGCTGGAGTGGGCCTCGATCCATTGCGGCTTGTTGATGAACTGCCGCTTCCGGCCGGGTGTCTGCTTGGTGAGCATGGCCACGGTCTGTTTCCAGGGCAGGTTCGCATTGAGATCCCGGACAAGCTTGTCGGTGTGCCGGCCAAATTCCTCGAGAACCGCCCGGCGAATGTCGTCGCGACTGATTGCGTCGGCTGCCGATCGCTGTCGATTGATCTGCGGCACGGCCACACGGCGGACGATCCGACCGCGGAGTCCGGGCGGCGTGCCGATTCCGTCGAGCGACGAGGTAAAGGAGAGATCCACGGTCTCGGGACCCTCGCGGAAATCGAAGCCGTCGAAGAAGATCACGCGATGCACGTCGAAAACCGCGTGGCCGCTGCTGCAGACACGCACCGGTCCCTTGACCGCAACGGTGCGGGTGTCGATCGTGCCACGAAAATGGAGATCGAGCTTCGGGTTGTTTTCGTCGCCGTGACGAACCATCACCGGGCGGCCGTTGGTGATCGCCGTGCCGTTGACGCGGGCCCCGAAGAGGCAGCGATCGACCGGTGAGCGGCGATCGACCACCGCCGGGGTATGCTGCCGGATGAAGGCCTTGGAGACCCGCAGCACGATCGTTCGTTTCTCGAGCAGCTCCGCCGACGGAGCCTGGAGGACGCTCTCGAGGGACGGCTCATCGGCGGCAGCCCCTCCGCCCGCGGCGATGGCGACCGCGGCTGCGACGGTACGCACCGCAACGACAGACTTCCAATGCATGGCGTTTTGGTTACCGCACATGGCGTTTTCCCTGGCGTTTTCTTTTTTGAAATCGACTTCCCCGACACTATTTCGCGGATCGCTCTCGGGCAAATCCGGGCAGGAAGCGGCATGATCGACCGCTGGCTGGCGTGGCGGTCAGAAACCGCCTCAGATCGACGCCACCGAGTGCCGCCCGGGCTGTGGTAGGCCTCGATTCCCCGCTGGCCGCGTGAAGCGGGCGGTGCCCAGTTTTCCGGAGGCTCCGGCGATGCGATGATGACGGTTGACGGGTCGAGTCCGGATTCCTCGAAGTCGACGAGACCATGCAGCCAGCCGGGACTGTTGCCAGCGAGTTGCGTGCCCTTGCCGCGAGCCTCGAGGGGGATCTGTACAGCGGTGACCTCGCCCGGGCGGTCTACGCCACCGACGCCTCGGAATACCAACAGCGACCGCTGGCGGTGGCCCTGCCGAAAACCGAGGCCGATATCGGCCGGCTGGTGCGTTTTGCGGCGGCCGAGGGGACTCCGCTGGTGCCCCGGGCGGCGGGCACCTCGCTGGCCGGGCAGGTGGTCGGCTCGGGAATCGTGGTCGACGTCGGCCGTCACATGAATCGCATCCTCGGAGTCGATCTCGAACGGCGACAGGTTCGCGTGCAGCCCGGCGTGATCCGCGACGATCTCAACCGTTTCCTCGCTCCCCACGGGCTCTTTTTCGCCCCTGAAACATCCACCGCCGGCTGGGCCATGATCGGCGGCATGGTCGGCAACAACTCCTGCGGGGCCAACTCGATCGCCTACGGGAGCACGCGGGAGCACATCGTCGGCCTGCGGGGCTACCTCGCCGACGGCTCGGTGGCCCGCTTCGGGCCGCTCTCGACCGCGGAGTTTGCGGCGAAATGCGAGGGCCCCGATTCCCTCGAGACACGGATCCATCGAGGCTTGCGGGACCTGCTCGGCAGAGAGACGGTGCGACGGGAGATTCGCGAGGGCTTTCCACGCCCCGAGGTGACCAGGCGAAACACCGGCTACGCCCTCGACGCCCTGCTCGAGTCCTCCTGCTTCGCCGACGACGACGGCAGTTCCAAGGAGGCCCGCGAGCTGCGGCCGCTGAACCTCTGCCGCCTGCTTGCCGGCTCCGAAGGCACGCTCGTGTTCGGCGTGGAATACGAGCTGCAGGTGATCCCGCTGCCGCCGCCGGGAGCGTTGATGGTGGTCCACTGCGGCAGCGTCGACGAGGCCCTGCGGGCAACGCTCGTGGTGATGCGGGGCAGGCCGGCGGACGGGCCGGCCTGCGAACTCACCGCCTGCGAATTGATCGATGACAAGATTCTCGCCTGCACCAAGGACAATCCCGAGCAGGCCCGCAACCGGTCGTTTGTCGTGGGCGATCCGGGGGCCGTGCTCGTGGTCGAACTCAAGCACGCCGACCCCGCGGTGATTGCCGAGGGCATGGCGGACCTGGAGACCCGGCTCCGCGAGGCGGGCCTGGGCTATGCCTTCCCGGTGCTCCGCGGAGAGGAATGCAGCCAGGTGTGGGAGCTGCGTCGTGCCGGCCAGGGCCTGGTCAACAACCTCCCCGGCGACGCCAAGCCCCGCGAGATCGTGGAAGACACGGCGGTGGCCGTGGAGGATCTGCCGGCTTATATCGCCGAGTTCGACCGGCTGCTCAACGAGAAGTACGGCATCGACTGCGTGCACTACGCCCATGCCGGCGCCGGCGAGCTGCACCTGCGGCCGCTCTTCGATCTCCATTCCCCCGAGGGCCTGGCGATGTTCCGTCAGGTGGCCAGCGACGTCGCGGCGCTGGTGAGGAAATACCGCGGCAGTCTCTCGGGTGAGCACGGGGATGGCCGGCTGCGGGGCGAGTTCATCCGTGAGATGGTCGGCGAGGCCTGCTACCGCCATCTGGTGGCCGTCAAGCGGCTCTTCGATCCGGCGGGCATCTTCAATCCCGGCAAGATCGTCGATGCCCCCGCGATGGACACCAGCCTGCGGGTCACGCCCGGCAGGCCGCGGCCGGTGTACGAAACGCTGTTTCGCTTTGCCGACACCGGCGGCGTGCTGCGGGCGGCTGAGCGATGCACCGGCGTGGGGCAGTGCCGCAAGCCCCCGGCTGCCGGGGGGACGATGTGCCCAAGCTACATGGCCACCCGCGATGAGCAGGATTCCACGCGTGCCCGGGCCACCCTGCTGCGGCAGCTGCTCTCCGAGGCCCCCGGGGCCACGAGCCCCTGGACCCGCCCGGAGCTGGCCGAGGCGCTCGAGCTGTGTCTTTCCTGCAAGGCCTGCAAGAGCGAGTGCCCCTCCAACGTCGACATGGCTCGGCTCAAGGCGGAGGTCGAGCAGCAGCGGCACGACCGGCTCGGTGTGCCCTGGCGGACGCGGCTGGTGGCCCACTTCGCCACCGCGATGCGGCAAGCGGCGGCGGTGCCCCGGCTCTCCAACTTCCTGATCACCGCCCCCGGCGTCTCCCATCTGCTCAAGGCCGTCATGGGCTTCGCCCAGCGGCGGTCGCTGCCAACCCTGCCCTCCTCCACGCTCACCGCCTGGCAGGCCCGTCGGCCTCGCCCGGAGCGGGTCGGCCCCCGTCGGAGCCGCGTGTTTTTCTTTCGCGACGAGTTCACCGACACCCTCGACGCGGGAATCGGCATCCGTGCGGTCGAACTGCTCGAGGCCCTCGGCTACGAGGTGGTCTTTCCCGAGCATGCGGCAAGCGGGCGAGCGGAGATCTCCAAGGGGCTGCTTCGGGAGGCGAGGTCGCTGGCGGTGGCGAACGTGGTGCAGCTCGAGCCGATCGTCAGCGATGCCGAGCCGCTGGTGGGGGTCGAGCCTTCGGCGATCCTCGGCTTCCGCGACGAATATCCCGACCTGGTGCCCGAGCCACAAGCCGCCGCCGCCGGACGGCTGGCCGGACGGGCCCTTTTGATCGACGAGTTTCTCGCCCGCGAGGCGGCGGCCGGTCGGATCACGCCTGATGACTTCGACACCACCTCCCGGCAGATCCTGCTGCACGGCCACTGCCATCAAAAGGCGATTGGCTCGCTGGCCGCCACGGTGGAGATGCTCTCGCTGCCGCGGGGCCACGAGGTGGAGTTGATCCCCTCGGGCTGCTGCGGCATGGCCGGATCCTTCGGCTACGACCGCCGGCATTACGATCTCTCGATGCGGATCGGCGAGATGGTGCTTTTTCCGGCGGTGCGGGCAGCCCCCGCCGCCACGCTCATCGCCGCGGGCGGCACGAGCTGCCGCCACCAGATCATCGACGGCACCTCCCGCCGGTCGCTGCACCCCGTCGAAATCCTGCACGCGGCGGTGCTGCCGCGAGCGGCGACATGACCGGTTATTCTGAGGACTTCCAGGCAGGAGCCGCCGCATGTTTTTTTCGATGCGCTGCCCCCACTGTGGCAAGTCGCTGAAGGTTCGCGAAGAGCACGAGGGCAAGACGGCACGCTGCCCCTACTGCCGCAACACGCTCACCGTCCGCCGCCCGCCCGATCCTCCCCCGCCGCCCTGGCCGGCCGGCGAGCGGGGCGAGCGGAAAGCCGGCGAGCGGCGAGCGGCGGAATCCGGAGATGCCAAGGCCGCCGACGCCGCACCGCAGCAGGCGGGGGGCCCGCCCCCTGCCGGGCATGTGGTGATTGCCGCGGCCGACACGAATGTCTCGGTGGTGCGACACGTGGTGATCGGCGCCGCCGCCGCAGCGGTGGTCTATCTTGCCGTCGTGCCGCTGAAGGGCTGGTATGTCAATCGCCTGCTGGTGGGCGGCTCGTCGCTTGCGGCTGGTGGCTGGGTGCCGATCGCGGAGCTGTTTCTCTTCTTCTGGGCGGTGAGCATGCTCGTGGAGAAGTGGCTCAAGATCCGCCGCCAGCGGCGGAGTCTGCTGTACGACCTGCTGCCGATGGAACTCGGCGAGACGATCACGCTCGACAATCTCGACCGCTTCGTCTCCCACATCCGCGGCCTGCCCAGGGCGGCGGGCGGGAGTTTCATCGTCACCCGGTGCCTGCGGGGCCTGGAGCACTTCCGAGTCCGCAAGAGCGCCCCCGACACCGTGACGATGATGAACAGCCAGTCGGAAATGGATCTCGCCGGCGTCGACTCCAGCTACACGATGTTTCACGTCTTCATCTGGGCGATTCCGATCCTCGGATTCCTCGGCACGGTGATCGGCGTTTCCGGCGCGGTCGGCAGCTTCACGGGAACCCTCGAGGGATCGAGCGACATCGGGGCCCTCAAGGAGGCCCTCAAGGGAATCACCGGCGGGCTGGCCACCGCCTTCGACACGACCCTGGTGGCCCTCTCGATGGCGATGATCCTGACCTTTCCCGTGAGCGGCCTGCAGAAGGCGGAAGACGATCTGCTCGCCGAGGTTGACGACTACGCCAACGAGAACCTGCTGCGACGGCTCGACGACCGCCGCGAGGGCGGGGCCGAGCGGGGCCTCGGCGGCAGCCGGGGCGAGGTGGGCCGGGCGATCGAGGCCGCCCTCGCCCCGCATCGGGAGGAGCTTGCCGCCTGGGCGAAGAAGCTCGCCTCGATCGGCGACGAGCTTGCCGGGCAGGTGCAGCGGGGCTGGGGGGAGGTCAATGCAAAGCTCGTCGAGGAGCACGACCGGCAGTCGGACCGGCTCGCCGCGATCGACATGATGCTCGCCGAGGGGGCCGGCAAGTTCGACGAGGTGGCACGCGATGCGGTCGAGGCCCGGGAACGAGCCTCGGTCACGATGCAGCAGGCGGCGACGGAGGTGCAGTCCTTCACGGCCACGCTCGAGCGGGCGATCGGCAGCCTGGCAGCGACCCTGGAGCGTCTCGACGGCGAGCGGATCGTGGTCGAGTCTCACCGCAGGCCCTGGTGGCGGTCGCTCTTCGGTGGCGGTCGTGCCAACGGGCGGCACGAGGGATGAATCGATGGCCCGGCTGCGGAAATCACGAAAGAGCAGGGTCTCGCTTTTCCCCTTTCTCGACATCCTCGCCTGTGTGATCGGCAACCTGATCCTGATCATTACCGCGGTCGTGCTCGAGCAGATCGACACCGAGCCGGTGGCCGAGGCGGCCCGCATCAAGGAGGTCACCGAGCGGGCGGGCGGCTCCGCCGAAGAGCTGGCCGAACTCCAGCGTCAGCTCGCCCGTGCCAGGAAACGCTCCGGTGAGGCCGAGGCCCGGCTGGAGGCCGTGCGAGCCCGGATTCGGGCGGCCACCAAAGAGCGGCAGGAGGCGGAACTGGCCGTCTCGCAGCCCGACAAGCCTGCGGAGGATCCCACGATCGCGGCGGAGATCCGCCGGCTCGAAAAGGAGAAGCGGTCGATCGAAGAGGAGATCACGAAGGCTACCGCCAGAATCGCCGAGCGACGAAAGAAGCCCGAGCAGTCGATCGTGGTGTTGCCGCCTGGTGAAGGCGGCCCGAGCCGGGGAATCTTCATCGAGGCCTCGGGGAGCGATCTCATCGTGCTCGAGGGCAAGCAGCCCTGGAAACTGCCGGCCGGCAAGGCCGACACCGATCCGCGATTCAAGAAGCTCCTTGCCGACGCGAAGGCTGACGGCGATACGATCATCACCTTCCTGGTTCGCTCCGACGGCCTGGCAGCGTTCACCCGCGGGCAGCGGGCGGCGGAGGCTGCGGGTGTGCCCAGCGGCAAGGTGCCCCTGCCGGGTGATGGCATGATCGACCTCAGCAAGGCCAAGTGACGCCCGGAGCAAGCGATGGCCCGCCGCCGCAGAAAGACATCAGCCACCGATGGCAACCTCGACTCGATGCTCGACACGCTCACCAACGTGGTCGGGATCCTCGTGATCGTGCTGGTCACCGTGCAGCTCTCAACGCAGGAGGCAGCCAGCCGGATCGCCGAGGCGGTGGCCCGGGTCGACCCGGGGGAGATCGACCGGCTCGAGCGTGAGGCGGAGGCGGCGGAGGCGGGAATTGAAGAGGCCAGGCGGCAGCTCGGCGAGGCCCGGGAGGCAGCCCGCAAAGACCCCGCGGCGGAGCTGGCTCGGCTGGCCGCGGAGGCGGCGGTCGCCGAGGAACTCGCCGCCGAAGCCCGGAAAAAAGCCGCGGCAGCGGAGAAAAAACAGGAAGTCGCCCGCAGGCAGCTCGAGGCGAAGCGACGGGAGCAGCAGACGCGGCTCAAGCAGGCCCGCGAGGAGCGGAAGCGGATCGAGGTCGAGCGGGAGGCGCTCCTGGCAAAGCTCGACGCGATCGAGCCGCCGGAGTCTTTGCCGGCCAAGGAGGTTCGCCTGCCCGATCCGCGACCGGCTCCCGAGGGGGCGGAAGAACTGCCGGTGCTCTGCCGCGAGGGGCGGATCATCCCGGTCGAGCTGAAGCTTCTGCAGGACCGGGCCCAGAAACGAGCGGCGATGATCGTCGCCCAAAAAAAACTCGATCCCGACGGCGACACCTGGCTTTCCGACGGCAAGCTTTTTGAGAAGGAGTTCAATACGCGTCCGATTCGCAGTGATGACTTCGAGCTCCGCATGACCAACGCCGGCAATCGGTGGCCGAGGCTGATCCTCGAACCGCGTCCCGGGGCGGGCGACGAGGCGGCTGCGGCGGTCCGCGGCAACGGCGACTTCATCCGGGCCCTGCGGCTTGTGGAGCCGGAGGAGTTTTACCTGCGGTTCTATGTCTGGCCCGACAGCTTCGAGGCCTATCTTCTGGCCCGTCAGGCGGCCGGCCAACGGGGATTTGCGGCCGGCTGGGTGCCCCTCACCAGCGACCACCAATACACGATTCCGCTGGGCCGCTATGCCTACGGCACGAAGCCCCCCCCGTCGCCACCGAAGAGCAGCAAGAAGCCCTCGAAGCCCAAGCCCCCGCCCAACGTCATCGACTGAGCCGGGCTGAAGCACAGCCGGCCGCCTCGAGCAGGCAACGGGGGGCGCCGATACCCGCGACCACGACCTCGCCGGTGAATCTGCCGGCGGCGGGGTTTTCGAAGCCCCGCTTGGCCGCCACGAAGCTGATCGTGAGATCGGCCCGCACGCAGGCTCCGGGAGCCTCGCCGGAATCGCAGTCGAGTCCGGAAGGCAGATCGATCGCGACGACCCGCGTTGCACCCGCGGCATCGCGGGTGGCATTGATGGCGTTGATCGCCACCGCTGCGGCCCCCCGCGGGCTGCCGGCAGCCCCGGTGCCGAGGATGCAGTCGACGATCACTGCGGCCCCGGCGAGCCGCTGCCGCCAGGTCGCCTCGGCCGCTTCGGCAAGCGGTTCGATCACCAGGCCGCTGCGAGAGACGACCGTGAAGTTGATTTTCGCATCGCCGCCGAACTCGTCTGCGGCCGCGGCGAGCAGGACCTGCGGCTCGCGGCCGGCGAGCTGGAGGTGCCGGGCGATCACAAACCCGTCGCCGCCATTATTGCCTTTGCCGCAGAGAATCACCGCGGGCCCCGAGGGGAAGCGGGCCTGAATCAGTTCGGCCGCGTTGCGACCGGCGTTCTCCATCAGGGCGATGCCGGGCAGGCCGAATTCCTGAATCGCCCGGCGGTCGATTTCACGAACCTGTTCGCGGCTGAGGCTGTGGGGCATGACAGGATCGTAGCGTTCGGGGTATCGTCGGGGCGAGGGGCGGATGCAGTGCGGCGTGTAGTCCGCGGCGTTCGCCTCGAGATTGCTTCTCCACGCCCTGCATGACGCAGCCGATGTCATCTCCCCCCGGCCCCGCCTGGCGACGCAGCGACGACATCTGGGCGATGGTCATCGCTGCGGTGCTGCTGGCGGTGGCCTGGTGGTGCGTGTCGCCCGCCGGCAACGTGCTGGATGCCTGGGCCGCCAAGCCGGGCGGCTGGTCGCTCGATCCACGCGAGGCTTTCGAGGGCCACACGGCTGAGGGCGGCCCCTCGCGGGGCCTGGCGGTGGCGGCAACGGCGTGCGGGTGCGTGGCGGTGTTTGCCGTGGCCTTGGCGGGCACGGGCGTGCCGCCCTCGCGGAGCCTGCTGCCGCTTGCGGTGATCACGGGCATGGCGGTGCTGGCCTGGCTGGTGAGCACCCAGACGGTGATCAAGGGACTGCAGCTGGAGTATGTGCTCTGGGCCTTTGCCGGGGGCCTTGCGGTGAGCAATCTCTACGGGGTGCCTGCATGGCTCGCGCCGGCCCTCAAGGGAGAGCTCTACATCAAGACCGGCCTGGTGCTGATGGGGGCCGGGCTGCTTTTCGGCACCCTGATGAAGCTCGGGCCGCCGGGGATCCTCGTCTCCTGGGTCACGACACCGGTGGTGCTCGTCTCGACGTATCTCTTCGGGCAGCGGGTGCTCAAGATTCCCTCACGATCACTGAACCTCGTGCTCGCCGCCGACATGAGCGTCTGCGGAGTCTCGGCGGCGGTGGCCACGGCGGCGGCCTGCCGCGCGAAGAAGGAAGAACTCTCGATCGCGATCGGGATCTCGCTGGCCTTCACGGTGATCATGATGTTCACCCTGCCGGCGGTGATCGAGGCGGCCGGCATCGATGAGGTGCTCGGCGGGGCCTGGATCGGCGGCACCGTCGACTCAACCGGGGCGGTTGTGGCCGCGGGCGAACTGGTCGGCCCGGTAGCCCGCGACGTGGCCGCCTCGGTCAAACTCATCCAAAACGTGCTGATCGGCGTGATCTCGCTGGTCGTGGCCGCCTGGTGGGCCCGCACGTCCGATGAGGGCGGAATGGCCGTGGCCTCGCCCGGTGGCTGGCTGGCCGAGATCTGGCGGCGGATGCCGAAGTTCGTGCTCGGTTTTCTCGCCGCTTCGGCGATCTTCACCCTGCTGGCCTCCAGCGGACGGGCCGAGGAGGTGGCCGCCACCGTCGGAGGGCCGGTGAAGATGATGCGGTCGTGGTGCTTCTGTCTGGGATTCGTGAGCATCGGCCTGGAGACGCAGGTGCGGCGGCTCGCCGCGGCGATGGGTTCGGCCAAGCCCGTCGTGCTCTACATCTGCGGGCAGTGCCTCAACCTCACGCTGACCTTCCTGATGGCCTACCTCGCCTTCCGCGTGGTCTTTCCCGAGGTGGCCGAGCGGCTGATGGGCGGTGGATGAGGGCGGGCGGCCGAGGGGCAGTCGGCGGCGAGGCGGCAGCTCTCGCAGGCGGGGCTTCTGGCATGACAGACCCGCCTGCCGTGCAGGATCAGGGCGTGGTGCAGGAAGGTCCAGTGCTTCGCGTCGAAGAGCTTTTCGAGATCCTTCTCGACCTTGTCGGGGTTGTCGTGGCGGCTGAACCGCAGCCGGCGGGCAAGGCGGCCGACGTGGGTGTCGACCGCGATTCCCGGCCGGCCGAAGGCATTGCTGGCGACGACGTTGGCGGTCTTGCGGCCCACGCCCGGCAGGGCGAGCAGAGCCTGGAAGTCTTCGGGCACCTTGCCGCCATGCTGCTCCACGAGTCGCCTGGCGGCGGCGACGATGTTTTTCGCCTTCGTGCGAAACAGGCCGATGGTCTTGATGAACGGCTCGATCTGCCGCGGTGCGGCCTTCGCCAGCCGCGGGGCGTCGGGATAGGCCGCGAAGAGCGCGGGCGTGGCCGCGTTGACGCTCGCATCGGTGGCCTGCGCCGAGAGGATCGTGGCGACGAGCAGTTCGAAGGGCGTGCCGAAGCTCAGTTCGGAGGCGGCATCGGGATAGCTGCGGGCGAGTTTTGCAAGCACGCGGCGGGCACGGCCGCGCTTGTCGACGATTCGTTCCGGCGGCATCGCCAAGATCCCTCGGGGTTTCCTCGTTGTGATTCAGGCCGATTGTAGGGGTTGCGGGGCGGGGTGGGGTGCGGGTCGGGCAGGATGCGCCGGGGCCTCGATTCGCTCCACACCCCGGGGCGGCGGCGAGCCGAGTCCGACCAGGAGGGCAATCAGGCAGGAGGGAATCGAGCGTGGCGAAGGACCGCCCCTGACCAGGCGACATACCACACTGGGAGAAGATCGTGATGATGCACCGAACAACCCCGATCCTGCTCGTGACAATTGTGGCTCTCGGATTCATTCCCGGGGGTGAGGCCTCGGCCGCCGGACCTTTCCGCTGGATCTGGGAACACCGCAAGGCCGAGCTTTACTCGCAGCTTTCCGGCGCTGCCTCCCGCAGGGTGGACCGGAAGGTCGATGCGGCCAGCGATGAGCTGCATGCCTCGCTCGATGCCCGCTTTGACGAGGAGGCACGTCGCATCGATGAGTCGCTTGCCGCCGGTCAGGAGCGGCTCGATGCACGGCTCAGCGAGAGGTTCGCCGAAGCCTCGCAGCGTCTCGATGAGGCGATGCACGAAAATTCCGAGCAGCTCGATGCCGCCTGCGGAAACCATCTTGCCCGGATCGAGGAACTTGTGGCGGAGGAGTCGAAGGCCCTCGAGACAAGTTTCGCCAGCGAGGCGGAGGCCCTCCGCGAGCGGTTTGCCGCCGAGTCACGACTGCTCGACGAGCGTCTCACCGCCTCGCTCCGCACGATTCACGATCGGGCCGAGGCGGAGATCGCCCGCCTCGAGAAACGGCTCGAGGCCAGGCTCGAGCCCGAGGCCGACACAGAGCCCGCGGAGCCGCGGGTGGCGAAGCTCCCACACGACGCGGAGTGAGCCCGGTTTCGGCAGCGACATGCGGCACGAGACAGGCAAACCCCCCGGTTTTTGTTGCCTCGAACGAATGTTGCGGGTAGTTTGAATTTCAGAACAGGGCTGAAAGGTGTTCGTTCCCGCCGATCGACCATGTATGGTCCGCGGCGGCCCGCGAGGAGTCGGGCCGCCGGCGACGCGGGTGACCCTGCAGAGGCTCGCCACCTCACCCGGAGGCTCATCCATGCGTCAGTCTCGTTGTGTGGCCGACGTCGTGTTGTTGCCCGTGCTCGCTGCTGTCGTCGCGGTCGCCGCGGTGCCGGCGGCCGCCGCCGAGCGGGGCGAGATCGTCTTCAACCGCGACATTCGTCCGCTGCTCTCGGACAACTGCTTCGCCTGTCACGGCAACGACGCGGAAAACAGGCAGGCCGATCTCCGGCTCGATCAGCGGGAGGCGGCGATCGACTACGGGGCAATCGTGCCGGGGAAGCCCGATGAAAGCACGCTCGTCGAACGGATCAACGAAACAGACCCCGAGGTCGTGATGCCCCCGCCGGAGGCCCACAAAACCCTCTCGGCGGCTGACAAACAACTCCTGCGGCGGTGGATCGCCGAGGGTGGGGAGTACCAGAAGCACTGGGCCTACGAGCCGCCGGTGAGGCCCGAGGTGCCCCCGGGAGAAAACGGCATCGATTTTCTCATCCGCAAGCGTCTGAGATCGATCGGCCTCGATCCCTCGCCCGCGGCCGACCGCCGCACGCTGATCCGTCGGCTGTCCTTCGACCTGATCGGTCTGCCGCCCTCGCCCGAAGAGGTCGCGGCCTTCATCAATGACACCTCGCCCGATGCCTACGAGCGTGTCGTCGAGCGACTGCTGGCAAGCCCGCACTACGGGGAGCGGATGGCGATCGGCTGGCTCGACGTGGTCCGCTTCGCCGACACGATCGGCTACCACAGCGACAACCCGCGAAACGTCTGGCCCTACCGCGACTGGGTGATCGAGAGCTTCAACGCCAACAAGCCCTTCGATCGCTTCACGATCGAGCAGATCGCCGGCGACCTGCTGGGCGATGCCGATGACCAGACGCGGGTCGCCTCCTGCTTCAATCGGCTCACGCTCAAGACCGAGGAGGGGGGCGCGCAGCAGAAAGACTACGAATCGCGGATGCTCACCGACCGGGTCCGCGCGATCGGAGCGGTCTGGCTCGGCCAGACGACCGGCTGTGCCCAGTGCCACGACCACAAGTTTGACCCGATCACGATGCGGGATTTTTACTCGCTCGGAGCCTTTTTCGCCGACATCGAGGAATCGGTGCTCGGCCGCGGCGAGCAGGGCATGCTGCTGGACGGCCCCGAGCAGCGGGCGTCGCTGGAGAAACTCGATGCCGCGATCGCCGCGGCCCGCGCCGCCAGCCAGGCGATTTCCGAATTGCCGGCAGCCGGTGGGCCCGAGGCGGAAATCGCGAAGGCCCGCAAGGCGACCGAGGCCGCCCTCGAGCAGGCCGAGCAGGCCCGCAAGGCGTACTTCGAGTCGCTGCCGAAGTGTCTGGTGACCACCCACACCGACAACACGCGAACCGTGCGAATCCTCCCCCGCGGCGACTGGATGGACGAAAGCGGCGAGGTGGTGGCCCCTGCCCTGCCGGCCTATCTCGTCGAGGGCGTCGAGGGGGTGCCGCAGCCGTCCGAAGGCCGCGAACTGACCCGGCTCGACCTTGCCGAGTGGCTCGTCTCTCCCCACAACCCGCTGACCGCACGGGTCGTGACCAACCGGCTGTGGCGGCAGTTTTTCGGCAGCGGTCTTTCGCGGGTGCTCGACGACCTCGGCGGCCAGGGCGAGCCGCCGCGAAATCCGGAGCTGCTCGACTGGCTGGCCTGCGAGTTCGTCGACTCCGGCTGGGACATCAAGCACATGGTCCGCACCATCGTCACCAGCCACACCTACCGGCAAACTTCGGTGGCCCGACCGCAGCTCGCGCAGGCCGACCCGGCCAACCGCGAACTTGCCAGACAGTCGGCCTGGCGGCTGGAGGCAGAACTCGTCCGCGACACGGCCCTGGCCACATCGGGCCTGCTTTCCGAGGCGATCGGTGGCCCGAGCGTGAAGCCCTACCAGCCGGCGGGCTACTGGGAAAATCTCAACTTCCCCAAGCGGACCTACCAGGCCGACTCCGGTGAGAGGCTCTATCGCCGCGGGCTCTACACCTGGTGGCAGCGGACGTTCCTGCACCCCAGCCTGCTGGCTTTCGACGCGCCGAGCCGCGAGGAATGCTGCGCCGAGCGGACCGAGTCGAACATCCCCCAGCAGGCCCTCGTGCTGCTCAACGACCCGATCTATGTCGAGGCCGCCAGATTGCTGGCGGCGAGAATTTTGACTGAGTGTGACGGCTCGGTCGAAGAGCGGATCGCCTGGGTCTGGGGCGAGGCGCTGCAGCGAAAGCCGCGTGTGGAAGAACTCGAGACACTCGTTCCGCTTTTCGAGCGGCATCTGGCGGCCTACCGGGCCGATACCGCGGCTGCCGCCCAACTGCTGGCCATCGGGGAGTCACAGAGTCCGGCAGGCTGCGAGCCGGCTGAACTGGCCGCCTGGACCCACGTGGCGCGGGTGGCGATCAACCTCCACGAGACAATCACGCGGCCCTGAGCCAGGAGAACCCTGATGCACACGACATCGCACGATTTTCAGTCCGCCCTGCGTCGCCGGGCGTTTCTCGGTCGGGCATCGCAGGGGCTCGGTGCGGTGGCCCTCGCCTCGCTTGCCGGGGGCACGGCCACGGCCGCTCCGCAGCGGGGTGTGCTCAACACCCTGCCGCTGCCGCAGAAGGCCAAGCGGGTGATCTGGCTGACGATGGCCGGAGGGCCTTCGCAGTTTGAGACCTTCGACCCCAAGCCGAAGCTCGCCGAGATGCACGGCAAGCCGATGCCCGAGAGCCTCACCAAGGGCCAGCAGCTCGCGCAGTTGCAGGGCAAGCCGCTGAAGTGTTTTGCCCCCCAGCATCCCTTCGAGCCGATGGGGCCTGACGGCACCGAGATCTGCAGCCTCTTCCCGCACATCGGCTCGATCCTCGGCGAGATCTGCCTGATCCGCTCGATGAGCACCGACGCGATCAACCACGACCCGGCGCACATGTTCATGAACACCGGCAGCCAGATCGCCGGTCGGCCGAGCATGGGGTCCTGGGTCACCTACGGCCTCGGCAGCGACGCCGCCGACCTGCCCGGCTTCGTGGTGCTCACCTCCCGCGGCCGTGGCGGCCAGGACCAGCCGATTGCGGCGAGGCAGTGGTCCAGCGGCTTTCTGCCAAGTCGCTACCAGGGTGTGCAGCTGCGAAGCGCGGGTGACGCGGTGCTCTACCTCGGCAGCCCGGCGGGAGTCAGCCGGGGCCGGCAGGGCAGCGACATCGCCGCGATCAACGCCCTCAATGCCCAGCACGACGCCCTCGTGGGTGACCCCGAGATCGCCACCCGGATCGCCCAGTATGAAATGGCCTTTGCCATGCAGGCGAGCGTGCCGGAGCTGGTCGACACCGATCGCGAGAGCCCGCAGACGATCGCTCTCTACGGCTGCAAGCCCGGCGACGGGTCCTTCGCCTCCAACTGCCTGCTCGCCCGGCGGCTGGCCGAGCGGGGCGTGCGGTTCATCCAGCTCTATCACAAAGACTGGGATCACCACGGCGGGGTCAGGAAAGGGGTGGCCTACAAGGCTGAAGAGATCGACCGGGCCTGCATGGCATTGGTCACCGATCTGAAGCAGCGGGGCATGCTCGACGAGACGCTCGTGGTTTGGGCCGGTGAGTTTGGCCGCACGCCGATGTCGCAGGGGAGTGACGGCCGCGACCACCACAACAAGGCGATGAGCTTGTGGCTTGCCGGCGGAGGAGTCCGCGGCGGGCTGGTGCACGGGGCGACCGACGAGTTCGGCTACGAGCCGATCGAGGGAGCCTGCACCGTCCACGACCTGCATGCCACAATGCTGCACCTGCTCGGCATCCGCCACGAGTCGTTCAGCGTGAAGTTCCAAGGCCTCGATGCGAAGCTGACGGGTGTCGAGAAGGCGAACGTGCTCACCGAAATTCTGGCGTGAAAGCCCGCAACAAGCCCCCGCCCGGGGGGCGTTTTCGGTTAGACTTCCATTGCCATGATGATCCATTCTTTGACGACCGCGGTGACGGTGATTTCGGCTGCGGCCCTGTTCTTCGCGGCCTGCGGCGAACTGCCGGCAGTCGCCGCCCCCCCGGCTGCTGAAGCGGCCTTTGCTCCCGAGCAAGACTCGCTGCCGGTGCCGCCGCCGGCAGGCGCGATCCTGCTTTTCGGTGAGGGCTCCGAGGGAACCGGCCGATTCGTCGCCATGGATGGGGGGCCGCTCGACTGGAAGGTGGAAGACGGCGAGCTTTGGATGACCAAGTCGAAGGGCCATGCCAACCACGCCGTCTCCAACTTTCACTTTCGCGACGCCGATATCCACGCCGAATTCAAGACCTCTCCCAAGGCCAAGGGCAACAGCGGCCTCTACATCCACGGTCACTATGAGATGCAGATTTTCGATTCCTTCGGGGTCGAGGATTTCACGATTCAGGACGAGGGCAGCCTCTACCGCTTTGCCAAGCCGCTGGTCAACGCGGCCCGCCCGACCGGCGAGTGGCAGGTCTACGACATTCGCTTTCGCGCTCCCCGCAAAGACGCCGAGGGCCGGGTGACCAAGCCGGGCACGATCACCGCCTGGCTCAACGGCAAGAAGGTGCAGGATGGCGTCGAGTTTTCCTCACCGCGATCGCCCTACATCCCCTACCGCCATGGGGTGACCGACTACCTTCGCGGCGTGGCGGCGAGCCTGGAGGACAGCGGGGCCGGGCCGCTCTTCCTGCAGGATCACGGCAGTCCCGCGAGGTTTCGCAACGTCTGGATCCGGCCGCTGGATGAGAAGGCCACGACGTACGAGCCGGTTCCGTAGCCACAAAGCCCCGTGGCCGACGCGGAGCTATCATGGAGGTATGAACCACCTCACAGTCGGCGATCCGGTGCTCCCGAAGGTCCGCACGAATCTCGTCAGGCCCACCGCCCCTGTTCGGGCCCGCATCGCTTCGAGCGCGTTGTGCATGAAGGGCAGGTCCGCCTCTTTTGTGCGGCACGTGGCGATCGACGTTTCGGGAACCCCGCTGGAAGGAGCCTTCCTCCCGGGCCAATCCTTCGGCATCGTGCCGCCGGGCATCGGGGCCAACGGCAAGCCGCACCCGGTCCGCCTCTATTCCTCGAGCTGCCCGTCCTGGGGCGAGGACGGCCAGGGGCGGGTGATCTCCACCACCCTCAAGCGGCTTATCGACGAGCGACGACCCCAGCGGGAGGGCGACGATCCGCGGGACCACCGCCTCTTTACCGGTCTCTGCTCGAACCATGCCTGCGATCTGGCCGAGGGGGACGAGGTGCTTGTGTCCGGGCCCAACGGCCGGTCGTTCCTGCTGCCGGAAGACACTGAGGCCCACGATTATCTGTTTGTCGCCACCGGCACCGGTATCGCCCCCTTCCGAGGCATGGCGATGGAGCTCTTCGACCGGCCGAGCGGACCCACGCGGTCGCAGGTGCATCTGGTGATGGGGTCGCCCTATACAACCGACCTTCTGTACGACGAGCAGATGCGGTCGCTGGCCGAGCGTCACGAGAACTTTCACTACCACACCGCCATCAGCCGCGAGACGCGGCCCGACGGCCGCCGCGGCTTGTACGTGGACGGGTACATCGACGAGCGGATGGAGGAGCTCTTCGGGGGCCTGCTCGACCGGGAGCGGACGCTGATCCATGTCTGCGGCCTGGCGGGGATGCAGATCGGACTCTTCCGGGTTCTGGCCGCCCATGGGCTGGCCTCTGGCTACCTGAACGTGCGTGATGAGTCGCTGGCTGGCATCGATCCTCGCGGCTGGACCGACGAGCAGGTCCGGCAGGGAATCCGCCCGACTCGCCGGTGCATGCTCGAGGTCTACTGAGCGGCGCCACGGGCAACCCGACCCAGCGGCTCGAGCACCATCTCGCGGCGAATCGCACGGCTTCCACTGGCAGTACCCCACGCGGGTGAAATGACAATAATCATCGGGACGGTCGGCAGCCGGGAAATGCAGGAGCGCAGGCGGAGCCAATGGTCAAAAGACTTCTCGAGCAGAACAGAGAATTCGTGGCACGTGAGTTCCAGACCCATGCAGATTATTACGAGCACATTGCCGCGGCTCAGACCCCCCGGGTGATCTGGATAGGCTGTGCGGACTCGCGGGTCAGTGAAGACATCATCACCGGGTCGAGGCCCGGCACGATGTTCGTGCATCGCAACATCGCCAACATCGTCTCCTACAATGATCCCGGGTTGATGGCCGTGTTGGAGTACGGCCTGATCCATCTGAAAATCAAAGATGTCATTGTCTGCGGCCATACCCGCTGTGGCGGCATTGAGGCGGTGGAGAACGGCGTCGATGAATACTGCATCTCCGACTGGCTCTGCATGGCGGCGGGTGCGAAGGAGCGGGCCGATCGGATTGCGACAGCCCGGGGACTCGACGCGGCGGAAAAACTCGACCTCCTCGCAATGGAAAACGTCCGGTCTCAGCTTGGTCACCTCAATCGGCTGGGCCTGATCCGCGAACTCAGGCGTCAGGGGGCGGAGTTGCGGATCCACGGCTGGCTCTACCGCATCGAGAACGGCAAGATCGATGTGCTGATCGAGGGCGAGACGGGTCAGCCGACCGAAATGCTGCGGCAGTACGAGTGAGCCGGCGTCGATGACCGCCCGAGGGGTCCATGCAGCGTCTCCGCGACGCCTGTGCCGCTCATCAGTTCCGAAAGTGTTTGAGAAACAGCCATCAGTCGGGCTATCCTTCACCCATGCCACCCCCGGCCATCACGCTCGTCTGGTTTCGGCACGATCTGCGGCTCGACGACAATCCGGCCCTGGCGGCGGCGGCCGCCCGTGGGGCGGTGGTGCCGCTGTTCATCTGGGCCCCCGAGGAGGAGCGTCCCTGGCCACCGGGGTCCGCCTCGCGATGGTGGCTGCATCACTCGCTTGAAAAACTCTCCGCCGCCCTGGCGAAGGCGGGCAGTCCGCTGGTGATTCGCACGGGGCCATCGCTGGAAACCCTGCAGGCGGTGGCCCGGGAGTACTCGGCGACTCATGTTGCCTGGAATCGTCGCTACGAGCCGGCGGTCGTGCAGCGGGACACGGGGATCAAGAAAGACCTCACGGCCGCCGGGCTGGTGGTCGAGAGCTTCAACGGCGGCCTGCTCTACGAGCCGTTGCGGGTGGCCACCAAAGAGGGCCGGCCCTATCAGGTGTTCACGCCCTTTTGGAGGGCCTTGCTTGCCCGCGATGAGCCCGCCGAGCCGGCCGCCTCGGTGCGGAAGCTCGTTCCTGCCCAGCGGCGCAAAGGCAGGACCGCCCCGGCGGCGGTCGAAACCCTCGGCCTGCTGCCGGAAGTCGACTGGGCCGGCACGATGCGGAAGGAGTGGAAGCCCGGCGAGGCCGCCGCCAGCCGCCGGCTCGATGCCTTCGTGGAGCGGGCCCTGACCGGCTATGCCGCCGGCCGCGACCGGCCCGACCTCGAGGGCACCAGCAGCCTCTCACCGCATCTCCACTTCGGCGAGATTTCGCCGCGGCGGGCCTGGCACGCGGTGCGGGAGGCAGCCGGCGGGAAGCCGGCCGCGAAGCTCGCCGGCGGGCCGGAAGCGTTTCTTCGTGAACTCGGCTGGCGGGAGTTTGCGGCCCATCTGCTCTTCCACTTTCCCCACACCGCCACGGCCCCTTTGCGGAGCGACTACGAGTGGTTTCCCTGGGTTCGCGATCCGGTCGGCCTGCGGGCCTGGGAGCGGGGCCAGACCGGTTTCCCGATTGTCGATGCCGGCATGCGGCAGCTCTGGCAGACCGGCTGGATGCACAACCGCGTGCGGATGATCGTGGCGAGTTTCCTGGTCAAGGACCTCCGCGTCTCCTGGCTGGCCGGGGCAGGCTGGTTTTGGGACACGCTCGTCGATGCCGACCTCGCCTCAAACACTCTCGGCTGGCAATGGGCCGCCGGCTGCGGGGCCGATGCGGCACCCTATTTCCGCATCTTCAATCCCACGACCCAGGGCAGGAAGTTTGACCCCCAGGGGGCGTACGTGCGGCGGTTTGTGCCGGAACTTGCGGCCCTGCCCGACGAGGCGATCCACGAGCCGGCAGCCGCCAAGCCGGGGCTGCTCGAGCGGGCCGGGATCAGGCTCGGCCGCGACTACCCCGAGCCGGTGGTCGACCATGCCGAGGCCCGCAAGAAGGCCCTGGCCGCCCTCGAGAGCTTCACCGCCAAGAAGAAAAAACGGTAGCGGCGGCCGGCGGATTTTTGAGCACCCCGCAGCCGCCGTGGATCGCTTTTTCTGTGGAAAATCAGCCCTGTTTTTTGACGCGGTCGATCGCCCGGCTGACCTTCTCGAGCACCGTTCGCCGCTGCTCCGGATCGCCGACCTTGTCGGCGGCGCTGTAGGCCGCCTCGAGCAGCGATTTGGCCGCCGGGGCGTCGCCCGCAGCGAGGGTCGCCTCTGCGACCGCCAGCAGGGCATAGGCACGGCTCTCGGTCCGCTCCACGCTCTTGGCCGCCTCGGCCGCCTCGGCGAGCAGCTTCGCGGCCTCTTCGTCCTCACCCACCTTGGCTTTGACGTTGGCCGCGGCGGCGAGAGCCTCGGCCTTGGCCCGGGCGCTGTCGATGCTGCGGGCGAGATCGAGCAGCTGCCCCACCACGGCCTCCGCCTCCTTGGCGATGCCGCCGCGGGTGTAGCCCAGGGCGACCGCCGCCAGGGCCTCGGCTCGATACCGCTGGTCGATCTCCTCGGCGGTCTTTTCGGCCGCGGCGAAGAGCCGCTTGGCGGAACCCGGATCGGCCAGCCCCCGCTCACGATCACCGAAGATGCTGCCGGCCTCGGCGTAGACCGCCGCCTTGCGAACCGGGTCGGTGATTCCCGCTGCGAGCTTCTCGGCGCTGCCAAGAGCCTTGCGGGCCTTCCGCTTCTCCCCGGTTTCGGCAAAGAAGCCGGCCACATCGGCAAATGCCGCAGCCATGGTGTTGGCATCGCCATCGGGCGAGAGGAGATCGAGGGCTTCGTCGGCCGTTTTCTCACCGCCTGCGGTGTCGCCGGCGGCGACCTGCCTGCGGGCCACGTAGATCAACGCCGTCGCCTGCCGGTCGGGCGAGGACTGCTTGCGGGCCCGGGCCTTGAGTTCCCCGATCGAGGCCCCGCCGGATGACTTCGAACCGCAGCCGGTCGCCGGCAGGCAGCAGGCCGCCAGGAGAGCCAACAGGACCAGCAGTCGGGACAGGATTGGGCGGGCACAGGCGGAGGCGATGGGCATCGGATGCTCCGGATGGGGGTGAGAAACGGGAATCGGGAAGGCAACGCCGACGAGCGTCCCAGATAGGCTAAAACTTCAGCCTCGCCAGCGAAAGCCTGCCGTGCAGTTCGGCCATTAGTTCGTCCTCGGCCGCCTCGTCGGCTGCCTCGAAAGTGACCGAAAAGCGGAGGTGCGGGCCGGCCTCGTCCCAGGGCACGGTCGAAATCGAGTGCTCGCGGATCAGGAACTGGCTGGCGTCTTCGGCGGTGGCGAAGCTGGTGTCGCCGGCGCCGCGGGGGCTTTTCGTGTAGAGGAAGTAGGTTCCTCCGGGCATGCGGCAGTCGAAGCCGCAGCCCCGCAACACGCCCACGAGCTTCTCCAGGCGGCGACGGTACTTCTCGCGGACGCGGCCGGGGATTTCCGCGTCGTCAAGGGCCGCGGCGGCCGCCTTCTGGATGGCGATGAACTGGCCGGAGTCGCAGTTGTCCTTCACGTCGGCGAAGGCCCGCACCAGCCTCTCGTGGCCGCAGACCCAGCCCATCCGCCAGCCGATCATGTGAAAGCCCTTGGAGAGGGAGTGAACCTCGAGGCCGACTTCTTTCGCTCCCGGTACCGAGAGGAAGGAAAGCGGCGGGCCGTCGTAGGAGAGCATGATGTGGGCTGCATCCTGGATCACGATGATCCGGTTCCGCCGGGCAAACTCAACCACCTCCTCGTAGAACTCCCGGGTCGCCGCCCGACCGGTGGGGCTGTTGGGGTAGCAGAGCACCAGCAGTTTTGTGCGGGCGAGCACATCCGCTGGAATCGACGTGAGGTCGGGGAGGTAGCCGTTTTCGGCGGTCAGTGGCAGCGGATGGACGGTGCCGCCAAACCAGCGTGTGGCCGTGCCGGCCACGGGATAGCCGGGCACGGTCATGAGCGTCACGTCCCCGGGATTGATGAAGGCCGCAGGGAGCATCGCATAGGCTGTTTTGGAGCCGATGCAGTGATTGACCTCGTTGTCGGGATCGAGTTCGACCCCGAACTCGCGGGCCATGAAGCGGGCCGCGGCCTCCTTGAAAGCGGCGATCCCGTTGTCGGCGTAGCCGCGATTCTCGGGACGGTCGATCTCCCGACGCATCACCGCCCGTACGCTCTGCGGAGCCATCTCGTCGTTTTCGCCGATCCCGAAGTCGAGAATCGTTCGCTCGGGATGGTCGGCGGTCGCCTGCCGCTTGGCCCGCTTGATCTTCTCAAATTTGTAAATCTGCGTGCCCTTGCCGTAGCCCGCCCCGCCGATCCGTTCGGCAAAGCGGGTCTGAAACCAGGGGTCGTCGAGCACGGCGGGGGCGGTATCTGTGGCCATCATGATGTCGGGGCGAGGGGAAGATCGGGCGGGAATCAAATACGAGTTTCCGAGTATAAAGGCTCGGCAACGGGAACAAGGGACACCGCGAGAATGAGGAGAACCAGAGATGCCGCAGCCCAATGCTGTCTGTCTTGTCTGCCAGGGACCGACCCTGGAGATCCGTGGCAAGCTCGTCTGCCGTCGCTGCGGAGCGATCCTCGAGACCTGCTGCGAGGGCGGGCCGATGGGGACCAGCGGCTGCCCGCAGGCTGACGACGAGAACGACGGTCCGGACACGCGACCCTCCTTGTGAGGGGTCGGGGCCGTGGGTCGGGGCTGGCCGCGGGAGCGGTTTTTGCGGTCTCGCCGCGGCCAGAGCGGTCGTTTGATTCTCGGCGGTCGCGGGTTTGCACTGGAATTGTCAGGGTTTTCGGTGGCCGATCGCCAGCGGATGACCCCGTCGATCCCGCCCCTTGCCTCCCGCCTGAATCATGCCGATGCATCGCCACCCTGCCCGCCGGTCCGCGCCCGGCTTTGGCCCCTTTGACGACGACTTCGACCCGTTCGATGACGAGGATGACGAGGATCTCGAGGTTCTCGTCCCGCTGGAGTGAGCGACTGCCCGAGGGGCTGAAAAAACCTCAGGCGACTCAGCCGAAGGCCACCTCCAGCAGGGCGAAGTCGTCGCCCAGGTCGGCATCGCCCGCCCAGGCGAGCACCCTGCGGTGGGCGGCCTCGAGCCTTGCCGCGGCCGGTTCGGGAGGGGCGGTCGCCGGGTCGCGTGCCACCGACGCGAGCATCGCCGCGAAGGCGTCGTAGCCGAGGATGCTGTCGGAGGCGTCGGCCACCTCGAAGGCCCCGTCGCTGAAAAGATAGAGCAGGCTGCCCCCAGCGACGTCGATGCGTTGCTCGGCATAGTGAGGGTCGGAAAACATGCCGATCAGAGGGCCGGGCTCACCGAGCCGGCGGAGTTCTTCTCGGGAGACGTCGCCCCCGTATCCCCCCTTGGGAAGGAAGACTGCCGGATGGTGGCCGGCCGAGGCAAACCGCAGCGAGCGATCGAGGGCGTCATACACACCGTACCAGCCGGTGAAGAAGCGACCGTCGGTGCGATCGATCGGGAAGGCCTCGTTGAGCCCGGTGAGCACCGAAGCCGGGCTGAAGAAATCGACTGGCAGGGTGCGGCCGCCAAGCGCGTTGCCCACGGTGACCGAGAGCAATGATGGCGCGACGCCATGGCCGGAAACATCGAGAAGGAAGATCGCCATCTGTCGATTGGATTCATCGAGCGGCATCACTCCGAGCATGTCGCCGCCGAGTTCGGACGAGGGGATCAAAAGATGGGCCGACCGCACCGCCGGCGTGTCGACCGCTGGCGGCACGACCGACTCGAGATAGGCGGCCGCGTCGGCCAGTTCGCGGGCGAGCCGTCGCTGGGTGACAGCCAGCGCTTCGCGGGCCTCGAGCAGTTCCCGTTGGCTGCGGACGAGGTCGACCAGCCCGATCTCCCGCTGGGCCACCGCCGCCAGTTCCCCCAGCAGTTCGAGTTCGGCCGGCGTGGGCTGGCGGGGTCGGGTATCGGCCAGGCAGAGCGTGCCGATGTTGGTGCCGCCGGGGCCGGCCAGCGGGCAGCCCGCGTAGAAGCGAATAAACGGGTCGCCGACGACCAGCGGGTTGTCGTGGAATCGATCGTCCTCGCGGGCGTCGGGCACCACCAGGATCTCGTTTTGCAGGATCGTATGGCTGCAGAAGGAGACCTCCCTGCCGGTCTGGTCGACCGACAGCCCGCAGCGGGCCTTGAACCACTGGCGGTTGGCATCGATCAGGGCGATGTAGGCGATCGGCACCTCAAAGATCCGCTCCGCGAGCCGCACGATCCGGTCGAACCGCTCCTCGGCCGGCGTGTCGAGCAGCGCGACCGCCTCGAGGTCGGCGATGCGGAGGGCCTCGTTGGTCGGCAGGCTGGCAGTGATCATGCGGCGGCGAGCCGTTCCACGGCCCGGCGGTGTTCCTCGGCGAGAGTCATCGACATCGCCAGAGCCTGGCCGGCTGCGGCGATGCTCCTGCAGGTGGAGGGATTGTCTCGGGCCCAGGCGAGAACCTCGAGGAAGTCGGTGAGATCCGCCCGCACGGGAAGGTAATGTCGCCAGGGCACCAGCCGATCATAGTACCACTGCCGGAAGCCTTGGGGCGAACCGATCTTGATCACGCAGCAGCCAAAAAGCAGCCGTGTGAAGAGGTTGCTGTAGGCGTTGCCGTAGCCGTCGATGTCGATCGCATATTGCAGGCCGAGCCAGGAGGCCGGCGGCAGGGGGTCGGCGAGGATTCCCACCGCGGCATAGCGGGCGGAGAGGCTGCCGCCGAGGCTGCGGCTGCGGGCAAAGCGGATATCGAGTCCTGCCAGGCCCGCGGCTCTTGCCTCGCGGGCGAGCAGGCAGAGCCGTACCCGCTGCCTGAGGCGGGGGTCGTGAGAATCCAGCGGCTCGGGCTCGGGCAACGCCGTCAAGCCGTGGCCGCTGGGGCTGCCTCGCCACACCACCAACGGCTGCCTGGCCTCGAAGGGCGGGGCCGAGGCGGCAAGCCGGCGGATGCGGGCGTAGCCGCCGCTGATCGTGAAGCCGCGGTCGGGCACGAGCAGGCTCTCGGCGTGGCGGCTGGAAAACCCGATCACCGCTCCCTCGCTCTGCACGAAGTCGCCGAGGTCGGCCTGCCAACTGCCGGGCCCCAAGCGTCGGTCCCCCACCACCCGCACCAGCGTGCCGAGCCGTCGCCAGAGCGTGGAGAAGCCGCTGCGGCTGCGGAGCCAGCGGTGATCCACCTCCATCTCGAGTCGGCCAGAACCGGGCTTGCAAAGCCGGATCATCGTCTCGGGCTCGCCCGCCGCGTTGACTGCCGCCAGCCGCAGCCGCAGCCTGCCGGCCGCCGCCGCGGCCCGCACGGTGATCGCTCCCCGCTTGAGCGCCGCGAGCCGACGATGCAGAAGCGTCGAGAGCGTTGCCGAAAGCCGCATGGTCGACCAGCCCCAGGGGCCGGGAGCGGCATCGAGCGGCGGCCTGCCGGTGCCACACCCCTGGGCGGGTTCATCGGCAGGAACCCACGCGACAATCCGAAAAAACTGGCCAGAAAAACTGGCAGGGATGCCCCATCCCGCCCAGCTTGACTGTCACGGTCGGTGGCCCACGACCTCCCGCGTGGGGATCGCGAGGCGCCGCTTTTTTGCTGACATTCAGAGGCCAGCCTTCACAAGCACGCCGCAGGCGAGCACGGCAAGGCCGGCAAAGGCATGGGAGAACCGCTGCAGCCTCGGCAGCCGCACCACGGCCATCCCCGAGCGAACCGCGAGCACCGCCGCGACCATCGTGCTCACCGTCGCCAGAGCGAAGGCCGCCACGACCGCCGCCACCGCCCACGGGCTCGCCTTGGCCGCGGGATACATCAGCAGCGGAATCAGCGGCTCGCAGGGCCCAAAGACAAACACCAGAAACAAGAGCCACGGTGTCCAGACGCCCGTGGTGCCCGCCTGGTTGGTTTCCTCGGCTGGATGGCTGTGGGCATGCTCGGCATCGTGGTCGTGGAGGTGCAGGTGCGGTGCGGAGCCGACCGAAGGCCTCGCCGCCCGCACAAGGCCCCAGCAGAGATAGGCCAGCCCGAAGCCGATCAACAGCCAGGCGGCCGTGTCGCCGCGAACGGCTTCCAACGATTCCAGCCGCATCACCGCGATGCCCAGGGCGATCCCCACCAGCCCGATCACCACCGAGCCGGCCACGTGACCGAGGCCGCAGAGCACCGTCACCCGCACGGTTTTGGCCGCCGACCAGTCACCCGCGCGGGCCATCGCCGCAAAAGGCAGGTAGTGATCAGGGCCCAGCAGGGTGTGCACGCAGCCGATTCCGACCGCGGCCAGGCTCAGTGCGAGAGTGTCGGGCGAGGGTGGTGGCACACGATTGCTCGCTATTGCTCGCTGGAGTCGCTTCCCGCAGCGGCTGACGTTCCCGCCGCGACTGTGGAGAGCATACCGGCGGCTGCCTGCCCGCTCCACACAACAGCCCGGCGAATCCCCGGCCCACGCGACCCTCAGCAGGTGAACGTGCCGCGATCGCCGAAGACCGAGAATCGTTCGGCCTTGCTCACCCTGCGAGACCCGGCCGGGCAGAAATGCAGTTGCACGGCCCGCCGCCGGCGCTCCGAGAGGTTGGTGGGCGTGCCGTGGGGGAGCAGACCGTCGAAGAACAGGGCTCCGCCGGGGGCCAGCGGCACCGCCACGCTGTCCACCCCCAGCATCTCGGCGTCGCAGAGCTGCCAATCGCGGATCGCAAAATGGGGCCGAGGTCCGGCCCGGTGGCCGCCGTCGAGCAGATGCATGCAGCCGTTGTCGAGGGTTGCCGCGTCGATCGCGATCCAGACGCCGACAACGGGCGTGTCGAGCGGGAGATCGAAAATGGGCGTGGTCCTGATGCCACGGCTTTTCAC
>CAZRKH010000076.1:0-5171 GCA_964600785.1 uncultured Chitinophagaceae bacterium
GGGGGCCCGGCACCCCGCTCGCCAGCGCCCTGCGGGCGGCCCGCGAGCATCTTGCCGAGCGGAGGCTTACCACGGCCGAGCCGGATGCCCAGCCCTATCCGCTGTTGCTCGTCCGGCCCTCCGGGGTGATGGCCTATTATGCGGCCCGCGAGGCGATCGCTTCCTGGGGCAGCGACTTCGGCTACCAGCTGGTCGACGAAGACTGGGAACTCGCCTTTCCGCCGCGGGATGCGGCCCTCGCCGAGGTGGAGCGGCTTGCGATCGACGAGGCCCGCCGGCGTCTGGAGTGGCTGGCCAACGTGCGGGCCGCCCGTTCCCGCGGTCCGCGGCAGCCGGTGCAGTATCGGGCCTCGAACAGCCGCGGCGGCATCGAGGTCGAAGGGGGGCCCAGCGTGCTTGGCGATCCCTCGCGGTGGGACTGGTCGGAGCAGTCGGCAAGCGGCGACGGCGAGCCGGGCGGTGGCGTCTTCGGCCGCGGGGGTCCAGACCGCGCGGCTACCGGCGGCGGCTCGTCACCCGAGGGAGTCGTCGGCGGTGATCCCATCACTGGAAGCGGCAACGGCCGCGGCCAGCCTGGAGTTGCCGGTGGAGGAGAGGGCCAGGGAGGACCTTCCTCCGGTCAGTTGGAGCCTGGTGGGCCGGCCGGCGGCGGCCCGGGATCGCTCGCCGATGCCCGAGGTGCTCGTTCTGGCAGCGGTTCGGGCCGGCCGGGAAGCGGGCCGGGGAGCATGTCGGGTGGCGGTTCGGCAGCCGGGCTCTCAGGCGACGCAGCGGGCAGCGGACCGGAGGCAACCGGAGGCGACCCTCGCTCGGGTGGCGGCGACCTTGCCGGCGGAAGCGGCGGAGGATCGGCCGGATCTGGTGAGGCTGACGGCATGACCGGCGGCGGCTCGGGTGGATCGCCTGCGGCCGGCCAGGCCGGCGGCGGAGGAGGCAGCTTCGGTTCGTCGCCGTCACTGGCAGGCGGGCCGCCCTCGGTCTCCGCCGGGGGCAATTCGTCCGCCGGCTGCCTTGCCTCGAGCCGCGGCGACGGCTGGGCAAGCATGGCCACCCGCGACCGGACCGTGCCTCTCTCGCGGCCGGTGCAGATCGCCTGCCGGGCCGAGGCCTTCGAGATTCTCGACGATTCGCGACGGCGGGTGCTCGCCACGATCCCGATTCCGGGTGAGACCGCGCTGGCTGTCGACCCGCTGGTGGCCGCCATCCGCGATCACATCGCCGGCTGGGGCATCGCCGGGGAACGCATGTATTGGAATCCCCGCCTGGTGCTCTCGGTGATGCCCGGCGGTGCCCGCCGCCGCGACGACCTGGAGGCCCTGCTCGCCGGCAGCGGGCTGGTCACCGTCCGCCGCACGCCCCGGGTCGCCTCCCTGCCGGGGGTTGAGTCCTCCGAGCAGACTCGCTGATTCGTACCATCCCAGGGAGCCGGTCGATGCCCCGCCACATGCCCCGAGCCGAGAACGACACCGGTCAGGACTCCTTCCTCGACGTGGTGACCAACATCGTGGGCATCCTGATCATCCTCGTGATGGTCATCGGGGCCCGGGTGCAGCAGCTCGTCTTCGATCTCCCTGCCGAGGCGGCGCCGCAGGCGGAGGAGGTTGCCCTGCTGGCCCGCACGGTCGCCTCGGCGGAGCAGGAGCTCGCCGGCCTCGACGAGCAGATCGCCACCGTGCAGGCCACCGCCTCGGCCGCCTCGATGGGGCGGGTGCAGCTGGCAACGGCCCTCTCCGCACTCGAGCGGGAGCGGGATCAGCTCGCCGCCGAGGTCGATGCCTCGCGTGCCGAGGCGGCGGCTGCCACGTCAGCCCGCAGGCGGCTCGAGGAGGAGATCGAGCAGACCCGCCTCGCTGCCGACGCGGCTTATGCCGAGCCCGAGACCGAAGAGGTGCTCGCCTTCCCGACCCCGATCGGACGGACGGTCAACGGCGACGAGATCCACTTCCAACTCCAGGGCGGCACCATCGCCTACATCCCGCTGGAGGAGCTCTTTGTGCTGGCCCGCAACAAAACCAGGCGGAACAACGGGCCGATCTCCCAACTGGCCAACCACGTCGAGTCGGTCGGGCCGACCGAGGGTTTTTCGCTCGACTACGTGATCGAGGCCCAGGTCGACCGAGCCCGCGGGCAAGTGCTCGTGCGGAGCCGGGAGTGGGTCGTGCGGCCGCAGGGCCGCGGGATCGGCGAGTCGGCCGAACTGGCCCTGGCTGACGGCAGCCGCTTCCGTCGCCGGCTGGCCCGGGCGACTCCCGCCACGACCGTCACGCTGTGGTGCTACCCAGACAGCTTCGAGACCTTCCGCACGGTGCGGGCGGAGCTGCACCGCCTCGGCATCCCGACCGCCGGCCGGCCGCTGCCCGAAGGAGCCCCGATCGGCGGGTCGGCCGACGGCAGCAAGTCGGTCGCCCAGTAGGAGCGTCGCATGCCCCACGATCCAGCACGCTTTCGCGACGGGGAAGCCCGCTCGATTCTGATCTACCTCGACGGCTTTTCAGCCCTGGGTGACCTCGTCGGCTTCTCGGCCCAGTTTGCGGCGATCCGCCGCCGTCAGCACGAGCTCGGCCGCCGGCCGCTGTTCCACCTCTTCGTTCGCAGCCCCGGGCCGGTGCGGGCGATCTTTGCACCCCTCATCGAGTCGGGCGAGCTTGCGGTCCATGCCCGCGGAAGTCGCCGCGGCGGTGGCGTCCTTGGCTGGCTGTCTCGGCAGGCGGGTTCATGGTGGAGCTGGGCGAGGCTGCAGGCGGTCCCGCGCGACGAGGCGATCTACTACGTGCGACCACGAAATCTCCTCGAGCGGCTACGGGCGAGGCGGCCGACGAGCCACGCGGGCTTTGTCGACTACGCCGGCCGAAACGGTCTCGACTGGGATCCCGCGGAGATCACGGCCTTCGAGCATGTTCGGCCACACCAGTTCGGCCGGCCCACGATCGGGCTCTACCTCGCCGCGAGCACCACGCTGCGTTCCTGGGACCCCCAGGGCTGGGCGAGGCTCGCCGCGGCGGTCCGCCACCGCTATGGCGGTGCCTTCGGTATCCATCTTTACGGCTTCGGCCCGTCGAGCCGGTCGATTGCCGCGAGCTTCGCGAAGCACGCCTCGCGGCTGGGCCTGGCCGCGGGCGTTGACTACGTCTCGTTCATCGATGCCCATTCGCTCGAGGACGACATCGCCCACTGCAAGGGGCTCGACCTGGCGGTCACCAACGACAGCGGCTTCATGTGGGTCGGCAACGCGGTGGGCGTGAAGACCGTCTCGATCCTCGGCGGCCTCTCGCCCGACCGCTACCGCGGCTTCTTCGCCCGCAACGCCGCCCGCTGGGAGCCGATCGAGAGCCGGCTGCCCTGCAGCCCCTGCAGTCATGCCGCGGCCTGCCCGCGAATGACGCGCGCCGACGGGCTTGCGTTTCAGGACTGCATGCTCGAAGACCGCTTCGCTTTAGTCTGGCAGGCGGTCGAGCGGCAGCTCGCCTTCCCGGCCATGCCGCTGCCGGCCGAGCCTCCGGGCCGTCATCCTGCTGTGCCGCTGCGCCGCGCGGCCTGACCTCACTCAGCCGCGAGACGCAAGCTGTGCGCGGCGGCGAAGAAGCTTGCCGACGCACGCCATGCCGATTGCTCCAGCCGTGTGAAACGTCGGCTCTGGAACGGGCTGGGCAGTGAACGACAGACTCTTCAGTTGGGTCTTTCGGGATTCGGCGGTTGAGAACCTGCGGGAGTTCGTCGAGCGGTTCCGGCGGCTCACCATCAGGAGCAGCCCGGAACTGGACGCCCTCGTGGAACAGGCAGAGCCAGACGCCGCGGGCTACTGGTGGGCTGATATGTCGCCTGTTGATGGGCCGGTGCCGGGCCCTTCAGGACCCGCTCCAGATGGACACGGACGGCTGCCGGTGCAGTCTCCAGTTTGAGCAGGTCAGTCGGCAGTTAGCTGTCGAGTCTGGCTTCCCTTCTGAGTTGGCGAAGCAGGTCGCTCGTGCCGTGCTCAATCGTCCACCGCCAGACGAAATCCCAATCGAGCACATCTCCCGACACCGCGAGAAGATTCACCACGTCATCGAGATCCTTGCGGCGGGCCCAGCGAAGCTTTTGAATCACCACGTCCTCGGGCGTGGCGACCCACGCCTCGCTCGAACACTCTGGAACGCGCTGACGTCGCCGCCGGGCAAAACGCTCCAAGTGATGCGGGTCATTCCCCAACCGGAAAACCTCGATCTGAAAACTCGCCGGTGTGTAGGTGATGACGTTCCGAACGCTGCCGGTGGAGCCCTCGAGCATCATCTGCCGATCGAGTTGGAATTCATCTCCAAGCCGATGACAGAACTCAACCAGGTTGAATGCTTCAAACTCGACAACGAGATCGGCATCGTTTGTCGCTCGGGGCACACCGTAAAGGTTGCTGGAGAGAGCACCGACGAGCATGTAGGGAACTTCTTCGTTCTCCAAGGCGTCGATCAAACGAGCAAGGGCTTGCTCGCTGCTCATAGGCTGCCGCAGGGGGTATAGGTCTGCTGCTCGTCGAGTTGGCGGACGACCGACAGCCGCCGCCGAAACTCCGCTTCCACCTCGGGGTCGCTCCAGTCCGGGTGCTGACCGCGGATGCCGGCGAGCATCCGCAGGCGAACGAGATCAAACAGCCGAACTCCACAGAAGAGTTTGTCGCCCGCACTCATGGCCCGCGCCCTCGCGACCTTGTCGGCAAACAAAGCCGCTTGCAGGGTTTGGTCGTCACCAGTCTGCATGCGAACCACCCTCAGAGTTCTCTTCACCCGCCGAAGCGTACGCCCACGTTCTCACTGTGGTCAAGGATCCCGACAAAGCCCGTAGGTGACTCGGCAGACTTGTTCCACAGTCTGCTAGTGTCCTGAACTGGAAGTTCGTTTGCAAACATTCGCAACACGCTCGAGGATCGTATCTGCCGTGGCGGTCCACGCGAAAGGCTTCGGCGTCTTGTTGTGCTCATCGAGGTAGGCGCGGATCGCCTGTTCGAGGGCGGCGACGCTGTGAAAGGCGCTGCGGCGAATTCGTCGCGTCGTGATCTCGGCGAAGAATCGCTCGATTTGGTTGAGCCAGCTGGCGCTCGTCGGCGTGAAGTGGACGCGGTATTCGGGGTGGCGTTGGAACCAGCGCCGCACCGCAGGCGTCTTGTGCGTGGCGTAGTTGTCCATGACGAGGTGGATCTC
>CAZRKH010000077.1:0-30700 GCA_964600785.1 uncultured Chitinophagaceae bacterium
TCACCGCCAGCGTGTTCATCAATGACAACGAGTCGGGCCTCCACGAAGACTACGCCCGCTGGCTGGAAAAGCTCGCTCCCTTCAACGCCGACCCTGCGGTCTACCACCACAACCGCACCGGCGAGGACAACGCCGACGCCCACCTCAAGCGACAGGTCATGGGCCGCGAGGTCGTGGTGGCGGTGACGGCCGGCCGGCTCGACTTCGGCCCTTGGGAGCAGATCTTCTACGGTGAGTTCGACGGCCGAAGGCCCAAGCGGGTGCTCGTCAAGGTGATCGGCGAGTAGTTCCCGCTGGAGTGCCCGAACTGTGGCGGCGACATCCGGCTGATGGCCCGCACATGGCGGGTGCGTCGCCTTCGATGTAACCTCAGCGTGCCATCCGCCGCTGTTGGCGAAGAAACTGCGGATCCGGTTGTCCCTACTCAGAAAGCATTTCACTTGTGACGACGTTGCTCCTGACAAAGATTTGTCGCCGGCCGCATCCCGGGCTGCCGGGCGTGGTGATATGGCTGGTTGTCGCGGCGGGGGGGGCGGCCGAGCCCGCCTCGGTGATGCCGCAGCCGGCGACCGACCTCCCAGGCACCGAGCATCCCGTCGCCACGCCACAGTTCGTCGATCTTTTCAACGGCCGCGATCTGACCGGCTGGGTGAATGTCAACACGGCAGACGACACCTGGCGGGTCGCCGACGGGCTCCTCGTGTGCAGCGGCTCGCCGACGGGCGTCATGCGGTCAGAAAAACAGTATGAAAACTTCATCCTGCACATCGAGTGGCGGCACATGAAGCCGGGCGGCAACTCGGGGGTCTTTGTCTGGAGCGAAGGCCGGCTGACCGGCAACGGCCGGCTGCCCAAGGGCATGGAAGTGCAGATGCTCGAACTCGACTGGATCAACCAGCACCCGCGAAGCCCGGGCGTGCCGAACCACATCGGCTATATTTCCGGCGAACTCTTCGGCGCCGGCGGGCTCACAGCCAGGCCCGCAAACCCCCGCGGCAGCCGCAGCATGTCGCGGGAATTGCGGTGCAAGGGATACGGCAAGTGGAACGTCTACGACGTCGTCTGCGTGGATGGCACGGTCAAGCTTTCGATCAACGGCAGATTCGTCAACTCGATCAGCGACTCATCGCTGCGGAAGGGCTACATCTCCCTGGAGTCGGAGGGCTCGGAGATCCACTTTCGCAATATCCGCCTGCTCGAACTGCCCCCTGGCATCACCTCACCCGAACAGACCGCGGCAGTCGTCGAATAGCAGACGGTGGAACAAGTCTGCCGCCGCAGGACGCGGCGAAAACTAGAAAGGCACGTCGTCCTCGCCGGCCTCGGCCAGGACGTCGTTGGGCTCACCGCCGGCACCGCCTTTCGACCCGCCCTCTCCGCGGTCGATCACGACATCAAACGACAACGCCTCGGCACTGAGAAAATACTTCACCTCCGAGTTTTCATCGCGTTGCCAGCGACGGCCGCTGAGGCGGTAGGTCACCTCGACCTCGTCGCCGACGTTGAGTTCGTCGGCCGCGTCGCAGCCATCCTTGATGAACTCGACCGGGATGTAGTTGGTGAAGCTGCCCTTCTCCTGGGCGAGCACCACCAGCCGCTTGCGAAAGCCTTTCTGCCCGAAGGTCTTGGTCTCCTCGATCAAGTGAACGGTGCCGCGAACGCTCGGGTTGCTCATGCCTCAGCCCTCCCAGGGGAATCAGTTTTTGCGGCAGCAGCCAACCCTCGGGAACACCACCGCACGAGCGGCCGATCGTACACCATCTGTCGAATGGAAAGAATGGTTCTCATCAGCCGAGCGGGAGCGGAGCGATCACTCCGTCACCGCCAACCACGACCACGTCGTCGAGCGAACTCTTCTCCTGGATGGTCTCGAGATCCTCACCGGCCAGCAGCGAGCGGAAGGCCGCATCGACGAGGCTCTCGGGGGAGTCGGTCGCATCGTTGGAGAGATCCCAGAACATCATGCCGCCCAGGCCCATCTCCTCGGCCCACTGGGCCTTGAGGGCGATCGAGGTGGGGGTTTCAAAGGAGCTGAAGAGATCCTCCGCAGCGTTGTAGACATACGAGGCCTGGGCGTTGTCGTCCCAGTAGATCTGCCAGCCGCTGGCGGGGTCTTGAACCTGTGCGAGCAGGTCCTTGTAGTCGTAGACGCCCGTCTCGAAACTGCCGGGGGCCCCTCCGGAGGCCGGCTCCAGATAGCCACCGTCGCCGCCGTCAGCCACACCGCTCCAGCCCCGGGTGTAGAGCGGGGCGCCGAGCACGATCTTCTCCGCCGGCACGCCCGCCTCGAGATAGGCATTGACCGCCGTTTGGATGTCGTAGCCAGCGGGATCGCCGGTGAAGGCGGCCTGATGGCCGGTCGTGCTCTCCCAGGTGCCGTGGAAGTCGTAGCTCATGAGATTGAAGAAATCGACCGAAGGGGTCAGGCCCGGCAGATTGAAGTTGGCGATCTTGTCGAGTCCGCCGGGTGAGGCGACCGAGATCTCGTAGCTGCGGCCCCGCTGGGCACCGAGAATGTCGATCTTGGTGCGAACCTCGGCGAGCAGCTTGGCATAGTTGGCCCCGTCATTCGGGCTCACCGTGTTGCTGCCCAGGCCGCCGCCGCCCGGATACTCCCAGTCGAAGTCGACGCCGTCGAACATCTCGTAGGTCGTGAGGAACTCCACGATCGAGTCGGCGAAAGTCGTGCGGCCCTCGGCGGTGGCGGTCACGGAGCTGAAGTGGGTCGAGAGCGTCCAGCCGCCGACGGCGATACTGACCCGCAGGTGCGGGTACTTCTCCTTGAGCTGGGCAAGCTGATTGAAGTTGCCCCACACCGTCTGTTCGCTGCGGGGATCATCCGGAGGGTAGTACCACTGGTCGGCCTCGCCACTGACGCTCTCGTCGGCGGAGAATCGCTTCTCGACCGCCGCGTAGCTGTCGAAGAGCGTCATTTCACCGGCCGCAGTGAGGTCGGCAAAAGCGTAGATCAGGTGCGTGATCTTCTCACCGGGCACGTCGTCGAGCTGGTAGTCGCGGCCGTAGATGCCCCACTCGGGGAAGTAAGCGGCAAGCACCTTGTCGGTGGCGGCAATCGGCAGTTCAGCAGCCTCCCCCGGATCGGCAGGCAGAGGATCGATCGGGGCCGGATCGCTCCCCTCATCGACCGGATCGGCCGGCGGGGGATCAGCCGGCGGGGGCTCGGCCGGGTCAGCGGGAGCCGGATCAGCGGGAGCCGGGTCAGCCGGAGCCGGATCAGCCGGAGCCTGGTCGACCGGATCAGCCGGAGCCTGGTCGACCGGGTCAGCCGGCACAGGATCGACCGGCACAGGATCGGAGGGTGCCGGGTCGGAGGGCGCCGGGTCGACCGGATCGCTTGGTGCGGGATCGCTGGGGGGAGCCTCACCCTCGAAGCTCAGCTCATTGATCGTACCGTAGTCGTTGAACACGCCACTGAAGCTTCCGGCGGGCAGGTCGAGGCCGGAGGCCGTGGCCGTCGCCCGCCCGAGGCTGCCGGGATTGTCGCGGGCTACCGACCACATCGAGAGCATCCCCACTCCCTTTTCACGGGCGAAGTCCTCGAGCTGCCGGGCATCCTCGAGCGTGAAGACCTCGCTGGAGAGGTCGTTGACACCGATCATCGGAGTCACGCCAACCATCCTCCAGGCGAAACCCTGCCCCTCTTCGGCAAAGAGCGTGGTCAGCTGGGCATGGGTGCTTTCGGCCGCGGCGATCGCATATTCGCCGAAAGAGCGGGCGGCCGGCCCGGTGGTCGGCGCGTTGGCTGCGCCGTAGTTCATCGCCATCACGTTCACGCCATCGAGCTTGACGCCCGCCTCGAGGGCCGAGCGAACCACATTGAGCCCGTCGGGGGTCAGTCCCGAGGGCAACACCGGCAGCGTGTACCAGACCTCGAGGTCGGGCCGCTGGGCCTGCAGGAGCGCGATCGCCTCACTCCGCAGGGCGATCGAGGCCGGCTCGGCCACCGCCGCCCCCTCGATGTCAAAGTCGAGTCGGTTGAGGTCATAGGCATCGACCACCGCGACATACCGGGCGGCGAGTGCTTCGGCAGTCTCGCCGGCTGTCACCGCTGCCTGGGCAAGGGTTGTGCCCGATGCCCCGCCAAGCGAAATCATCACGTCGCCACCGGCGGCCCGGAAGGCGTCGATCGAGGCATTGATCTCGAGGGCCTGCGGGAAGTCGGAGTCGGGAGCGAGCGCCGCCAGCCCGGCCCAGGCCGGGGAGCCGTCCGGAGCGGCCTGCAGGAAGCCGAGGGTCAACAGCGACGTGCCGTTGCTGCGGGCGATCTGCGTCAGATCGGGCACTGGCCAGAGGCCCATGTCGACATACGCCGCGAAGTAGGCCTCGCCCCATTTCTCATCGCCAAGGTTGCCGGAGTTGAGCCCGGCCTCGGACTCGTCAATCGGCGACTCATCGATCGGCGACTCATCGATCGGCGGCGCGACCGGATCGGCCGGCGGCGTCGGATCGGTCGGATCGGCCGGTGGCGCGACCGGATCGGGCTCCGCGGGGCCCGGATCAACCGGCACAGGAGGCTCCGGCTCCGGCGAGGGCACACCCGGCACATCGCCGGCCGCGAAGGCCGAGAGGTCCGTGAGCACCGCCGCGGCCCCGCCGGGAGTGGCGGTGAAGCCGAAGCTGACCTGCCCGCCCGGGGCGAGGTCGGCGTTCCAGCCGGCACCCTTGACCACATAGGTCGAGCCGCTGCGACTCTCGATCTGGGCATTCCAGATCGAGCTGATCTCGCCGGCAAACTCGAAGCTGACCCTCCAGTCGGCCAGTCCCCCCGCCGTATCGGCGAGGGTCACCTCTCCGGTGAAGCCGCTGCCCCAGTCGCTCGACACGCGGAAATCGACCGTGGCGGACGTCTCGGGCGGAGCCACCGGGTCGACCGGATCGACCGGAGCCGGATCGACGGGGTCGACGGGATCCACGGGGTCGGCCGGGCCGGGATCGGGAAGCGGAGCAGGGTCGGCCGGGGCAACGCCCTCGAGCGGCTCGCCGTTGAGGGTGTAGTTGGTCGGTGGCGAAGAATCACCCGACCCGATGAACCCGAAGGCCACGCTGCGGCCCGGGTCGAGCGAGCCGTTCCAGCCGGCATTGGCCACCGTGTAACGGTCACCGTCACGATCGACGACGGTCGCGTCCCAGATCGAGCCGATCTCACCGGAGTAGTCGAACGACACCGTCCAGTTGGCCACCGCCTGGGTGTCGCGATTCTCCAGAGTCATCGCCGCTTGGAATCCGCTGCCCCAGTCTTGGGTGATCTCATAGCCCGGCACGACCACCGCCAGCAGGGCCCGAGCCTCGAGCGACTCCGGTGAGAGCGGTGAACGAGCCTCACGGCGACGGCGGCGATCGAGACTCCGACGCTGCTGTCGGGTACGGCCAGCGGCACTCGAGCGGACGAAACCGGAGAAGCGATCGGCGAGACTCATGGCAGAACTCCTTGCGGACCGCAGGCCCGCGGTAAGGTCATGAGATTTTCATGACGGAATCGGGAGGACTTGATACGCCTGGCTGGACACCAGGCAGGTGGGCTGGCAGGCGGCTTGGGCGACCTGTGGCGTGAGGGGCCCACCCGGCCGGCGTTGCCGCCGGCCGGGCCTTGCCAGTGGGCCCGCGTCGTTTGATACGGTCGCTGTGACGGCCTGGTTCTCCAGGGCGATCCGCAATTTTTCGGAGCGAGGGTTTTGCCGCGCGGGTCGACGAACACCACCATGGCTTTGACAGTTGCGGCTCCAAGAGCCATCGCCTGTCGGCTTTGATTGAGAGAGCGATGACCAAGCCCACCAAGATCTGCACCGCCTGCGGCCGGCCCTTCACCTGGCGTCGCAAATGGGCCCGCTGCTGGGAGCAGGTTCGCTACTGCAGCGAACGCTGCCGGCGAGAGAAAAAGCTGCCCGGCAGACGGCTGGATGCAGCTGAAAGACCCCCGGACGAACCTGCCGGCGGCCCGTAAGTTTTCCCAGGCTCTCCGGTTTCACCCGCAGTCCTTGCCCGAGCCGGAAATTCTGCAGGACCCCTCCGACCCCACCCGATGCCTGTGCGGGGGGGCCATGCGGAAAGCATTCGGTCAATGGCTGCGTCTGACGATCTGGCCGCGAGGCTGGCAGTTTTCCGAGGCGGCGACAGTCGGTGCGGGGCTCACGCTCGTGCCGGGTGCCCGCGAGTGGCTGCAGCAGAGCCCCTGGACCGTCGGCGTTGATCGCTCGATGGCCAACCTCTTCTTTCGTCCCGGATTCAGCCCCGGCTTCCAGTCGACCGGTGCCGTCGCCGACGGAACCCTGCACTACCTCGCGGGGGTCTGGAATGCGATCGACGGCGGCAGCACCGGTGTGCTCCGCCGTGGCACCTCGATGGCCTGGGCGGGCAACATCTGGTGGGAGCCGGCCGGCCCCTTCGGCTACGGTGCCTCCGACATGGAGGTCCATGCCGACCCGGTGATCCGTGTCGGCACCAGCGGGGTCTACGCCCTGAGCCTGGCCCAGCCGCTCGCCGGCAACAATCCGGAGGACACCGTCGTGCGGCTCTCCGACGGTACGCGGCTCAGCGAGCCGGGAGCCCAAGGGGCCGGGAACCGAAGTCGACCAGTTTCTCTACCGGCTCGCCACGATCGACGCCGGCTGGAAGTGGCGCGGCGTGGCCGTCAACTTCGAGTATTACTTCCGGCTGCTCGACAACTTCATCGGGGTCGGTGATTTCGACCGCTCGAGTGTCTTCGATCAGGGTGGCATGGCCTACCTCTCATAGAACTTCATCTATCCCTACCGGGCCGGTGCCACCGGCACTGCGATCCAGACCCAGCTCCTGATTGCCTACTGACCCCTCGAGCCGGGAAGCAGGCGGGGTGATCTGGTAGGGTGGCCGCGATCATTCTCCCGGGAGCCGACTGCCATGGACCCCTTCAAAGAAACCTTCACCAGCGTCGTCGAGCAGATCGGGCTGGTGATCGACGGGGCGGGCGTGATCGTGATCGTGGTCGGCATTCTGGTGGCGATCCTCAAGCTCATCACCGGCGGCCGCGACTCGGCCGATCCCTACCGTCGCTTCCGGCAGGATCTCGGCCGGGGGATCCTGCTGGGGCTCGAGTTTCTGGTGGCCGCCGACATTATCCGCACCGTGGCGGTGACTCCCACGCTCCAAAGCGTGCTGGTGCTGGGGCTGATCGTGGTGATCCGCACCTTCCTGAGCATGGCCCTGCAGGTCGAGGTTGAAGGACGGCTCCCCTGGCAGCGGCGGCCGACTCCGAGGGGCGATCCGGGGTCGAGCTGACCGGCCCTGCGGGCAGCCCGTGGGGCGGGATGGTAGGTTCGCGGGTGATGCTTGCCACTCCCTCAAACTCGTCGCCCGCGCTCGCCGGCCGGCCGCTGGCCAAGCAACTGCTCGTGCCGCTGGTGGGGCTGCTTTTGGCGGGCGTGCTGGCCAACGTCGGCTTCGGCGTCTGGCTGGCGGCCCGTCGTGGCGGCGAACAGGTGAGGCGACGGCAGCGACAGGTGGTGTCCGCGCTCGACGCTTCGCGGGTGGCCCTTTCGCCGCCGCTGCTCGAGACGCTGCATCAGCTCACCGGCGACCACTTCCTCGTCTGGGACGGGCCGGCTGCCAGCCTCGCCCGACAGGCGAATCCGCCGCGGTTTGCCACGCTTGCTGCGGCGGAAGAGGCCTTTGCCGACGGGCCGGCCGGCCCGCGTCCCGCCGAAGCCACGACGATCGAGGGGCTTGCCGACCTGGGAGCGGCGCGGATCGACGGCCGCAGCTACCGTTTGGGGCTCGTCGAAACGCGGGCCGGCAGGCCCCAGACGGTGCTTATCCTTTCGCCGACAGCCGACGCCTCGAGGGCGGTATTTGACGCGACCTGGCCGGTGCTGGCCGTCGCCGTGGGCACGCTGGGGCTGCTCGTGCCCCTTGGTATCCACGTCGCCGGGCGGATCGCCGGACGGATCGGCCGCGTTGAGCGGCTGGTGACACGCATCGCCGGGGGCGACTTCGGACGAACGCTCGGTGAAACCGGCGAGGATGCCGACGAGCTGGCCCGGCTGGTTGCCAGCGTGAACGCCATGAGCCGGGCCCTGGCCGAGCTGCGGCAGACGCTCGTCGCCGGGGAACGGGAGCGGCTTCTCGGCCAGCTCGCCGCCGGCTTCGCCCATGAGCTGCGAAACGGGATCACCGGTGCCAGGCTGGCGATCGACCTGCACCGCAGCCGCTGCAGCCGAATCGGGCTGGCCGATAACGACGAGAGTCTGATCGTTGCCGCCCGCCAGCTGGAGGTGATGGAGGAGGAGGTCCGCGGCCTGCTGGCGCTGGGCAAGCCCGACGAACGGAAGCCGACGGAGCTGCCGCTCGATCCGTTGCTTGCCGAGGTCGAGGATCTCGTCGGACCGCGGGCGGAACATGCCGATGTGGTGATCGATCTTGGCAGTGCGGCAGGAAGCGTGGTTCGCGGGCGTCGCGAAAGCCTGCGGGCCGCGATCGTGAATCTCGTCGTCAATGCGATCGAGGCGGCCCGGCGGGGGGCGATCGAGGCGGCCACAGGCGATGCCGAGTCACCACGCGGCGAGGTGCAAATCACCGTCGAGGCGGCAGCGACCGGCGGGCTGGCGATCGCCGTCGAGGATTCAGGCGAAGGCCCGCCGGCCGAACTCCAGGCGACGCTCTTCGAGCCGTTCGTCAGCGGCCGGCCGGAGGGAATCGGGATCGGCCTGGCGGTGGCCGCGGCAGTCGCGGCCGAACATGGCGGCCGGGTCGATCACTCCCGCGTCGGCGGACGCACCCGATTCGCGATCATCCTGCCCGCGTCGGCGGTGGTTCGTGGCCTCGAGGAGGTTGCCCCATGAGCCGGGTGCTTGTGGTCGATGACGAGGCGGCAATCGGCTGGAGCCTCAGGGAGCTTCTTGGCGACCTCGGCCACGAGGTCGGCCTGGCGGCCTCCGCCGAGGAGGCCGAGCGACTCTGCGACAGCCTGCGGCCCGACTGCATCCTGCTTGACGTGCGGCTGCCCGGCCGCGACGGCCTGGCGGCGATTCCCGAGCTGCGGCGCATCAGCGGCGGCGCGCCGATCATCGTGATGACCGCCTTTGGCGATCTGGATACCGCGGTGCGGGCGGTGGAGGCGGGTGCTTTTGAGTACCTCGTCAAGCCCTTCGATCTGACGCGGGTCAGCGAACTGGTCGGCCGGGCGATCGAGGAGCCGCCGCCGGTCACACGACCCGGCGGCGAGCACTCGCGGTCGCCCCTGCTCGGCTCATCGCCGGTGATGCAGGAAGTCTTCAAGCAGATCGCCCTGGTCTCGGCCTCCGACGTGCCGGTGCTGCTCACCGGCGAAACCGGCAGCGGCAAGGATCTCGCCGCCCGGCTGATCCACGCCAACAGCGACCGACGCGAGCGGCCCTTCATCGCCACCAACCTCGCGGCACTGGCCCCGGGAATTCTCGAGAGCGAACTGTTCGGGCACGTGCGGGGGGCATTCACCGGGGCCACGGCCGACCGGGCGGGCCTCTTCGAGCAGGCGGCAGGGGGCACGATCTTTCTCGACGAGATCGCCGAGGCACCGGCGGAAGTCCAGGTGAAGCTGCTGCGGGTGCTCGAGAATCGCGAGGTGGCGAAGGTCGGCTCGACGCTCGCCGAGCCGATAGACGTTCGCGTGGTCGCGGCAACCAATCGTGATCCTGCCGAGGCCGTCCGCCGGGCTGAGTTTCGCGAAGACCTCTTCCACCGGCTCTCGGTGTTCCCGATTCGGATGCCGTCGCTGGCCGAACGTCGCGACGACATTCCGCTGTTGGCCCGCCACTTCGCCGACGCCGCCTCGGGAACTGCCGCGAGCCTGTCGGATGCGTTCATCGCCGCGTTGAAGCAGCGGCCCTGGCCGGGCAATGTCCGTCAACTCAAGCATGCCGTCGAATACGCCGTGGTTCTCTCGCGAGGCAGCCAACTGCGGCCCGATCACCTGCCGCCGATCGACGAGCCCGCCTTCGATCCGCTCTCCGCCGACGCTGTTGAGGCTCTGGAGGCGGCTGTCCGCCGCTGGTCGGCTGCCGCCCGCAGTGTCGAGGGATTGGACGATCTCCATGAGCGGCTGCTGGCCGTGGTCGAACCCGCCCTGCTGTGCGAGGTGCTTGCTCACACCGGCGGTAACCGCACGGCCGCCGCCAAGCTGCTGGGTCTCGATCGGGCCACGCTGCGTACCCGGCTGCGTCGGTTTGGCATCGATGAGACAGGCTGAGCGGACGGCGACGAAGGATTCCTCGGACGGGGAATTCTTCCCCGGGTCGAGGCCGCCGATTCTGCCCGGTCCATTTTTGCCGGCCGGTTTTTCCGCGAAAAACGAGCGGTCTGTGACGGCCGCGAGTCTTTTCGGCACGGAACGTGCATCAGGGTTGGGACTCTCTCGCGGTCGTCACGCGAGAAGGAATTTCACCGCGAATGAAAGCTGAGCCATGCACCGCTGCCACGCCCGACCCACCGATCTCAGTCGACCCGGCCACGTGATCCCGAGAGCGGACAGCCAGTTGGATGCGGCTCCGATCTGGCAGCCCGGTCCTGCTCCCGCCGGAGCGTGGAGCGAGGAGGAGTTTTTGGTGTCATTCCTTGGCGAGGCCGATGACGAGCCTGTGGCCGACACCTGGATCGATGAGCCGAGCGATGATCAATCCCGAGACACGCACTCCCTTCACGGGTTCACCCTCGTCGAGCTGCTCGTGGTGATCGCGATCATCGGCACGCTCGTGGGGCTGCTGCTGCCGGCGGTGCAGGGTGCCCGCGAGGCGGCCCGGCGGACCTCCTGCATGATCAATGCCAGGCAGCTTGCCCTGGCTGTCAACGTCTACGAGTCGGCCAAGCGGCACTATCCACCGAGCATGCTCCATGAGCCGGGCACCACCTTTGCCAACAACAACGGCTCCTGGGGCATCCACGGCCGGATTCTCTCCTACATCGAGGAAGGCACCGCTGCGGTGCGAGTCAATCTCGAGGAGGCCTTTGATAAGGGCACGAACGCCGCCAGCGGCGTGCCGACGACACCGATTCCCGTGTTCCGCTGCCCGAGTGAGCCCAATGCCAAGGTGCGGATCAAAAACGGTGCTCCATTCACCTTTCCCCACAACTACGGCTTCAACTGCGGGACCTGGTTCGTCTACGATCCGGCCAACGGTGCCGGCGGCAACGGCCTCTTTTATCCCAACAGCCGGCTCAAAGCAGGACGCATCGCCGATGGCGCCACCAAGACCCTCTGCGTGGCTGAAGTGAAGGCCTTCACCCCCTACATTCGCAACACCGCCGACCCCGGCGGCAGCTATCCTCCCAACGCCCCCCCCGAGACCCCGGCCGAAGTGGTCGGACTGACCGGCGGCGGACAGCAGAAACTCGGACCCGAGACCAATTCCTGCACCGGCCACACCGAGTGGCCCGACGGCCGCGTCCATCACACCGGCTTCACGGCGGTCTTCACCCCCAACACCGAGGTGCTGCAGAGCATCGGCGGAGTCGAATACGACATCGACTACAACAGCATGCAGGAAGGAAAAAGTGCCTCGGTGCGGACCTTCGCGGCGATCACCGCTCGCAGCCACCACGGCTCGGTGGTCAACGTCTCGATGCTCGACACATCGACTCACGCGATCGACAGCTCGATCGATCTGCTCGTCTGGCGGGCGATGAGCAGCCGCAACGGCGGCGAATCGTTCCGGATGCCATGATCGCACCCCCCGAGAGAGGCCCTTCCCGCTCCCGCACGGGAGGTATGGTAGGGTTGTGGGATCGTGGAGGCGGTCAGTCATCGAGCCGATGCAGGATTCTTCCATTCATACTCGCAGCCTTTCCTTCGCCGCGGCGTGGGCCTCGCTGGCGATCAGCGTGGCTTCGCCGGCCGGGAGTCTGGCCAAGCCGCCTGCCGCGGCTGACTTCTCGGAGGTGAACCTCGCCTGGCGGGGGGACCCACGCCCCGCGGCCGCGGGTGATGCGGTGCCGATGACCCGCCGGGCCGCCCGTCGGGCACGGCGGGCCGCCCGCCGGACTCCAGCCGCCGTCGAGCCGGCCCTCGAGCCGGCGGTGCCAATTCGCGTGCGGTCCACGCTCGACTCCCCCTTCCACGCCGAACCGGAACGGGTGATCGTGCACCGGAGCATCGTCTATGCCGGAGCCGACGAGACCCGCAGCCTCGATCTCTACCTGCCAAGGGTCTGCCGCGGCGGGCTGCCCCTGGTCGCCTGGTTTGCCGGGGAGCGATGGAGTGATCCTCAGAGGAGCCCCTGCCCGATCGCCTGGCTCGCCGAGGACGGCTTCGCAGTGGCCTGCATCGGCTATCGCCCCGGTGGACAGGCCAGCCACCCGGCCCAGTTCGAGGATGCCGCCGCGGCCATCGACTACCTCGCCCGCAACGCCGAACTGTGGGGCATCGACAGGGGATTGATCGTGGTCGCCGGCCGCGCTGCCGGCGGGCACCTCGCGGCTCTTCTGGCCACCGACGAACTCCAGGGCGAACGGCTCGCCGGAGCCTGTGTCATCGAGTCGCCCACGATGCTCACGGCCCTCGGCGGCAGGCATGACCGGCCCGGTTCGGAGGCGAGCCGCCTGGTGGGGGGTCCGCTGCCGGAATTTCGCGAGGCGGCCCTGCGAGCCAGCCCGGCCGCCCGGGTTCCTCGCAACCCGCCCCCGTTCCTGATCCTGCATGGAGCCTCGCAGCCGGCGACCCCGCTCGATCAGAGTCGCCGACTCGACGCGGCGGTGCGGCAGGCCGGCGGCGAGAGCCGACTCTTGCTCTTGCCCTCGGCCGCGACGACCGGCCGGCAGAGTGATGCCGGGGCGGCCCTCATCGATTTTCTCCAGGGAATCATCGGACCTGAGTCCACGGCCGGCAAGCCTGCCGCCGGCGATGCTCTGCTGTATCCAGCCTCGACGACGCTCCCAGCACCCTCAGCAGTGACACAATGAACGGGCAGCTTCCGCCCACATCCGCCCCGCGGACCGGCCGCCGTCAGTTTCTGCGGGCCTGCGGGGTGGCCACGTCGGCGGCCGGTATCGCCACGGCTGCCGATGCCTTCCTTGTCGCGCCCGACTGGCTTTCGACCTCCTTGCTGAGTTTCGGGAGTCCATCGACCGCCGCGGGCCGCACGCTGCGGATCGCGCAGCTGAGCGACCTGCACCTGCGGTCGATCGGGCGATTCGAGGAGGGGATCCTCGAGGCTCTCGAGCGGCTCGACCCGGACCTCGTGCTCGTCACCGGCGATGCCTTCGACTCGCAAGTCGGCCTGCTGCGACTGGATACCTTCCTCGCCGAGAGCCCGCAGCGTTCGCGGGTGCTCGGAATTCTCGGCAACTGGGAGCACCGCACCGGGCTCTCCAGCGACAAGATCGCGGCGACCTACGAGAAGCACGGTGCGAGGCTGTTGGTGAACGAATCGGTGGTTCGCGAATTCGGCGGAGGCTCCCTGCGAATCACGGGCCTCGATGACTTTGTCGGCGGCCGGCCGAACCTCTCCGCGGCCCTGGATGGGGCCGAGCCGGCCGGGGCCCACCTGCTGCTGGCCCACTGCCCGGCCCAGCGGGACTCGCTCGCCCCGCCGGCGGGCCAGGCGATCGATCTGGTGCTCTCCGGTCACACCCACGGCGGTCAGATCGCGCCGTTTGGCATGGCGATCGTCACCCCCTCAGGCAGCGGACACTACGTCTCGGGCTGGTACCGCGACGGCGGCGTGCCGATGTATGTCTCGCGGGGCCTGGGCACCTCGCTGGTGCCGGCGAGGCTCGGCTCCACGCCGGAACTGGTCGTCATCGACTGGACGCTCGGCTGACGGAGAACCGGTCGTTCCCCGCCAGCCGGTTCGACCGACAACCTCGGCACAGGCGACAGAGCCCTCTCCCCCGCCGTGGTCGCTCGATGTCGGCCTTCGCCGCGGCCGATAGCAGGCTGGGGAGTTCTCGTCGTAGGGAAGCCCACATGCCGGGGAATCCGGCATGCCAGGGGCCAACCGGGGATGTGTCGCATCGCCGGATCGCCCGTCCGCAATGGTAGGAAAAAGTTCACGGACGGACTTTTTCCATCGACAGCCAAGGAGCCGTGACTGTCCATGGGAAATCCGCGCCGCGTCATCAAAAAGCCGTCCTCCGCCCCGCAGAATCCGCTGGAGACCTACCTCCGCGACATCAACGAGACCTCGCTGCTGACCGCCGACGAGGAGAAACAGCTGGCGACCGCCGTGCGTCGCGGCGACGCCGCCGCCCGCGACCACATGGTGCGGGCCAACCTCAGGCTGGTGGTCAACATCGCCCGGGGCTATGCCAACCGCGGCCTGCCGCTGCCGGATCTCATCGAGGAGGGCAACCTCGGACTGCTGCGGGCGGTGGAGGGATTCGATCCCGGGGTCGGCACCCGCTTCAGCACCTATGCCAGCTACTGGATCAAGCAGTCGATCAAGCGGGCCTTGATCAACAACGGCAAGACGATTCGCATCCCCGCCTACATGGTCGAGCTGCTCTCGAAATGGCGGCGGGCGGTGGCCCGGCTGACCGAGGCCCTCGGCCGCACGCCGACCCACGAGGAGACCGCCAGAATGCTCGGCCTGGCCCGCAAGAAGGTGCCGATCATCAAAAAGGCGATCCAGATCCACCAGGCCTCCCCGCAGCCCGACCAGGCCGAGGGCGGCTGGTCGCTCTCCGAGATCGTCCGCGATGAAAACGCCCGCTGCCCGGCCGAGGTGCTGCTCGACGACGACACCCTGCGGCACGTGCTGCGGCGGATCGACGAACTCGACGAGCGGGCGGCCACGATCATCCGGCTGCGGTTCGGGCTGACCGGCGAGGAACCGATGACCCTCAAGCAGATCGGCAGCGTGCTGGGCCTGACCCGCGAGCGTGTCCGCCAGATCGAGTCGGAGACGCTGACCGCTTTGGCGATGGAACTTGACGACGTGCCCCGCGCGAAGGTGCAATTGCGGCGTGGCGCCTGAATCAGCCAAGGGGCCCCAAGGCGAAGCATGGCCAGGGAAGGCCGTGCGAGCAGAGAGTCAGGTCCTCGAGGCAGGTGCGATGGTCGGTTCCGGTGTCGATCTCAATTCATTCATCAGGGCGGTGCCCGACTTCCCCAAGCCGGGCGTCATGTTTCGTGACATCACGCCCCTGCTCGGCGACTCGGCGGCGTTGTCGGCGGCGATCGAGCGACTGGCCGAGCCGTGGCAGGGCGGCCAGATCGACCTGATCGCCGCGGTCGAGGCGAGAGGCTTTCTCTTCGCGATCCCGATGGCGATGGCTCTGGGCGTGGGCGTGGTGCCGGTCCGCAAGCCGGGCAAACTGCCGGCCGACACGCTGGCCTACGAATATGAACTGGAGTACGGCAGCGACACTCTCGAGATGCACCGCGATGGCGTCTCGGCCGGGGCGAGGGTGCTCGTGGTCGACGACGTCTTGGCCACCGGCGGCACGGCGGCGGCCTGCATGAAACTGCTCGATTCGGCCGGGGCGAAGGTGGCCGGCTCGTCGTTTCTCGTCGAGATCGAACCGCTCGGGGGTCGGGAGCGTCTCGCACCCCACCGGGTGGAGAGCGTGCTGGTCTACTGAGCGGGTGAGCGGGCCGACACGATGACCAGAGTCGTGATGGCGATGTCCGGCGGGGTCGATTCGAGTGTGGCCGCGGCGATGCTCGTCGAGGCCGGCCACGAGGTCGTGGGGGTCTTCATGCGGCATGGCTCCCCGGTGATGGCCGGATCACTGCCGGTTGTCGATGCCGGCGGCAAGCAGGGCTGCTGCAGCGTCGCCGATGCCCTCGATGCCCGGCGAGTGGCCGACCGGCTGGGCATCCCGCTCTATCCGCTCGACCTGAGCGAACAATTCGAGGGGATCATCGACTACTTTACCACCGAGTATGGCCGCGGCCGGACGCCGAACCCCTGCGTGCGGTGCAACACCTGGCTGAAGTTCGGAAAGCTCTTCGACTACGCCGATGCGATCTCGGCCAGCCACGTGGCCACCGGCCATCATGCCAGGCTCGTCGCCGCAGGCGATGGTGTGGCCCTGCATCGCGGCCGTGACCGCGGCAAGGATCAGTCGTACGTGCTTTTCGAGGTGGGGGCGAAGCGGCTCGGCCGGATGCTTCTGCCGGTGGGCGAGTGCACCAAGCAGGAGGTCCGGCAGCGGGCGGCCGAGCTCGGCCTGGCCACCGCCGACAAGCCGGACAGTCAGGAGATCTGCTTCGTGGCCCCGGGCCGTCATGCCGAACTGGTGGCCGACCGGCTGGGAGGCTCGCGGGCCGGCACGATCGAGTCGGCCGACGGCACGCTGCTTGGCCGCCACGAAGGGATCGAGCGGTTCACCGTCGGCCAGCGGGCCGGACTGGGCATCGCCACCGGCCGCCGGCTCTACGTGCTGCGGATCGATGCCGGGGCGAGACGGGTGGTCGTTGGCGAGCGAAGCGAACTACCGACGCAAACGTGCACGTTCAGCGGCGGCGGCTGGATGGTGGATGCCCCCCGCGAGCCCCTGCGGTGCCTGGTCCAGTGCCGGGCCACCCAGCCGGAGGCGGAGGCGGTGGTCACGCCCCTGGGGCAGGACCGCTTCGCCGTGGAGTTCACCGCGGCCGAGCCCACCGCCACGATCTCGCCGGGGCAGGCCGCCGTCTGCTACGACCGCGAGCGGCTGCTCGGGGGCGGCTGGATCGAGGGCTAGCCCTCTTTCAGGGCGATCTCTCCGGGCGGCTGCGGAGATTTTTGCGTGGGGCTCGACCCCGAACTAGTGTTGAGGGGCGGCGGTGAGGCCGTCGGGCCGGGCCGAATCCCGGCGAGCGATCCGTCCGCACGAACCACCCGTCCGCAGGAACCACGAGGGAATCATGAACCCACAGGTCATGCTGGTTGTCGCCATCCTGCTGAGCATCACGGCCTTGGTGATGCTGCTGTTGGTCTTCAACTACGGTCAGCTCTGGTTTCAGGCCTATTGGTCGAAGGCGGCGGTCACCTTCCTCGAGCTGCTGGGCATGACACTGCGGAAGGTCAATGCCCGCACGATCGTGCAGGCCAACATCATGGCTACCCAGGCCGCCATCGGACAGAACTGCCCGACCCGCAAGCTCGAGGCCCACTACCTTGCCGGCGGCGACGTGCCCCGCGTGATCCGGGCCCTGATCGCGGCCCACCGCGCCGACATCGATCTCGACTTTGACCGGGCCTGCGCGATCGACCTTGCCGGTCGCGACGTGCTCGACGCGGTGCAGACGAGCGTCAACCCGAAGGTCATCGACTGCCCCGATCCCTCCAGCGGCAAGACCTTCCTCTCAGCGGTTGCCAAGAACGGCGTGGAGCTTCGGATCCGGGCCCGGGTGACGGTGCGAACCAACCTCCAGCAGCTCATCGGCGGAGACACCGAGGAGACGATCATCGCCCGCGTCGGCGAGGGCATCATCACCTCCATCGGTTCCTCCGAGACGCACTTCGCCGTGATGGAGCATCCCGACCAGATCTCGAAGGCCGTGCTCGAGCGGGGGCTCGACGCCCAAACCGCCTTCCAGATCGTCTCGATCGACATCGCCGACATCGACATCGGCGAGAACATCGGGGCCCGGCTGCAGGCCGACCAAGCCGAGGCCGACACCCGCGTGGCCCAGGCCAAGGCCGAGGAGCGTCGGGCCTTCGCGATCGCCCGCGAGCAGGAAATGAAGGCGGCCACCGCCGAGAACCGGGCGGGGCTGCTCGAGGCGGAAGCACTCGTGCCCAAGGCGATGGGCGATGCTTTCCGGGCCGGGAGGCTCGTGACGGCGGCCGCCGGCAACGGCCGGGCGGTCTGATCGCCTGCCCGTTGGCCCCATATTTCCCCCATTGCCACCGGGCATGGTGCCGTTTTCACCGATTGTGTGGGATCGGCAAATTCTGCCAAAGATTGCGGGCTGCGAATGCCGATTTCAATTTTTATCGGGTGGCATGCGCCAGGAAGGCGCAGCCGAGTCAGCAACGTCAGCGCGAGGGAGTGTGCGACATGGCCATGCGGAAACTGCGAATCTACAACGGTCCCGAGTACCGTTCCCCGGCGTCACTGCTCGGCCGCACCGAGGCAGACAACGTGTCGGTCTCACTCGGCGAAATCCTGCCGTTGCTTGCCGACGCGGTCGCAAGCAACCGCACCTGGCTGACTGACTTCGAGGACGATCCGGTCACGATTTCGACCGACCTCTACGACGTCCTCCAGGCCTACCGTCACTTTCGACGCCCCGGGGCTTAGGGCCTTCGGTGCTCTCCGCGAGCGTGTCTGCGGCGGCAGCGTGCCGCCGCGTCACCAATTCGCCACCGGCGGCGTCCCGGGCCCGGGCCGGGGGGAATGCTGCATCCCACGCCCACCCGCCAGCTCGCTCCCCCCTTGAAGACGTACTTCTCTGGAGGTACTCTTCACGGCGGTTGTCGGAGTGTCCTCTGCGGCGGCTCGAGCCGTTGTGTCCCGTCTCTCGGCAGCTGAGCCGATTCCCCGCGAGCGTCCTCATGACACCCCAAGTCAACCTCGCGGATCTGGGACGGCGGGCCAAGGCCTTGCGGCTTGCCAGGCAACTGACGCTCGACGATGTCGTCTCCCGCACCGACTTCACGGTGAGCTGGCTCTCCAAACTCGAGAACGGCCTGCTCACTCCGTCGCTCGAGGGTCTCGCCAGACTCGCCACGGCCCTCGACTGCGGTGTCGATGAACTCGTGGAAGGACTGCTGGCCTCCCCGCGGCACGTGGTCGTCGAGCGGGACAACGGGCGGGTCGCCCCGCTGGGCAACGGCCGCAACGGCATCAAGGTCGAACATCTCGCCGACAGCTGGCGTGGCCGGTCGATGGATCCGGTGATCCTCCACCTCAAGCCGGGCCGGTTCCGCGAGGCTCCGATCAGCCACGAGGGCGAACGGTTTCTCTTCCTGCTCGCCGGCGAGGTCGATCTCGACTACGGCGGTGAACGTTTGCAGCTTCGCGAGGGCGACAGCAGCTATCTCGACGCGACGGTGCCCCATACCCTCACCAATCGCGGCCGCTCGACCGCCCGCGTGCTCTGCGTGGCCGTGCAGAACTCGGGAACCGCCCTTGCCGGTCTGCCGCGTCGCCGGCGATCGGCCGGGGTGGACGGGCCGAAAACAGTCTCGGGGGCCGCCGCCGAATCGACCCGACTGCGACGCGGCAAGAAACCGTCCGCCCAGAAACCGTCCGCCCAGAAACCGTCCTCGAAGCGGCCGCCAGGCTGATCGGCTGCGGTCAGGAAAGCGGCTTCTGCCAGAACTCGAGGTCGAGCCAGCGGTCGAACTTGCGGCCTGCCTCGCGGACCGTGCCGGCATGGGTGAAGCCGAGGGACCGGTGCAGTTCGCGGCTCGCCGTGTTGCCCGCCTCGATCCCGCCGACCATCAGGTGCATCCCCTGCCGGCGGGCCTCTTCGATGACCGCAGCCAGCAGCGCCCGGCCGACACCCCGGCCGCGACTCTCGGCATGGACGTAGACACTGTGCTCGACCGTCAGCCGGTAGGCGGCGAACGGTCGGAAGCTGCCGTAGGTGGCGAAGCCGGCGAGCCGACCGGCCTCATCGACCGCACCGATCACCGGTAGCCCCGCCGACTGCTTGGCATCTAGCCAGGCAGCGACTGTCTCATATGAGCGGGGCTCGTATTCGAACAGGGCCGCCGAGGTGAGGATCACCTCGTTGAAAATCTCGCGGATCGCCGCCACATCGTCCCGCAAGCACTCCCGTAGCATGGGCGGACCGGGGTGCCGGGTATCGCTGGTGGATGAAGCCATGCTGCCGCCTGTCACTCCCCGCCGAGGAATACGGAGGTGGTCGTGGGGCGATGGCCGATGCGGTGGGTCTGCACCTCGAGAAACCGGCGGTCCGCCGGCAGTTCCAGCGGGCCGGTGGCGACCCGCCAGGGACCGGAAAGCTGCTTCTGCCTGCCGGCCCGGTAGCCGATCGACGCCCCGGAATCATCACAGGAGAGCCGTACCAGGTAGGCCATCCCCTGGCCCCGGCTCACGGCCCGCTGGTCGATCCGTGCGGCCGGCGTGGCGGGCTGCCGGCCCTCGGGAGGCCAGATCTTCTCCTCGACGAGCCGCGTCTCGGGCAGCACGAAGCCGAGGTCGCCGGTGTCGGCAATCCAGGCCTCGAGATGCCCGCGAAGGCGGGCGAGCCGCTCACGGTGCTCGGGAGCATCAATCAAATTTTCTACTTCCCAAGGATCCTGCGTTGCGTCGTACAACTCCTCCGCCGGCCGGCTCGTCGCAGCCAGCTGCCACTGCTCGGGCCGCTGCGGGCCGGTCTCCTCGAGCCGGTAGAGATCGGCCATCATCGGCAGCTGCTCCCGATAGGCGTTGCGGATCATGTACGGCAGGTCGACCAGATAGTTTCGTGTGTAGCGGTAGCGGCCATCGGAGACGCTCCGCACCCGGTCGTAGACCGAATCAAAGCGGTCGGCATTGGCATAGGCATGCCCGCGGCGGTAGTCGTTCCGCTCGGTGGCAAAGGGGCCGAGGAAGGCCGTGCCGTCGAGCCGGCTGTCCGGCTCGAGGCCCGCCAGCGAGAGCACCGACGGCCCGAAGTCGACGAAGCTCACCACGCGGCTCTCGCGGCTTCCGGCGACCTTCGCTCCTGGGAGCCGCACGAGCAGCGGCACTCGCAGGCCGGTATCGAAGCAGGACCGCTTGCCCCGTGGCAGCCCCACGCCATGGTCGCTGAAGAAAAACACCACCGTGCTCTCCAGCAGCCCCGCCTCCTCGAGTTCATCGATCCTCTCCCCGGCCCAGCGATCCATCGCGGCGATGTTGTCGTAGGTGCGGGCCACGGCATCGCGGACCGCCGGCGTGTCGGGATAGAAAGGGGGCAGCGGCACGTCCCGCGGAGCGACGGCCTGTGGCCGGCGTCGTGACTTCGCAAAGGCCTGGCTCTCGTGGGTGCCGGTGTAGTTGAAGACCGCGAAGAAGGGCTGGCCCTCGCCGCGGTTTTTCCAGTGGGCCTTTTTGCTCGATTCATCCCAGACGGTGACCGGCTCCCGAAACTGGTAGTCCTTCTTGGCGTTGTTGGTGCAGTAATAGCCCGCCGCCCGCAGCCGCTCGGGAAAACACCGCACGAAGGCCGGCGGCAGGCCCTCGTAGCCGGGAATCCCCCGGTAGGCATCAGGGTCGCTTGCCAGGGCGGCCTTGCTCGGGGAGCCATTTCGCATCTGCATCGTGCCGATGCGGGTGCAGAACATTCCGGTGATCAGCGAAGAGCGGGCCGGGGCACAGACCGGCGAGGTGGCGAAGGCGTTCTCGTAGACCACGCCCTCTCGGGCGAGCCGGTCGAGGTTGGGCGTGGGCACGGTGGTGTCGCCGTAGGGACCGATCCAGGGGCTCATGTCCTCCACCGAGAGCCAGACAATGCTCGGCCTCGGCGTGTCCCCGGCAGGAGTCGTGCTGGAAGTCTTGGCCGAATTCTTGTCCAGCGGCTTGGGCTTGTGTGGCTTGCCGTCCGAAGCGGTCTTGAACAGCGGAACGGGGTGTGCCACGCGGCCCTCGGCGCGGCGGCCGGCCGGAGCCGGGCCGGCCAGTTCAGCCCTCATCGATTCGGCCAGACCCAGCAGTCGCTCGACCACCTGCGGGTGGGCCGCGGCAAGGTTCTCCCGTTCGCCAAGATCCGCGTCGAGGTCGTAGAGCCGGGGGGCCTCCGGCGAGGCGGCCACCGGCGTGCGGCTCGGGCCGGGATGCTCAACCTGCGGTGCGATCGTGAGCTTCCAGCGGCCCTCGCGGACCGCCTGCAGCTCTGTGCGGTGAAAGTAGTAGTGGGCCTCGCGGGGCGAAGACTCTGATTCGCCCTGCAGCAGGCCGGAAAGATCCCGCCCGTCGACGACCGGGCTGGCAGGGAGGCTTCCGCCGGCGAGGCTGACGAAAGTCGGCAGGAGGTCGATCGTGCCGGCCACCGCGTCGCAGGAGCTGCCCGGGGCGATCGTGCCGGGCCACCAGCAGATCGTGGGCACCCGCACACCCCCTTCCCAGGTGCTGCCTTTGCTGCCCCGCAGCGGACCGGCCGAGCCGCCGTCGGCACCCTTGATCGTCCAGGGCCCGTTGTCGCTGGTGAAGACCACCAGCGTGTTCTCGGCCAGGCCCCGCTCGCGAAGCGTCTCGAGCACCCGGCCCACGCTCCAGTCGACCTCCTGCACCCAGTCGCCGTAGCGGCCGTTGTCGCTGGTGCCGGCGAACCGCTCACCGGGATGGATCGGCACATGAACCGCCGTGTGCGGCAGGTAGAGGAAGAAGGGCCTGCCCTGCTCGTGCGACTGCTCGATGAACCGTACCGCCTCGTCGGTGCACCGCTCGACGATTCGTCGCTGGTCTTCGTCGGTGAGCAGTTCGATCACCGAATCGTTCCGCAGCAGCGGCACCACCCGCTGGCCCGTCTTCGCGGAGACCCGCTGCATGTCGTTGGAATAGGGGATGCCGAAGGAGCGATCGAAGCCCTGCCGGCCAGGGAGGAAGGCCGGCTGGTCGCCCAGATGCCACTTGCCGATCGCCGCGGAGGTGTAGCCCTGCCGCCGCAGCCGCTCGGCGATCGTCATCTCCGCCGGGTTGAGGCCGCGGCCCGACTCGGGGCCGTAGACCCATGTGGTGCCCGTTCGCGGGCCGTAGCAGCCGGTCAACAGCTGGGCCCGCGAGACCGAGCAGACGGGAGCCGCATAGAAGCTCGTGAACCGCATCCCCTCGGCGGCCATCCGGTCGAGGGCGGGGGTTTTCTGGGCGGAGGCACCGAAAGGACCGATGTCGGCATAGCCCAGGTCGTCGATCAAGATCACGACGAAGTTCGGCGGCTGCTGCTGGCCCTCGAGCCCCTCGATCCGGTAGGGATCGTCGTGCCGCCGCATCTCGGCGGCAAGCAGCCGCTCCATCTCCCGCCGCTGGTGGGCATGGGCCGGGTCGTCGGCGAGGCTGCGTTGCCCTGGCTCTGGCGGTGCGGGCAACGCCGCGGCAACATCCGATTGATGGTGCTCGGCGAGCAGTTCGTGGGGATTCTCGGCGAGGTTGAACAGCTGCGTGTGGCGGCCCCCGGAGGCCGAGGCATACTCGATCAGTTTCCAGTCGCCCTTCCGCACCGCCCGGATGCCGGGCTTGGCCCCGCCGGAATAGACGCCGTAGAGCACATCCCGCACAGCCTGTGCTTTGCCGGTGAGCACCGGCAGGAAGCTCCGGCCCTCGTTTGCTTCCGGCGGGCTGATGCCGGCGATCTCGCAGAGCGTGGCGAGCACGTCGGCGAGGTAGATGTTGCCTCGCGCGCGGCTGCCCGGCGTGATCCCCGGTCCCTTGACCACGAAGGGCACCCGCCAGGTGTGCTCATAGAGATTCTGCTTGCCCTGCAGCCCGTGGCGGCCGATCGCGATCCCGTGGTCGGCGGTGTAGAAGATCCAGGTGTTCTCCAGTTCGCCTGTTGCCTCGAGCCGCTCGAGCACCCGGCCGAGCTGGCGGTCGATGTTTTCGCTGCAGGCAAACTCCCGTCCGAGCTCGTTGCGAATCGTGGCCTCATCGCGGCGGTTCCAGACACCGCTCACGTGCCGTTCGTCGCGGACGAGCATGTCGGTGTCGTCGAAGGGATGCCCCGGCAGCCAGTTGGGCGGCAGCGGCGGCTGGCCATCCCGCAGCGGCGGCAGGCTCTCGCGGTCGGCGTGGTTGGTGGCGGCGTATTTCCCGAGCAGCTCCGGCGTGCCGTCACGGGTGTCGTGGGGATGCGAGAAGCCGAGATAGATCAAAAAGGGATCGCGATCGCCCGAGGTCGCCCGCTCGTCGAGGTAGTCGAGCACCGCCTCGGCATGCCAGGCACTGCCGCCCTCGGCCGTGCCCGCCCGCTTGGTCGCCTCGCGGCGGACGGAAAACTCGGCATTGGCCTGCGGGTAGCTGTTGCCCCGCTTGCAGGTCCGCATCGTTTCGTAGCCGGCGGCATTGAAGACTGCAGCGAGTGACTGCTCGTGGAGATTCGGCGGCGCGAGGGCCCCGGCGTGTGGACCGATCGGCAGATGCCAGACCCCGCGGCCGCTCATGACCATGTGCCGGCTCGGCGTGCAGACGGCGCCGGAAAAGCTGCCCATGTGGTAGGCCGCGTCGAGCACCATGCCCTCCGCGGCGAGCCGCTCGATCACCGGCGCCGAGAGCGTGGTGGCCTCGTTGTAAAAGCGGAAGTCGAAGGGTGACTGGTCGTCGGCGATCACGAACAGGATGTTGGGCCGGCGGCGGCCGCTTGCGGCAGCGTCGCCAAACTGTTTTCGATAGGCCGTCTTGAAGGGATTGTCGACCCGCGTGTCGAAGTCGGCGAGATCCTCGTTGACCAGATCCTCCTGCACGCTCGCCCACCAGCGGTCGTACTCCGCCGCGAGCCGCTCGACGATTTCCGGATGCCCTGCGGCAACGTCGCGCTGCTCGCCGGGGTCCGCGGCGATGTCATAGAGCTGCCAGGCGGCAGGGTCGTTGTCGGTATTGACAAGCTGCCAGTTTCCCTCGCGGATGCGGCAGTTGCGATAGGCACTCTTCGCGGCCTCGCCCCGATTCCAGCGGCCCGTGTGAGTCACCAGCGGCCTTGCAGGCCAGGCGGTCTTCGCCCCCCGCAGCAGTCCCGCGAAACTGCGGCCTTCGATCGTGCCGGCAAGCTCGTCGGGTATCTCGGTGCCGGTGATCTCGCAGATCGTCGGCAGGATGTCGATGTGGGCGAAAAGCTGCGGAAGATCGAGGCCCTCGGGCAGATGGCCCTTCCACCGCCAGAACGACGGCACCCGCGTGCCTCCGCGGTGGGGCGAGCCCTTGGCACCCCGCATCGAGTCGTTGAAGACCGCCGCCCCTCGAGCCGAGCCATTGTCGCTTGTGAAAACGACCAGCGTGTTCTCGGCGAGCCCGTCCCGCTCGAGCTTCGCGAGCAGACGGCCCATGTTGGCATCGATGTTCTCGATCATCGCGTAGAAGCGGGCGATCTCGTCTCGCTTTTTGGGGTTTTTGATCCCCGCCGCCTCGAGCGGCCCGAGGTATTTCTGCTTCATGCCCGGCGGGCAGTTGAAGGGGCCGTGTGGTGCGTTGGTGGGGATGTAGCAGAAGAAGGGCCGGCCGGCCTCGCGGCACTCGTCGATCCAGGCCGAGGCCTCGCGAAAGAAGACGTCGGTGCAGTAGCCCTCGGTCTTCACGAAGCGGCCGTCGCTGCGGATCACCGGGCTGAAGTAGGAATTGTCGGGGCAATCACCGCAGCTGCCCGGGTAGGTCTGGCCGATCCCTCCGCCACCGTGGATGAACACACGCTGGAAGCCGCGGCGGCCCGGCTGATAGGCATCCTCGTCGCCGAGATGCCACTTGCCGAAGATGCCGGTGGCGTAGCCGGAATCGGTCAGCAGCTGCGGCAGGGTGGTCGCCGAGAGGGCCAGCCGTTCCCGCTCGAGGATGGTGTGGGTCACGCCCGAGCGAAACTCGTGACGGCCGGTGAGCATCGCCGCCCGGGTCGGGGCGCAGGTGGGGCTGACATGGTATTCGCAAAGCCGCACGCTCTGCTCGCGGAGCCGGTCGAGAACGGGTGTCTGGAGGATCGGGTTGCCGTGGGCGGCCAGGTCGCCGTAGCCCTGGTCGTCGGTCATCACATAGATGATGTTGGGCCGCTTTGAGCCGGCGGCCTCCGCCGCGGGCTTCACAGGCCGCGCGGCCGGCTGCTCCCCGGTGGCGAGCATGCGGCATGTCTCGGCGGTCTCGTTCCAGGTGGCGGCGAGGGCCTCCACCCGCTTGGGCTGTTCGTCGGCGAGGTTGGTCGTTTCACAGCGGTCGGCGGCGAGGTCGTAGAGTTCCCATGGCTCGCCCTTGGCCGCCACGATCTTCCAGTCGCCCTGCCGCACCGCCCGGTGGCCTTCATGGCACCACCAGAGCGTCTCATGGACCGCGGTGGTCGCGTCGGAATTCCCGCCGGCAAAAGTTGCCGCGAAGCTGCGGCCGTGCATCGGCGGGACCGGCCGGCCGCCGAATTCCTCCGGCGGCTCGATCCCAGCCAGTTCGAGCACGGTCGGAACCACGTCGACGAGGTGGACCATCGCCCGCCGCAGTTCACCGGCAGCGGTAATGCCCGCCGGCCAGTGGACGATCCAGGGCGTGGCGATGCCACCCTCGTGGGTCCAGGTCTTGTGACGACGGAAAGGGGTGTTGGCCACGGTCGACCAGCCCGGCCCGAGGCAGAGATGGGTCTTCCTCGAGCCGGGCGGGGCATCGGGATCGTGGCCCTCGCCGCGGATCATCATCTCCGCGGAGGCCCCGTTGTCGCTGGCGAACAGAATCAGCGTGTTCTCCATCACGCCTGCCGCCGAGAGCTGGGCGAGCAGCAGCCCGATCTGACGGTCCATGCAGTCGACCATCGCGGCATGGATCGCCATCTTCATCGCCTGGAAGTCCTGCTGCTGTCGCGTCAGCGACTCCCAGGGAAGCGGGCGATCGACCTCGCCGGGGCCGGTCTTGGCCAGCACATCCTTGAAGGCATAGGGCGGGCCGAGATCCCGCTCCACCGCCGAGAGCGGCGAGGTCACGATCCCCTTGGCGGCGAGCCGCTCGGATCGCGCCGCCCGGGCCAACTCCCAGCCCTCGCGGTAGCGATCGCGATACTTCGCTATGTCATCGGCGAGGGCGTGCAGCGGAAAGTGCGGTGCTGTAAAGGCGACATAATGAAAAAAGGGTTTCCCGGCATGATCGCGGGCATGCTCGGCAAGACACCGCACCGCGTGCTCGCCGATCGCCTCGGTGACGTAAAACTCCCCGCCGCCGCCCTGCTCGCCCGCGGTGGAGTCCCCGCCATCCTCGCTGACCCCCCGCGGATCGAAGTAGTTGTATTGCCCGCGGCTGGAGGCGTCGAGCGAGCGATGGAAGCCCTGCTTCTGCGGGTCGCCGTCGATGTGCCACTTGCCCGAGTGGTAACAACGGTAGCCCGCCGCGGCGAGATACTCCGGCAGGAGCCTCGCCCAGTCCGGCCGGCGGCCACCGGCACCTCTCTTGATCCCCGGCAGGGAATCGCGGCGGACCGCCTGGGCGTAGTAGCCGGTCAGCAGCGCCGCCCGCGACGGCCAGCAGCGGGCCGTGTCATACCCCTGGGTGTAGCGAAGCCCGCCGGCAGCGAGGCTGTCGATGTTGGGGGTGTCGATCTCGCCGCCATAGCAGCCGACGTCGGAGAAGCCGAGGTCGTCGGCGAGGATCACCAGGATATTCGGTGCCGCGGCCTCGGCGGCCCCCGAAGCCATCAGGCCAATGGCAACACCCACCGCAATTGCCCGCTTGATCATCGGCTTGTCCTTGTCGCGTGCTCCGTTCCCGCTCGGTTCCCGCTCGGTTCCTGATCCGTTCCCAACCAGTTCCGGATCAGTACCGGATTGAGCAATCAATGTACCACCGCCGGAGAGGGCTCACCCTGCTCGATCGCCTCGCGTTCCTGGTTCACGACCCTGTCAGGCAGGTGGTAGAAGCCGAACACGAGGATCACGTAGGTCGCCAACAGCAAAACACCCTCGAACCAGTTGGCCCGACTGTCCTCGATCAGTTCCCTCGCGATCAATGCCGCGATCACGATCGCCACGATCTCGAAGGTCGTGAAGGAAAGATTCATCGGCTCGCCGAGCACGAGTCCGGAGAAGACCAAAAGCGGGGCCACCAGGAGCACCATCTGGATCGTGGAGCCCACCGTCACGCTCAGCACCAGCTCCGAACGGCCCGCCCTGGCGAAGCGGATCGCGGTGAGCACCTCGCCGATCCCGCCCACGCCGCCAAGCAGCACGATCCCGCTGAAGGTCTGGGAAAGTCCCAGCTGCTCGGCGGTCGGCTCGAGCGACCTCGAGAGGATGTCGCTGATCACCGCAAGCACCACCGCCGAGCCCACGAGCACCGCGAAGTTCCGCGGGATGCGGCCCGGCGGGGCATGGGCTTCTTCCACCCGCTCGGTCGAGATCTGGCTCTCGGGGCCGGCGAAGAGCGTGACCAGCACGTTCACCAGATACACCACCAGCAGCACCCCCGAGATCTCGGTGGAAAGATCGCGGGCTCCGCCCGGCGTGCCGATCCGGAAGACCGCCGGCACCACGAAACAGAAAGCGCACAACAGCAGCATCGAGCCGGAAATCCGCAGGCTGCGACGGTCGAATTTCTGCGGGCCATAGCGGAGCCCGCCGATCACCAGCGAGATCCCCAGACCGACGAGCAGATTGACCAGGATCGAGCCGGTCAGCGAGGCCTTGACCACCGGGGCCAGACCGTTGGCCAGGGCCACCACCCCGATGATGAATTCCGGCAGATTGTTGAGCGAGGAGTTGAGCAGGCCGCCGGCGGTCGGCCCGAGCCGAGCGGAGAGCCGTTCGGTGGCTCCGCCCATCAGCTCCACCAGCGGCGGGATCGCCGCGAGCGCCGTGGCGAAGACGAGCACCGCATCGGCCTTAAGCCAGTCGAGCACGACCGCTGCGGGCACGAAGACGAGCAGCCACCGCATCGACGCCCTCACTCCCCAGCCAGGCACCAGAGTGCGTCGCGGGTGCGAAGGAAGATCGCCCCGTCGAGACAGACCGGCGTAGCCACGGTCATCTCGTCGAGAAAGCCCTCGCCGACAACCTCGATCTCCCGCCCGATCGGCCGGATCGTGAACGACCTGCCATCTTCACGGGTCAAGAGCACCCGGCCATCGACGAGCACCGGCGAGCTGCTGAAAGTGTGGCGATTCTTGGGCAAATCACCCTGCCAGATCGTCTCGCCGGTCGCCGCGGCGACCGCCTCGAGATGCCCCTTGTCGCCGCAGACGACCACCTCCCAGCCGCCCTCACTCCGGCGGGCGGCCGGCGAGGGCACGTCGGCCCCGAGGTCGCGACGGGTCCAGGCGACGTGGCTCTCGGTCACATCGCCGCTGCCACCCCGGCGGATCCCCGTGAGGGTTTCACCGCGGGCATACGGCACGATCACATGCTCGCCGGCGAGCACCGGCGAGGCGATCGAGCGAAAGAATCCGTTGGCCTTTGGATTGAGCCCGCCGGCCCGCCAGAGTTCGCGGCCGTCGGCCGCATCGTGGGCCGTGAGATGATCGCTGCCGAGCACGAAGAGCAGTTCGTCCGGCTCCCCGAGAGCCGGATCACCCGCCGCCACCACGGGCGTGGTATAGCTCTGGGTCGATTCCTTGGGCGCCGGCAGGGTGCGGTCGTGCTTCCAGAGAAGTGAACCGGTGCTGCGGTCAAAGGCGACAAGGTAGCTCGGCCCCTCCTGCATCACCGCCACCACCACCGCCCGTGAGGTGAGCACCGGCGAGGTGCCGAGGTCCCACCAGAGCGTGTCTTCGCCGAAGCGTTCCTGAAGGTTGGTCTTCCAGACGACCTCACCGTCGGCGAGCTTCAAGGCCGCCAGTTCACCGCTCTTGAAGTAGACCCAGGCCAGCCGGCCATCGGTGACCGCCGAGGGGTTGGCTCCGGTGGCCTTCTTGTGCTTGCCGGCCCGGCCGCCGCCCAGCTCCCGCCGCCACCGCTCGCGGCCGTCGCGGTCGAGACAGATCGCGGTGTCGCGGCCGTCGATCTCGCAGGTGAGCAGCATCCGCTCACCCCACACCACCGGCGTGCTCGCCCCCGGCCCCGGCAGCGGCCTTTGCCAGCGGACGTTGCGATCGCGGCCCCACTCGGCGACATAGCCTCTGCCACTTGCCCGCCCGTCATGGCTCGGTCCCCGCCAGTTCGGCCAAGTTCCCGCCGCGGCCGGCCGGCCGGGATCCCACCAGCGATCGAGGCTCTCGGTGAGTTTCTTCACGACCTCGGGATGTTCCGCGGCGAGGTCGGTTTTCTCGCCTGGATCCGTGGCGAGGTCGAAGAGCTCGACCTGGCCCGCGAAAAATCTCCGCTGTGAGATCGGATCGACGAGGCGGCCCTCCCAGCCGACCGCTGCACCCCCGCCGGCGGTCGCCGGCAGCACGAGCTTCCAGATCGGCCCCCGGCCATGATCGCGGTCGTCCCGCACCGTCCATCGCCACAGCAGGCTCGCAGCAGGGTCGTCGAGATCACGCAGGGTGTGCGTGAAGCACTCGCCGAAAATCTGCTTTCTCGCATCGACTGCCGCGGCATCGAGGAGGTTCACGCCCGGCAGCCCGTCTGGTGCCTCGCAGCGGCAGGCGGCAAGGATCGTCGGCAGGATGTCGAGCGATGTCGCCAGGGCCGGGTTGTCGGCGGGGCGGATTGTGCCGGGCTGACGGAGCATGATCGGCGTCCGCAGGCCGCCGTCGTAGGGAGAGAGCTTGCTGCGGGGGCCGAACCGCCAACCCTCTGGATTCTGAATCCAGCCGTTGTCGCAGACATAGACCACCAGCGTGCTTTCCGTGAGGCCTTCGCGGTCGAGATGGTCGAGCAGCTCGCCGACGGTGCGGTCGAACCGCTCGACGTTGGCCCAGTAACGGGCCACGTGCAGGCTCTCCGTGGCAGCCGTGTAATGGTCCACGAGATCCGCGGGCGGGTCGTGCGGGGTGTGCGGCAGCATCGGGGCATACCAGAGGAAAAAAGGCTGCCGCTTGGCCGTCGAGCGGTCGATGAAGTCGTAGGCGGGTTGCATCGTCTTACGTCCGATTTCGAGGCCCCTATCGCCGTGCCGCGAGCCCTCGGTCATCCCCTCGGTAAAGCCGCCATGAGAGAAATGGCCCTGCCACCACTTGCCGGTCTGCAGGCTCGCGTAGCCGCGGCCCGCCAGAATTTTCGGCAGCAGGGGATGGGCCGCGAGGAGCTCGTTCATCCGCTCGCGGCCCGCC
>CAZRKH010000078.1:0-12458 GCA_964600785.1 uncultured Chitinophagaceae bacterium
AGGGTCAAGGCCAGCAGGGTCAAGGCCAGCAGGGTCAAGGCCAGCAGGGTCAGGGCCAGCAGGGTCAGGGCCAGCAGGGTCAGGGCCAGCAGGGTCAAGGCCAGCAGGGTCAAGGCCAGCAGGGCCAAGGCCAGCAGGGTCAGGGTCAGCAGGGCCAAGGTCAGCAGGGCCAAGGCCAGCAAGGCGAGGGCCAGCAGGGTCAGGGTCAGCAGGGCGAGGGCCAGCAGGGTCAGGGCCAGCAGGGCGAGGGTCAGCAGGGCGAGCCTGGTGGTGACGGCGGCAACGGTGAGGGTGGCTGGACCGGCGGAGAGCGGGCCGCGGCAGGCGGCGAGGCACCCTCACAGGACGCCGAGTGGGTCAACGAGGATCTCGAACACGCCCGCAACGCCGCCGATCTCGCCACCGAGCATTTGGGCGAAAGCCTCGAAGAGGGTCGTGACGACGTGCTCGAGGCGCTCGGCTGGAGCCGCGAAGAGGCCGAAGCCTTCCTCGACCGGTGGAAGGCGATGCGGTCCCTCGAGCAAAGTGCTGACCCGCGGGAGCAGGCGGAATACGAGCGGGCCTTGCGGAGCCTGGGCCTGCGGCCCCGCACGGTGCGGACGGACCGCCGCATCGACGCGGCGCCGACCGGCGGTGAGGCCGAGGGCCGCCGCAGCCGGCCGCCGAGCGAATACCGGGAGCAGTTCGAGGCCTACAACAGCGGTGTCTCGGCTCCATGAACGGGACTAATGCCGAAGGGCCGCGGTATCTCACAGGCTTCGGGCCGCGGCGGGTGCCGCATTGCTTCACCGACGTCTTGATTCTCGGTGGCGGACTCGCCGGCCTGCGGGCGGCCTTGGCCGTCGATCCGAGCCTCTTGGTGACGGTGATCACCAAAGACGACCTGCGTGAGTCATCAAGCAGCTACGCCCAAGGCGGCATCGCGGGTGTCGTCGATCCGGAAGACCGGTTCGCCGACCATGCCGCCGACACGGTCGCCGCCGGCGGCGGGCTGTGCGACGCCGCAGTCGTCGATTCGGTGGTTCGGGAAGCCCCCGGCAGAATCGACGAGCTGATCAGCTGGGGCACACGCTTCGATCTTCGTGAAGGCTCGCTCGAGCTGGGCCGGGAGGGGGGGCACAGCCGTAGCCGAATCGTGCATGCCCTCGGTGATGCAACCGGCCGCGAGGTGATGCGGGCGGTCATCGAACAGACGAAAAAACTCGACAATCTCGAGGTCTGGCCCGACACCTTCACGATCGACCTGGTGACCCACGAGGGAGCCTGCCGGGGGGCCCTGGTCTGGAATCGTGACCACGGCAAGACGCTCGTCTGGGCCCGGAGGACGATTCTCGCGACCGGTGGCGCCGGCCAGCTCTACCGTGAAACCACCAATCCCCAGGTGGCCAGCGGCGACGGCATGGCGGTGGCCTGGCGGGCGGGGGCGAGCCTCCGCGACATGGAGGTCATGCAGTTTCACCCCACGGTGCTCTATATCGCCGGCGGCGGCCGCAGCCTGATTACCGAGGCGGTCCGGGGTGCCGGCGGCCGTCTCATCGATCGCGAAGGTCGGCGGTTCATGCCCGACTTCGACCCCCGTGGCGAACTCGCTCCCCGCGATGTCGTCTCCCGCGCGATCAGTGAGGTGATGCAGCGGACGAAGCACTCCAATGTCTACCTCGACCTCTCGCACCTCGATGCCGCCGAGGTGCGTCGCCGCTTTCCCGGCATGGCCAGGCTCTGCGCGGAGTTCGGTCTCGACCTGACCCGCGATCGGATCCCGGTGCGGCCCGGGGCCCACTATATGATCGGCGGCGTGGAGGTCGACGAGCATGGCCGCACCGCCGTGGAGGGCCTCTATGCGGCCGGCGAGGTGACCTCCAGCGGGCTGCACGGCGCCAACCGCCTGGCGAGCAACAGCCTCCTGGAGGGGCTTGTCTACGGGGCCAGGGCCGGTGAGGCAGCCTCGAGAGACGTGCTGGCGATGCCCGACCGCGATGACTTGCGGGTGCCGCGGCTGGCCAACCCCAGGCAGGATGCAAGCGGCGAGCCGCTCGACCTCGACGACATCCGCAACTCCCTCAAGGCCCTGATGTGGCGGCAGGTTGGGGTGGAGCGGAGCGGGGATTCCCTGGCCGAGGCGCTCGGGACGGTCGAGGGCTGGTGCCGTTACGTGCTGCCGCGGCAGTTCGGGGATCCGGGCGGCTGGCAGCTGCAGAACATGCTCGAGGTGGCGAGGCTGATGATCCGCGGGGCGCTCGAAAGGAAAGAGACGCGGGGGGTGCACACCCGCCGCGACTTTCCAGAGTCGGCGACGCAGTGGCAGGGCCACATCGCCTGGCAGCGGGGGGCGGGCGAGCCCCGCTTCGAGCCGACGGCCGCGGCTGGATGCGGTCCTGGCGAGTCGCCAAGGGCAGCCGGCTGAGAGCCTCGGCGGACGGCTTGCGGGTCTGGACAAGCCCGGCGGCGGCGACCTATCGTTTCCAGCAAGAGCCGCACGAATCACGGGAGAGTTTCATGGTGGAGTCCGACGCTTCCGACGCGATGATCCAGGCCGACGGGTTGTGCAAGTATTACGGCACCTTCATCGCCATCGAGGACATCTCGTTCCGGGTGCCGCGTGGGGAGGTGGTCGCCTTCCTGGGCCCCAATGGCGCGGGCAAGAGCACCACGATGAAGATTCTTACCGGCTACCTCGCCCCCTCGGCGGGTACGGCGAGGATCGCCGGCTTCGACATGGCCACCGAGCGGATCGCCGGAGCCGAGCGGCTCGGCTATCTGCCGGAAAACGGGCCGCTCTACCCCGACATGACCCCCCGGAGCCTGCTCGAGTTTTTTGCCGATGCCCGCGGGCTCTCCGGCAGCCAGCGGGACGAGCGGATCGAGGCGGTGATCGGCCAGTGCGAACTCGGCAGCGTGATCGGCAAGGCGATCGGCAAGCTCTCCAAGGGCTACCGGCAGCGGGTCGGGATGGCCCAGGTGCTGCTCCACGAGCCCGACGTGCTGATCCTCGACGAGCCGACCAGTGGCCTCGACCCCAACCAGATCCGCGAGGTTCGCGAGACGATCCGCCGTCTCGGCGAGAGCAAGACGATCCTCCTCTCGACCCACATCCTGCAGGAGGTCGAGGCCCTCGCAGACCGTGTGTTGCTCGTCGCCGAGGGCCGCCTCGTGTTCGACGGCCGTCCGTCCGACCTCGCCGGCCCGGATGGCAGCCTCGCCGATCGCTTTCATGAACTGACCCGTGGCTCGGCCGCCTGAGGTCGCCCCTCCCGGCGGTGTTCGAATCGGTTCGCCGTATTTCCCGCAGAAGGAAGAGACAAGTGATGAAGTGGCATGTGCTCGACGCCGTGTTCAAGCGGAACTTCGTGGCCTACTTCTCCAATCCCACCGGCTACGTCTTCATCTGCGTGTTCGTGCTGCTCGGATCGCTCGCGGCCTTCTGGCCACCGGAGTTCTTCAACTCCAACCTCGCCAACCTCGATCAGCTCAACCGCTACCTGCCCTACATCATGCTGGTCTTCATTCCGGCGATCACGATGAGTGTCTGGGCGGAGGAGCGGCGGCAGGGCACCGACGAACTGCTGCTCACGATCCCGGCCACCGATCAGGAGGTGGTCTTCGGTAAGTATCTCGCCGCGGTGGGAATCTTCACCGTCTCGCTGATGTTCTCGATGGTCTGCAATCTCGTGATTTTGTTGCGGTGGGGAACGCCCGACGGCGGCCTCTTTTTCACCAACTACCTCGGCTATTGGTTCGTGGGCCTGGCGATGCTGGCGATCGGCATGGTGGCCAGCTTTCTGACGAGCAACCTCACCGTGGGCTTCGTGCTCGGGCTGCTTCTCAATGCCCCGCTGGTGGTGGCGGATCAGGCCGGCACGGTGATGAGCCCCGCGGCGGCCGAGAAGGTGCGGGCCTGGGGCCTGGCCGAGCAGTTCGCCGACTTCGGTCGGGGTGTGGTGAGCCTCTCGGCGGTCGCCTACTTCCTGGGGATCGTGGCGGTCTGTCTGTATGTCGCGATGGTGCTCATTGGCCGCAGGCACTGGGCGGGCCGCCGTGACGGCCCGCAGATGGGCGTCCACTATGTCGCCCGCACGCTGGGTCTGGCGGCGGCGGCCGTGGGAGCGGCGTTGGTGATTCGCGCCATCGACGTGCGGGCCGACCTTTCCGAGGAGCAGATCAGCTCGCTTGCCCCCCAGACGCGGCGGCTGTTGCGGGATCTCGATCCCGAGCGGCCGGTTGAGATCACGGCCTATGTGAGTCCCACGGTGCCGGAGGACTATTCGCAGACGCGGCTCACACTACTCAACATGTTGCGGCAGTTCGAGCGGCTCGGTCGGGGCAAGATCGCCGTCGAGGTGATCTCCACCGAGCCGAAGACGGAGGCCGCCGCACTGGCACGCCAGCAGTTCGGAATCGAGCCGGCAACCGTGCTTGCCCGGGTGCGGGGGGCCTACCGGGAGGAGGAGATCTTTCTCGGCTGTGCGTTCACAAGCGGGCTGGAGAAGGTGGTGGTTCCGTTTTTCGACCGCGGCACGCCGGTGGAGTATGAACTGATCCGCTCGGTCTGCACCGCCAACCAGCAGGCCCGCCGGCGGCTCGGGGTGGTCACCACCGACGCCGAGCTGTTCGGTGGCTTCGACATGGCCAGCGGCAGCCAGCGGCCGAGGCAGCCGCTGATCGAGGAGCTCGAGAAGCAGTACGAGGTGGTGCAGGTTGATCCGTCCGCTCCGATCGTGGAGCGGTATGACGTGTTGCTTGCCGTGCAGCCCTCCTCGCTCGCCCCGGAGGCGATGGATCACTTCGTGGCCGCGGTGAAGTCTGGTCAGCCGACGGCGATCTTCGAGGATCCGCTGCCGGTGCTGATGGTGGGGGTTCCCGGCACCGCCCAGCCCCGTCGCGGCGGCGGACCGATGGCGATGTTTCAGCCCCAGGGCCAGCCGAAGGGGGATATTGGCCGTCTCTGGCAGGCGATCGGGGTGGAGCTGCTCGCCGGCAAGCAGCCGGCGATCGGCGGCGGGGCGAGCCCCGTGGTTGTCTGGCAGAACTACAACCCGCATCCCAAGCTCGAGCTGCCCGGGGAGTTTGTCTTCGTCGATCAGGCGATTGCCGAGATCACCGGTGGCCAGCCGAGCTTCAATCCCGACGAGCCGGTCACCGCCGGCCTGCAGGAGCTGCTCTTTCCCTTTCCGGGCGGGATCCGTCCGCGGGAGAAGGCCGGCATCACCCTGGTGCCCCTGGTCCGCACTCAAAGCCGCGGCAGCGGAACGATCGAGGTCTCGGCCGTAATGAGCAACCGTGGCGATTCGCGGATGCTGCGGGCTTTCGAGCAGCCCGGTGACGAGTCGATGCTCCTCGCGGTGATCGTGGAACGGCAGCCGGCCTCGGCCTCGGAGGCCGGGGATGACGATCCGGCCGCCGAGACGGAATCAGCGGAAGACGACGCCGGGGAGAAGCGTTCGGCCGACGAGCAGTCCCGACCGATCCGGGCGGCGGTGGTGGCCGACATCGATCTGCTCGACGGACGCATCTTCGGTCTTCGCGACCGGCCCGACGAGTTTTTCGCTCTCGACTTCGACAACGTGACCTTCGTGCTCAACATCCTTGATGAGCTTGCCGGTGACGACCGGTTCATCGAGATTCGCAAGCGGAAGCCGAAGCACCGCACGCTCGAGCGGATCGAAGCGACGGTGGCCGGCGCCCGGGAGGAGGCCGACGACCAGCGGCAGAAGTTTATCGACGAGTTTGAAAAGGCCGAACGGGAGGCGAACGCGAAGATGGACGATGAGGTCGGGGAGTTTGAGAAGAAGGTCAAGGAGATGCAGGCCAGCGGCAATGCCGACCCGCAGCAGTTGATGGCCGCAATGCAGCAGCTCGCCAGCCGGCAGCGGCGGGCGCAGCGGAAGCTCGACATCAAGATCGAGAGCCTCCGCCGTAGCCGTGATGCCGAGGTCGATGCGGTCGAGCGGCGGCTCGCCGCGGAGGTCCGTCGCGAACAGGATCGCCAGAAATGGCTGGCCGTGCTGCTGCCCCCGATCCCGCCGCTTGTGGTCGCGTTTTTCGTGTTCTTCCGGCGGCGTGCGATGGAACGCGAGGGCGTGGCCCGTTCGAGACTGCGGTAACACCGAGACACCTGGAAAGGCGACCATGGAAACGATGCGATCAGAACAGGAAAGCGGTATCTCCCAGGTGATGCGGGCGACCCTCATCTACCTCGGTGTCGGGGCCGTGTTGCTGCTTGTCGGCCTCCTCGTCCAGCCTCGCTTCAGGGCCCGCGAGGTGACCGCCGAGATGCAGCAGGTGCTCTTCCCCAAGCTCACCGACGCCTCCGAGGCGGCCAGCCTGGAGATCGTTGCCTACGACGAGGAGCTCGGCACGGTCAAGCCCTTCAAGGTCGTCAAGAGTGGCGGCGTCTGGGTGCTGCCCTCCCACGAAAACTACCCGGCCGATGCCAGGGAGCACCTTGCTGCGGCCTCCACGGAACTGATCGGGCTGAAGGTGCTCAAGGTGGTCAGCAAGTCACCCGGCGATCACGAGACCTACGGCGTGATCGAGCCGGACCTGGAAAAACTCGTGCCTGGAATGATTGGCGTGGGCCAGCTGGTCGAGATCCGCGACGCCGCCGGGGCGACCCTCGCCCGGCTGGTGGTCGGCAAGGAGGATCGGCAGCCGGCCGGGGCCGCCGGCGGCAACCGGAAACTGCGGTTTGTCCGTCGGGCCGGCCAGGATCCGGTCTACCGGGTCGAGATCGACACCTCGAAGTTCACCACGAGTTTTGACGACTGGATCGAAAAGGACCTCCTGCAGCTCTCGCCCTGGGACGTGCGGAGTGTACGGCTTGAAAACTACACGCTCTCGGCGGTCGAGCGAGGCGGTGAACTGATGGTGCGGCAGGACCGCACGAGCCGCATCGATCTGAAGTATGACGACAAGGATGCCGCCTGGTCGCTCGCTTCGCTGGAAACCTTCGAGCCCGGGCAGCCCGACAAGGGCACGCCGGTGGAACTTGGCGAGGATGAGGAGCTCGACTCGCCAAAGCTCAACGATCTTCGCGACGCCCTCGCCGACTTGAAGATCATCGACGTGGCACGCAAGCCGGTCGGCCTCAGTGCCGACCTCAAGGCCGAGGCCACGTTCCTCGACGACGATGCCGCGGTGGCCTCGATGCAGCAGCGGGGCTTTTTGCCGCTGGATTCCGGGGAGATTCTCTCCACCGATGGCGAGACGGTCGTCGGGATGAAGGATGGCGTGGAATACCTGCTGAGATTCGGCACGGCGGCGAACGTGGCGACCGGCGGTCAGCAGGAGGGTGACGAGGAAGGCGGTGAAACCGCCGGCCGCTATCTGCTCGTCACCGTTCGGCTCAATGAAAGCCTGCTCGAGAAGCCCACACTCGATCCGCTTCCCGATCTTGCCGAGGAGCCCGCCGAGGAGGCTCCCGCAGAGGAGCCGGCCGAGGATGCTCCGGCCGGGGATGCTCCGGCTGAGGAATCCGCCGCCGAGGAGGAAACTTCCGATGCGTCGTCCGACGAGGCGGCGGCGACCGAGGACACGCCGGAGGAGGGCGGGGCCGCCGAGGCCCTCAAAGAGGCCGACGAGGCGGAGGCCGAGGCCCAGGCCGCCCGCGAACAACGACGGCGGGTGGAGCGGGAAAACCGACGCCGGCAGGATGAATACGACGAAAAGATCGAGACGGCGAAGAAGCGGGTTCGTGAACTCAACGCGAGGTTTGCCGACTGGTACTACATCGTGCCGGAGGCGGAGTACGACAAGATCCACCTCGCCCGCGAGGACGTGATCAAGTCGGAGCCGGCCGAGGAGCCGTCGGAAGGCGAGCAGGCAGAGCCGTAGGGCGGCGATTCGGTGCGGTCCGCACCGGGCTACGAGGCGGGGCTGCCGAGTTCCCGCAGGTAGTCGAAGAGATAGATGCCGGTGCCGTGGCCGTCGGAGAACTCGATCGAGTAGGCGTACTGGCCGACCGGCTGCATCGATGTCACCGTCAGCGGCTGTGTCTCCTCCGCGGCGAGCACCGGCAGGAGGGCCGGCTCGGCGGGGGCCGCCCGTCGCTCACGGCAGGTCGCGCAGGGGCAGGCATCCCGCAGGCCGCGGGCGGTGTGGCGGCGGACTTCGCCGTCAGACCACTCGATCTCGATCTGTTCATCATCACCGCGACGGATGCCGACAGGATGCGGTGCGTTGGTGGATGGGTCGCTCATCGATGCTCCTGGGTCATTGTTCCACGATAAACCGGCGGCCCTTGCCCTCGAACCGCGGCAGGCTGCCGCGGGGCACGCCGACAACTTCGCAGCGGAGGCCGAGACGCAGGTGGAGTTCCTCGGCGATCCGCTCCGGCCTATCGGCCCGATCCTCGACCTCGACCCGCAGCTCGTCGAGATCCCGTCGTCGATCGACGACCACGCGGTATTCGAGCACTTCTGGGAAGCCTCGTACAATCGCGTCGATTGCCGAGGGAAACAGGTTCACCCCGCGGACCACGAGCATGTCATCGGCCCGGCCAAGCACGCCCCCCGCCAGCCGCACGCGGGGCGGCCGGCCCTGCTCGCCACGATCCGGCCAGACAGCGCGGACCAAATCGCCGGTGCGGTAGCGGATCACCGGGCAGCCGGCCCGGCCGAGGGTCGTCAGCACCAGCTCGGCCAGTTCGCCCTCGGCCGCCGGCTCGCCCGACTCCAGCGAGAGAAACTCAGGGTGAAACCAGGGCTCGAGCACCTCCAGATACTCCCCGGCCAGGTCGCCCACGCCCCAGGGGCCGACTTCCGTGGCCCCGGCATGGTCGAGGACCTCCGCGGCAAAGGCGTCCCCGATCCGTCGCCGGACCTCGGCCACCGATCCCCCCGGCTCACCGGCCACGATCACCAGCCGCAGCCCCAGGCCCGCCGCATCGATGCCGCGGTCGGCGGCGACTTCGGCAAGATGCAGGCAGTAGCTGGGGGTCGCCATCAGCACCGTTGCCGAGGTTCGCCGGGCGAGGTCGAGCCTCCCGGCGGTGGAGAGCCCGCCGGCGGGAATCGCCATCCCGCCGCTTGCGATGACCGCGTCAAATCCACTCCAGAAGCCGGCATAGGGGCCGAACGAGGAAGCCACCAACACCCTCTCTCCCGGCCCCACCCCTCCCCGGTCGAGCACTTCCTGCCAGCAGGCCATCCACCACCGCCAGTCGTCGGCGGTGTCGAAGACGGGCATCGGCAGCCCGTGGCTGCCGCTGGTCTGATGGAAGCGGACGTAGCGGGCCGGCTCGAAGCTGAGGTTGGCCGGCCGGCCGGTGGCCGCCGCGTCGGCGAGTTCCTGCTTGCTGGTCGTCGGCCAGTCCTGAAGTTCAGCGAGGCTTGTCGGCGGCAGGCGGATGCCGGCGAGTTTGGCCGCATAAAAGGCGTTCGCCGGGAGCACTTCGGCAAGCAGTTCCTCCAGCCGCGCGAGCTTCGCCCGCTCGATCGCATCCCTCGAATCGATCCGCAGCGGCGAGGCGTTTTCCATGGAGCAGAGGCCGCGGTGTAGCCGGTCCTTCATCACGGGGCGGTCGAAGAATAGCCCGCTCAAAGGCACTTCCACAAGCATTTGCCGGCGGGTAAGCGGCTCGTGAATCGCGTGCTCCTGTCTCCCGGGTGCGCCGAACTGCCCGTGGAAAAAGCCCTCCATGGCCCCCTGCCCGCGGACGCGGGCGAACAAAGCCCACTTGAGCAACTCCCTGAAAAGCCGAGGTTTTTGGGGGTCGCCGATCGCGTTCTGCGGCGGCAGACTTGTTCCACAGTCTGTCAGACCGGTCGATTCGGTCTCCCTCAACCCGCCTTAGCCACGCGTGCTGGCCACCGATCCCCCCGGCTCACCGGCCACGATCACCAGCCGCAGCCCCAAGGCCCGCCGCTTGCGATGACTGCGTCAAATCCGCTCCAGAAGCCGGCATAGGGGCCGAACGAGGAAGCCACCAACACCCTCTCTCCCGGCCCCACCCCTCCCCGGTCGAGCACTTCCTGCCAGCAGGCCGCAGCGGCGGGGCAGCCCAACAGGGCTCAGCCGGAAGTTCTTCCGGGCCGCTGCAGCGGCGTGTAGTCGGAGGGCGTGCCGGGAAGATCCGTCACCCACCGCGACCCGGTCGGCACGCTTCCCCGCAGGCTCCACGCCAGAAAGGGCGATGGCAGCACGCCGCCCTCGGAGGGATTGTGCCAGATGATGTCGGATCTTCCGTCCCCGTCAAAGTCGGCCGTGCCCACCACCGACCAGTTGAGGTTGCCGCCAACCGGGGCAATCCCGCCGTTGCGGGGCGTCGCCCCGGTGCCGTAGACGAGCCACATCGTGATTGCTCCGGTCTGCTCGTTTCGCCAGAGCAGATCCGATCGGCCATCACCGTCAAAGTCGCCGGTGCCCGCCACAAACACGCCCGGCACCGGCGTGCCGAGTTCGTAGTGTTGGTAGGCCAGGCCGTTCATGTGCCAGAGGATGTGCCGGCCACTGGTGTGCACGAAGATCAGGTCGGTCCGCCCGTCGGCGTTGGCGTCGTAGATGCTCGAGGTGGCCACCAGCCGCCACTGGGTGTTGCCGCCTATCCACACGCCCGGCTCGCTCTGGCGTCCACCCTGCATCTCCCAGCCGAGGATTTCTCCGCTGACGTTGTTGCGCCACATGATGTCGTCGTCGCCGTCACCGTCGAAGTCGCCGGTCGCCTCCACCTGCCAGAAGGCGTTGCCGCCGATCTCGTTGACAGAAACTACTCCAGCCGCGTTCCGTAGGTGAATCTGGGCTCGGCCCTCGGTTGGCCCGGCCGGCTGATACCTCCAGACGATATCGGTCACGCCGTCACCGTCGAAGTCACCGGTCGCCTGGATCGTCCAGGCGAGATCACCACCGAGGGCCAGTTCGCCGGTCTTGCTGCCGTCGGCCTTCCGGAAGATCGCGACCCAGCTGCCGGTCTGCTCGTTGCGAAAGACCTCGTCGGAGATTCCATCACCGTTGAAGTCGTTCTCTGCGGCGTTCACAGTCACGCTGAACCCGGTGGCCCTCGACTGGCTCGGGTCGATCAGGCTCGTAGCCCGCACGACGATGGTGGCGACCCCGGAGGTCGTGCCCGGGGCGAGGGTCAGGCTCGAGCCCTCGAGCGTGGCCGCCACGATCGCCGGGTTACTGCTGGTGACGGTGTAGGTCAGTTCACCGACCACATTGAGATCGGTGAAGCTGAGGAAATTCTCCGGCCGCACGATGCTGTCGGTGGCCAGGTTTTGCAGCGGAAGATTGACGAACGACTGATCGCCGTAATAGCTGCTCGCGTCGTAGGTCGGCGCGGTGGCCATTGCGTTGACGACGGTCATTCCCTGGCCGAGCACCCGGCCGAAAACGGTGTAGCCCCCCTGGGCGGTGTCGAAGATGCCGCGGTTGTCGCCGAGGTTGAAGAACCATCGTCCGCTGCCGGCCGTTGACTGGCTGTCGATCTTGGCCATGGCGAGAGTTCCGGGCAGGTTGGGGTTGCCGGGTTCGTTGGCCACCGGGTCACCCGATGGAATCGGCTGCGGGTTGCTGCCGGGCTGGTCAGCTGGGAGGTTGGGCCTCGTGAATCCGCCCGACTGGAGCGTCACACCCGCGACGAGATCGTGGGCAAAGGTGCCGTCGTAGAGCCCTGCGGCGACCCGTTCCAGGAAGGCCGCCGCCGTCTGCGGAGTGGACCGGGCCCGTTCGGGACCGGGCTTGTCGAAGATCTCGGCGTGGAACACGCCGCCGGGGCTGCCGGTTCGAAACTCCACCACGCTGCCGGTGATCGTCGTCTCGTCGAAGTGATCGGCGAGGTCGAGTTTCACTGGGCCGGAGGCACTCGCGAGCAGGCTCTGGTTGGCAATCCCCGTGAGCAGGTCAACTGCGAGCATCGCCCGCGGTTCAAGTGGCTCACAACCGCGGCCGGTGGCGTCATGACGAGCCCGCGGTTTTGATCGAGCAGACTGTGGAACAAGTCTGCCGCCGCAGGATGCGGCGATCGGCGACCCCCAAAAACCTTGGCTTTTTGGGGAGTCGCTCACGTGGGCTTTGTTCGCCCGCGTCCGCGGGCAGGGGGCCATGGAAGGCTTTTTCCACGGGCAGCTAAAGATGGTGAGGAGCTTCCGCATCCGGCAGACCTCTCGCACGCAGCAAACCTCTTGAGCAAGCAAATCCTGAGTATCCAACGCAAGCCATACGCCGTCAACGAACCGGGCGTTCGCAACGACCCATCAAACTCGGCAAACCCGAATGAATCAGCTCTCGTTATCACCTGCAGAGGGGATAGGGCAATGCCTCCGCGGGCAGGGGCCATGGATGGCAATCCTGTTCGGCACGATGCTTGCTCCCGATGCTTGGCCCCCTGCAGACAGGCAATTCCGGCAAGCTGAGGGACGTTGCGGCCTGGGCAGCGGGGGAGCGCACTGGACAAGGTCCGGAAGCGGGTGGCGGAACTGGCGTGGACGCCGCTGGCTGATCGAGATGTTCTTCCGCACGTTCAA
>CAZRKH010000079.1:0-23727 GCA_964600785.1 uncultured Chitinophagaceae bacterium
CGAGGGCCGGTCCGCCCTTTGGGCGGCCGGTAAATCGCTCCCGTCCCCATTTTCCGACCCGGTCCGCCCTTTGGGCGGCCGGTAAATCGCTCCCGTCCCCATTTTCCGACCCGGTCCGCCCTTCGGGCGGCCGGTCAATCGCTCCCGTCCCCATTTTTTTCTGCCGGCGGTGTCAGTCCTCCGCGGCCTGGCCCTGCCAACGCTTGACGACGCCAGTCTCGATTCCAAGCAGGTCAAGGCCGCGGCCCACCGACTGGGTGATTGTCTCGTCGAGCGATGCCGGTCGGCCGTAGAAGGCGGGCACAGGGGGCATCAGAATCGCGCCGTTGCCCGTGGCCCGGGCCATCAGTTCGATGTGACCGGCATGCAGCGGGGTTTCCCGAAACATGAGCACCACCCGCCTTCGCTCCTTGAGCTGCACGTCGGCGGCGCGGGTCACAAGGTCGTCGGTGAAGCCGTTGGCAATCCCGGAGAGCGTCTTCACCGAGCAGGGAGCCACGAGCATCCCGTCGGTCTTGAACGATCCGCTGGCGATCGAGGCACCGATGTCAGCATGAGGATGGCGGTGGTCGGCAAGCAGCTCGACGTCCGCCGGTGTGAGTTCGGTTTCGGCCCGGATCGTCCTTGCCGCTGCGGGCGACATCACAAGGTGGGTCTCCACATCGTCGCAGCTCCGCAGCAGTTCAAGACTGCGGATGCCGTAGATCACTCCGGAGGCGCCAGTGATGCCAATGATGATCCGTCGCATCTGTTCTGTTTTTTCACATTCAAACGTTCAGGCCGAACCCGCGTCTGGCGTGACGCTGCGGAATATCCTAGTCGCTACGGGCATAAGACCCGCGGCAGACGGTGATTTTCGGCAATTCGGTTGCTGATTCACCAGGCATACGGTACGCTTGCTCACCGTTCGGGGTGTCGATTCAGGCACTTGTTACGTTTGTCCGTCTATGCGGCATTGATGCCGCGGGAGTGCCTGTTGAATGAGTGATTCGACGCCGATTCTCTCGACCGAGGCTGCGGATGAGGCAGCCGGGTCAGCCACGACCTGCCTCGAGATTTCTCTCCTCGAATTTGCTCCTGCCCAGCGGCCGTTGGTGGACGAGGTGGTCGAGGGCCTGACCGCCGAGGAGAAATTTTTGCCGGCGAAGTTGCACTACGACCAGCGTGGCAGCGAACTCTTCGAGCAGATCTGCCAGCTCGAGGAGTATTACATCACGCGAACGGAACTGGCGATCATGCGGGACAACGTCGTGCAGGTGGCCGACCAGCTCGGCCCCGGCTGCCTGCTGATCGAGCCTGGAAGCGGTGCGAGCCTCAAGACTCGGCTTTTGCTCGGAGCGCTCGATTCACCGGCCGGCTACGTACCGGTCGATATCAGCCGTGATTTCCTGCTGGAGTCGGCCGCCGCGATCGCCCGCCGGCACGATGTCGAGGTGCTGCCGGTGTGGGCCGACTTCACCAAGCCCCATCCGGTGCCCGAGCCCGACGCCGATGTGGAGGCCAAGGCGGTCTATTTTCCCGGCTCGACCGTGGGCAACTTCACCCGCCGGCAGGCCGAGGGTCTGCTCGGTCGATTCGCCGCAATGGTTGGCGGAAAAGGCGAGGGACAAGGGGCTGAGGCTGGCTCGGTGCTTGTCGGCTTCGATCAGAAGAAAGACGTGGCCCGCATGGAGGCGGCCTACAACGACGCTGAGGGCGTGACGGCGGAGTTCAACTACAACGTGATCGATCGCCTTGCCAGGGAACTCGACGTGCCCCTCGACCGCGAGAAGTTCAGCTTTCGCGCCGACTGGGACGAACAGACCGGGGCAATCGTCAGCCGCCTGTGGGCTCGTGAGGCCCATGAGGTGGTGATTGCCGGGCGGCGGGTCTGCTTCGACGAGGGTGAGCCGATCTGCATGGAGGAATCACACAAATACACGCCCGAGGAGTTTGAGGCCCTTGCGGCCTCGGTCGGGCTGCGGACCGAGCAGATCTGGACCGACGCCGCGGCCGACTTCGCGGTCGTGCACCTCCGGGCGTGAACGTGGCCATTGCCGAAGCGGCCGGCAGCCCGCCGGCGATCGCCCTTGAGCAGGTGGCCAAGTCGTATGACGGCGGCCGCAGTTTTGCCGTCAAGGCGATCGACCTCGAGGTGGCCAGCGGCGAGGTGGTCGCCCTGGTGGGCGGCTCCGGCAGCGGCAAGACGACCACGCTGAAGATGATCAACCGCCTCATCGAGCCGACGTCCGGCACGATCCGGGTGCAGGGGGAGGACGTGACCGCGGTCGACCCGGTGCTGCTGCGGCGTTCAATCGGCTACGCCTTTCAGGGCGTGGGCCTTTTTCCCCACCTGACCGTTGGCGAAAACGTCTCCCTTACACCGGAGCTCTGCGGCTGGGATCCGCCGCGAGCGGCGAGCCGTGTGGATGAACTGCTGGCGATGGTCGATTTGCCGCCCGAGCACTACCGCGAACGCTACCCGGCGGAGCTTTCGGGTGGCCAGCGGCAGCGGGTGGGATTTGCACGGGCGGTGGCCGCCGAGCCGAAGGCGATCCTGATGGACGAGCCGTTCGGGGCCCTCGATCCGGTGACTCGGGATTCTCTACAGAAGGAGTTTCGTCAGCTGCAGCGGTCACTCGGCCTGAGCGTGGTGCTGGTGACCCACGATATGACCGAGGCGGTGCTGCTGGCTGATCGGGTGGCGGTGATGCACGAGGGAGAGCTGCGACAGCTCGGCAGTCCGCACGAGCTGTTCACTTCCCCGGCGGACGACTATGTCGCCCAGCTTGTCGATACTCCCCGGCGTCAGGCCGACTCGATCGAGGCGATCATCCACGAGGGTGGTGCCGCGAGCGGGGCCGAGAGCGGACCGCCGGGAGGAACCGGGCGATGAACGAGCGGTTTGCCCTGCTGCTGGAGCAGCTCCCCGACCTGCTCGGAGGCCACCTGCTCCTGGCGGTGCCGGCGATTCTGATCGGCGTTTTGGTGAGCGTTCCGCTGGGGATCGCCTGCGTGAAGCAGCCTGCCGTCCGCGGTCCGGTGATGACCGTGATTTCGTTGGTGCAGACGGTGCCGAGCATCGCGCTGTTGGCCCTGATGGTGGCCGTGCTCGGGGGTACGATCGGCTTTCGTCCGGCCTTCATCGCGCTGCTGGTCTATTCGATCCTGCCGATCGTGCGCAACACGATCGTGGGCCTGGAAAACGTCGACCCCGCGATGCGGGAGGCCGCCCGCGGTTTGGGCATGCGGCCTTGGCAGTCGCTTGTGAGTGTGGAGTTGCCGCTTGCCTTCCCGGTGATTCTGGCGGGCATCCGCACGGCGACGGTGTGGGTCGTGGGCATCGCCACGCTCTCCACGCCCGTGGGGGCCCCGAGTCTGGGCAACTACATCTTCAGTGGACTGCAGCTGCGGGATTGGAACCGCGTGCTCTTCGGCTGCGTGATCACGATGGCGCTCTCGCTGGTGCTCGATCAGCTGATCGCGGCAATCGAGCGGGGCGTGCAAAACCGCAGGCCCGCGGTGGCCTGGGGAGCTGCAGCGGCCCTGGCGGCCCTGGTGGCGTTGGGGCTTGCGCCGTCGCTTGTTTCCTCGCGGCCCGCCGGCTTTGGCAATCCTTCGGGGGCGGCTGCGGCGGCTGCGGAAAAGCCTGACGCCGAGCCGCCGCTTGCCGGGGTGAGGCTCACCGTCGGGGCCAAGGGTTTCACCGAGCAGCTGATTCTCTCGCGGGTCCTTGCCGGCCGGCTCGCCGCGGCAGGGGCCGAGGTGAAGCCGATCGGCTCGATGGGCTCGACGATTCTCTTTGATGCGGTGGCCCGCGGAACGGTTGATGTCTGCGTCGACTACAGTGGCACGCTCTGGAGCACCGTCCTTGATCGCACGTCGATGCCGCCGCGGGACACTCTGCGGATCGAGATGGCCGCGGCACTGCTTGACGACTACGGGATCGTCTGTCCGGGCTCACTCGGTTTCGACAACACCTACGCCCTGCTTGTTCGCCGCGAGGTGGCTCTGGAGCGAGGGCTGACCTCGATCGCCGACCTCACGCCCCATGCGGCCGAACTACGGATCGGCGGTGATCCCGAATTTTTTGGCAGGCCGGAGTGGCAGGCGGTGCGTGAGGTCTACCGCCTCGATGCGATCCGCGAGGTAGGCATGGATTCGACCTTCATGTACCAGGCGGTGGCCGATGGGCAGGTTGATGTGGCCGCTGGGTTCTCGACTGATGGCCGGATCGACGCCTTCGATCTCGCCGTGCTTGCCGACCCCAAGGCAGCCTTTCCGCCCTACGACGCGGTGCTGCTCGTCTCGCCACAGGCGGCCGAAAATGCCGCCGTATTCGATGTCCTTCGTCCGCTGCTCGGCGGAATCAGCGTGGAGGCGATGCGGGCGGCCAACCGGCGGGTGGATGTCGATCGAGAGACCCCGCAAGACGCCGCCGCCGTTCTCCTCGAGGGCCTTCGGCCGGGCAGATAGCATCATTCGCTCCTCGGCAGGGCGGTCACGACAGCGGAGAGCAGACTGTGATATCCTCGACATGATGATGGTCACTGTCACGAAACCGCGACAATCCGCCGCCCGCTTCCCCCGCAAGCGGTTTCCGATCTACACGCGGTTCCAGAACGCGATGGATGCCTTTGGGGTATCGACCGAGAAGGTCGTGGCCGATGCCAGGCTCTCCCCGGGGATCGTCGAGGAGGAGCATCCCAGCGTCGACACGGACGAACTGCTGCGGATCTACTCGACGCTCGAAGCGATGATCGGGGTTGACGCGGTCGTTTCCGGTTTGCGGGGCTTTGGCGAGAACGCCCTGATGCCGCCGTTTCTCGCCGCGATTTCGTGTCCGGACCTGCGGAGTGGGATCTGTCGGTATGCCGAGTGCAAGAGGCTCTGCGGCCCGATGGAAATCTCGCTTCAAAGCGACGGTGAGACCACCGCGGTCTCGACGCCCCCTTCCAGACACAAAACCCGTTCACCCTCAAGCTCCTCGATCGTTTCTTCGCGGAGGTGCTTCCGGATCTCCTTCCCGCCGCCAGCTACGCCGACGCCGTCCGCGAGTCGCTCAAGCGGCTCTTGCCGTCCGGTATTTTCGAGCTGACAGCGGTCGCCCGTGATCTCGGAACTTCGCCCCGGCAGATTCAGCGGGAACTTGCCGCCGAGGGCACGAGTTTCAAAGACGTGCTCCGTGACATCCGCCGGGAACTCGCCCTGCACTACCTCGCCCGGGCCCGCTACTCGCCCAAGGAGGTCACCTGTCTGCTCGGCTACAGCGAACCGGCAGCGTTTCACCGAGCCTTCCGCCGCTGGACGGGCAAGACCCCCGCCGAATACGCCGCCGGCACGCGGTAGCCCGCAGGCTGCGGGAACCGCTGACCAGCAGCCGGGATTCACGTCACGAACCGTCAGCCGTGCGGCGGCGTCGCCGTGCAGCCGCCACCACGCCAGCGGCCAGGCCGCCGGTTGCCAGGAAGGCGATCGAGGTGGGCTCGGGAACGGCATAGGTGTTGGTGAGATACGTCTCTACCTCCAACCGCTCGCCCGGGGTGAGCTGCCTGTCCCACATGAGGAGTGCCGACATGCTGCCGGCGAAGAACTGCTGGGGGCCACTGGCCGTCAGGAACAAATAACCGATATCCAGTGCGCCGTCGTTGTTATAATCCGCAGCCAGATTTTGTGGCCCGGAGATCGTCGAGCCGCTGTTGTAGGCGTTGATCGTCTGCGGATCGTTTCCCACATACGACAGGCCCCACACCTGATTGGCCGAACTTGAGGCAGCAAGGTCGAATGGGGTGGGGGTCTTGGTCGGTGCTAAGAGTTTGCCCGGGTTGATCCCATAGCCCATCCCGCGGGAATAGCCGCCGTCGCCATTGTCGAAGCTCCAGAGGTTCTGATAACCCGCGGATCCGCCGGTGTTTTTGACATCACAACGTAGGCGGTCAGGTTGCCGAGCTGATTGGCTTGGTACGCCGATTGAAACCCACTCGAGCTGCCGTTGAACACCATCCGCTTGGCTGTGGTGATGCCGTCGGCGAGGACGGTGGCGTGGGCCGTGGTGGACAGGCCACACGCTGCCGACAGCAGCATGGCTGCCACTGCTTGAGTCGTGCGGCGACTAATCATGAAGCGGTAGTTGACTGACGCCCAGAAGGGCACGGAGCTTGCCGTGACCGACCTCGCGAAGCAGGTGGGGGGGCTCGCCAACAGCCTCGGTGGCAGCCTGGAAGACTTCGCCTGTGACCTCGTGCCGGAGATTCTCGAGAAGCGCTGGCGGCTGAGGGTTACGTCGGCCGAGCCAGAGGAAATCGATGCCGGCCGGGGGTCTCGCGAGCTTGATCTCGTGGTCCGCGGCACGATCGATGGCCGTCCGGTGATGATCGTGTGTGAGGTGAAATCTGCAGTCACCGCGAAAGAGGTCGAGCGGTTCATGAAAGTGATTGACTGGCTGCGGGCCGCACACCCCGATCAAGACATTCGCGGACTGTTTTTCGGCTACCGAGCCGATCGCGAGGCCCGGGAAGCAATTCTTTCAGCAGGCGCGGCGATGGTATTCACCCGCGGCGTGATCATCCCTAAGGCGTAAGGGCGTAGAAGTCGCCAATCTCCACGACGCGAGCGTCGGCATCGCGCTGCTGGACCGCGTCAACTGAACGGGCCGGAGTCGGGCCGAACGCGTTGCCGGCACGCCGAGAGCCCGCACTTGTCAGGCCGGGCTACGCGACGAATGCGAGAATTGCGAAGTAATGGCAGCCGCTGCCTCCCAGCACGAACACGTGCCAGGCGGCGTGGAAGTAGCGGACGCGGTGATCGAGCACGAGAAAGATCACGCCCGCGGTGTAGATCACGCCCCCGGCGGCCATCCACGCCAGGCAGGCCAGCGGCACAAACGGTGTGAGAATCATCGCCGGCAGCCAGCCGAGGGCCACATACGGCAGCGGCGAGAAGGTGTGATCGATGCGATGCTCCGCGAGCACCTTCGACGCGAAGCCCAGGAGAGCCGCTCCCCAGAGCAGCGCGAGCACGGGCAGGGTCCATGCCGAGGGGAGGTAGGCCACGAGAAACGGGGTGTAGGTGCCGATGATCAGCAGGAAGATCACCCCCTGATCCCAGACGGTGAGCCGATGCTTCCATTCGGGCTGCTGCACGCCGTGGGAGAGGGCAGACGCCGCATACGTCGCCACAAGCGTGGCGGCGTAGAGGCCGCAGGCCACCGCGATCGTCCAGTGGGTGCAGCTCGCCAGCAAGGCGACCGCCCCGGCCAGGCTGAGCACCACCCCCGCGGCGTGCGTCAGCGTGTTGGCCAGCTCCTGGCTGGCATCGCGGGGGGGACGGGGGGTGTTGCTGGGCATGGCGTGTAAGAAAAGAGGGGACGCAGTGAACTTCCAGCACGCGAGCCTGAGGGTATCCGGCAACTGGCCGCTCCACCAAGCGATCGCGTTTCGGCAGCCATAACCCGCATGAAAGATAGTCCGGCCAATGAGATTTCCCTCGTCATGCAGTTGGCCCGCGCAATCCGCGTGACCGCGCGGTTGACATCATGCTGCATCGGGTGTACATATTTATGCATGAGGACAACGCTCGACATTGATGATCGTTTGCTCGCGGCGGCTCGACGGCATGCGGCAGAGAGAGGGACCACGCTCACGGCGTTTGTGGAGCATGCCTTGGCTGCGTCGCTGGCCCGACGTCCGGCATCCGAAACCAGCTACCGGCTGGAGTGGAAGACGCATCGGGGCCGCAGTCTGCCCGGCGTCGATGTAGCGGATCGGGACCGACTCTTCGAGCGGATGGAAGGGCGTTCGTGATTGCGATCGACACGAACATCCTTATCTATGCTGACCGCGAGGAGTCGACTCAACATGCCACCGCCCTTCAGGCGATTCGAAGGCTGGCAGAGGGGGACGAAGCCTGGGCGATCCCGGTGTTTTGCGTCGGTGAATTCCTTCGTGTCGTTTCGCACGACCGCCTCTTCGATCCTCCGACGCCGGTCATGGACGCAATCGATTCCATGGAATCCTTGCTCGCCAGTCCATCCGCAAGGCTGCTGGTGCCCGGCGACCGCTACCTACGGCTGTTGCCAGGCCTGATCGAGGAGTCAGGTGTACGGGGTAACTTGGTGTTCGATGCTCAGATCGCTGCGGTCTGCCTGGAGCATGGGGCGTCGATCTTGCTGACTGAGGATCGAGATTTTGCGAGATTTCCCAGCCTGAAGCCCATGACGCTCGAGGCGTTCTTGGCACGTTGACGCTCAGCCCGGCCGAGCACGGCCAACCCGTCCGGCTGCAGGGGACAGCCGACATCGTTGGCGGAAACGATCAAGAGTTGGCATCCGTGATCAAAGACGTTGCAATCAGGTTTTGGGACGATCGTAATTCGACCACACTCAGCCCCGATCGTTGTTCATGGGATGCGGTGAATTGGTAGGCGTGCGCGAGCCGGGGTTGTTGCGGGCTCTTCAGACAGCCACCAGCGGCTCCGCGGCCCGTGAGCGATAACGCATCACCCGCTGATTTCAGGGACGTGCAGACAATGATCCAATCGGCCACGCCAATCCTGAATTCAAAAGATGAGTCCTCCAACAGCGGGCTGGAAGTTCTCGAGGCGATGGTCCGCCTGGCCACCATCTACACGCTCCTGCCGAGATCGAACAATGCCCGCAATGATCTCTCGGACTGAAGCGGCCAACCCACGTCGCGTTCCGCCGATCGGCTGAGAAATCAGGCAATTGCCGCGAGCAGGCCGGCAGCCGGTTCGTAATGCTCGATGATCACCTCGGCCTCGCCGTCGCGAATCATGCGAACTTGCGGAACATGAATTTCAGGCGTCTTCGTCGGTGAGAAGAGGATGTCATCGTGGGTGGCATTGCCTCGGCTGGCGAAGAGGTCGGGAGTCAGGTGGCCGCCGAGGTGGTCGCTGCGACCGGTGGCGACATGCAGGGTGCCGAGCACCTTCTCATCCTGAATGTCACGGCCGGAGACCGGCAGGTCTTGGGTGCCGAAGCCGAGTTCTCCGATTTCTCCGGTAACAGGATCGGATGCGAGCCGCTTGTTGTAGGCGTCGACCACCGCTTGATCGCCTGAAATCAGCGTGGCCTTCACAATTCTCCCACCGGTCACCTCCATCAAGGCGATCGTGCCGTCGTCCTCAAACCGCATCGGGAAGCGGCCTTCGGCCCCGGTCGGCACGAAATAGACCTCGCCCGCGGGCAGATTGGCGATGTCGGGCTCGCTGCCGAGGCACAGGCCATGGCTCTTCTGGGCCTCCTGGCCGCCGGTCTGGACAGTGAGGGTGTGCCGGGAACCGTCGACATCAAAGTCGATCTCGAAGGCCTCGGCCCGCGTCAGTGCGAGCCGGAGTTTCTCGGCCTCGCGGCTGACGTCGGCGTAGTCCACGGCCAGTCCGGTTTTCAGGATCACGTCATTGAGGCCGTGGAGCGTCGCGCCCCGGAAGCCATATTGCTTGGCGAAGGCGGTCAACGGAGCGGTGGCCGAGTAGGTCGAGATACAAAGAATCAGGTCGTAGGCGGGATAGACATCCCGCTCGAGCGACACCGTCCGCCCGGCAGAATCGACCGCTTCATCGGGAAGGTCGAGGTTGCTGCCGCCGGTCACTCGGTAGGCGAACATCTCGCCTCCCTCCAGACCGAGTTTTTCCGCCACGCCGCCGCGGAGTCCCTCGTAGAACACTTCGTGGGCCTTCTGCTGGATCGTCAGCGAGGCATCCTCGAGGAAGGAAAAATCCTTCATTTGCGAGGGATCCTCGAGGTCGATCAGCAGAGCGACCTTCTGGCCTGGCTCTGGATCGAACACCGTCCGCAACAAACGGGCGAGGTCGAAGGGGGGGAAATCGTCGATGGAACGGCGGGCGAGAGGTTGGGCTGTGGTATTCATGCCCCTTTTATAGCCACTTGTCGGCGTGGGGGAATCGGTTGTCACGGTTGGTGCAGGAAGAATCGCAAAAATCGCTATTTTCAGCCGGTTTTTTTGTTTCGGGACGCTCCTGCGTACGGTAAACTATTTGATCAGTTTGAGGAGAGACAACGTGCCGAAAAGCATTGGTTTTGCTTCTGCGTTCGTGCTGGTCGCGTGCCTCACGCTCCCGGCTGCTGCGGCCTCCGCCGCCCCGGACGCCCCTCTGAGCTACAACGAGCACATCCGGCCGATTTTGGTGGAAAACTGCTTCGCCTGCCACGGGGCCGACAGCGGCAGCCGCGAGGCTGATTTGCGGCTCGATCGCCGTGAGGATGCGATCGAGTATGGCGCGATCGTGCCGGGTGACCCTGATTCGACGGTCGTTCTCGATCGGGTGTATTCCGACGATCCCGAGGAGGTGATGCCCCCGCCGGAGACGAAAAAACAGCTCACTGCCGAGCAAAAGGCGATGCTCAGCCGCTGGATCGCCGAGGGTGCCCAATACGAACCCCACTGGTCATTCATTCCGCCGACCAAGCCCGCGCCGCCGAAGGTCGAGCGGGTCGATTGGGCCACCAACCCGATCGACCACTTCATCCTGGCCCGCCTCGAGGCCGAGGGGCTCAAGCCGGCTCCCGAGGCTGACCGACGCACCCTCGCCCGCCGGGCGGCCCTTGACGTGACCGGCCTGCCGCCGGAGCCGGCCGCTCTGGAGGCCTTTGTGGCCGACGCCCGGCCCGACGCGTATCAGCAGTATCTCGACACCCTCTTTGCCAGCCCGGCCTGGGGCGAGCATCGCGGCCGTCACTGGCTCGATTACGCCCGCTATGCCGACACCCACGGCATTCATTTCGACAACGAGCGGGAGATGTGGACCTTCCGGGAGTGGGTGATCAATGCCTTCAACAAGAACATGCCCTTCGACCGCTTCACGGTGCTGCAGCTTGCTGGAGATCTGGTCGATCCCGGGCCCGATGCCGGCTATGAAGCGGTGCTCGAGGCCAGAATCGGGAGCGGATTCAATCGCTGCAACATGACGACCAACGAGGGCGGCATTATCAACGAGGAATACATCGTCCTCTACGCACGCGACCGTACGGAAACCACCTCGGCGGTCTGGATGGGCCTCACAACCGGCTGTGCGGTCTGCCATGACCACAAGTTCGATCCCATCTCGGCGAAAGACTTCTATGCCCTCTCTGCGTTTTTCAACAACACCACGCAGAGAGCCAAGGACGGCAACGTCAAAAACACGCCCCCGGTGATCCCGGTGCCGCTTGCCGAGGATCGGCAACGGCTGTCGCAGCTCGAGCGGTCGCTGCCGGCCCTGCGGCGTGTGGTGGACGAGCGGAGGGAGGGTGCCAGGCCGGCCTTCGAGGCGTTCCTCCGGGATCTCACGTCCGATTCGATCGCCGCGGCCCGGCCGGCCGACACGCCGCTGGTGGCCCTGCCCTTTTCCGAGGGCCGCGGCAGCAAGACCCACGTCAACCTGCTCGGCAAGGAAACCGACATTCCGTTGCAGCCAAAGACCGCATGGCAGGCTGGCCCGTCCGGCCAGCCGGCGATCACCCTCAACGGCACCGCTGCCACGCTTGCCACCGCCGGCAACTTCGAGCACGACCAGCCGTTCACTGTGTCGTGCTGGGTGCGGCCGCCGGCCAACGATTCCGCCTATTCGATCGTGGCGAGGATGGACATGAAGGCGGAGTTTCGCGGCTGGGATCTCTGGGTGCAGCGGCGGCAGGCGGGGATGCACCTGATCCACGACTGGCCGGAGGACGGCTTGAAGGTGGTGGCCGAGGCCCAGATGCCGGCCAATGCCTGGACCTACCTCACGCTTACCTACGACGGCAGCGGATCGGCCGCTGGCGTGAAGATCTACTACGACGGCAAGCCGCAGAAACTCAAGGTCGAGAACAACCGCTTCAAGCGGAACACCACGCGGACGAATGTGCCGCTGACCATCGGCAGCCGTACTCCCGGCGATGCCGCCTACGGTGTGGGGCTGGCCGATCTGGCGATCCGCGGCCGGGCCCTCTCGGAGGCCGAGGTCAACGGCGTTTCGCAGGCCGACGTGCTTGCTGAGATCGCGAGGCTGCCGATGGAAAATCGGGCCGCCGCGGCGGGCGGGCTCTACGACTGGTGGCTCGGCTCGCACGACGACGCCTTCATGGCCGCATCCACGACGCTCGCCGGCGTCGAGGGGCAGATCGCGACAATCAAGGCCCGCGGCACGATCGCTCATGTCATGAACGAGAAGCCCGGCATGGCCACCGCCCACATCCTTGATCGCGGCGAGTACGACAAGCGACTCGAGGAGGTGACCGCCGACACGCCCGAGGCCCTGCCTCCCTTTCCGGACGAGCTGCCCCGCAATCGCCTGGGCCTGGCCCGTTGGCTCCTGCTGCCGGAACATCCGCTCACCGCGCGGGTCACGGTCAACCGCTTCTGGCAGGAGGTGTTTGGCACGGGGCTGGTCGGCACAGCCGGCGACTTTGGGATCACCGGCGAACTGCCGAGCCATCCGGAACTGCTCGACTGGCTGGCGGTCGACTTCCGGGAGCATGGCTGGGACGTCAAGCGACTCTTCAGGCTGATGCTCACATCCGCCGCCTATCGGCAGGCTGCCATCGCGACGCCGGAGAAAATCGCCGCAGACCGCGACAACCGGCTTCTCTCCCGTGGGCCCCGCTTCCGGATGGACGCCGAGATGATCCGCGATCAGGCCCTCGCCGCGAGCGGCCTCTTGGTCGAGAAGCTCGGCGGACCGAGCGTGAAGCCCTACCAGCCACCGGGCGTCTGGGCGGCGGTGGCGATGCCCGAGAGCAACACCAAGAAATATGTCCCGGGCACCGGGGAAGACCTCTACCGCCGCAGCATGTACTGGTTTTGGAAGCGATCGGCCCCGCCGACCTCGCTCGATATCTTCAATGCCCCCTCCCGCGAGACCTGCACAGTCACTCGCGAGCGGACGAACACTCCCCTGCAGGCGCTCGTCACCCTCAACGGCCCGCAGTTTGTCGAGTCCGCACGGGCGCTGGCCGAACTCGCCCTCGAGCAGCCCGGCGACGAGGCGGCCCGGATCGACTTCGTGGCTCGCCGGCTGCTGGCGAGGTCGCTGGAGGCCGACGAGCGAGCGATCCTCGCAGACTCGCTGGCTGACCTCGAGGCCCACTACAGCAGTCATCCCGAGGATGCCGCATTGCTGGTTGCGGTCGGCGAGTCGAAACCGCGGTTCAGCGACGCGCCGCAGCTCGCCGCCTGGACAATGCTTGTCAACGAACTGATGAACCTCGATGAGGTGCTTTGCAAATGACGCCGTTGCATCCCAGTCTTGCCGAACTCGGCCTCAATCTCACCCGTCGCCGGTTCTTCGAATCGGGCAGCCACCTGCTTGGTGGTGCGGCCCTGGCCTCGCTCCTGCCAGGCGGAGCCCGGGCGGGCAGCAATTCACCGGCCGATGGCGTGGCCCGCGTGCCCGGGGCGATCGGCCCACACTTCGCCCCCAAGGCGAAGCATGTCATCTACCTGCACATGGTGGGCGGCCCGCCGCAGCAGGACATGTTCGACTACAAGCCACAGATGAACGCCTGGTACGACAAGGATCTGCCTGAGAGCGTGCGGGGTGGCCAGCGGCTGACCACGATGACCTCCGGGCAGAAGCGGTTCCCGATCGCGCCGTCGGTCTTCAGGTTTTCCCGGCGCGGCGAGTGCGGGATGTGGATGTGCGAGCTCTTGCCTTGGACGGGCAAGGTGGCGGACGAGATGTGCTTCATCCGCTCGATGCACACCGAGGCGATCAATCATGAACCGGCGATCACCTACATGCAGACCGGCAATCAGATCACCGGCCGGCCCTGTCTCGGGTCGTGGGCGAGTTATGGTCTGGGCTCTTTGAATGACGATCTGCCCAGCTTTGTCGTGCTTGTCGCCCGCTCGACCGTCGTGGAGCAGGCCCAGGCAATCGGGGCCCGGCTCTGGTCGAGCGGTTTTCTTCCCGGCGAATACTCGGGCGTGAGCTTCCGCTCGTCCGGCGACCCGATCCTCTATCTCAACAATCCTCCCGGTGTGCCGGCGGCCATCCGCCGCCGGACCCTCGACGGAATCCAGGCTCTCAACGAGCGGACGGCCGCGGCGATCGGCGACCCCGAGACGCGAACCCGGATCGCCCAATACGAGATGGCCTTCCGAATGCAGTCGAGCGTGCCGGAACTCACCGACATCGCCAGCGAGACCGAGGCCACCCTCGGTCTCTACGGGCCGCAGGTCACCAAGCCCGGCTCGTTTGCCAACAGCGTTTTGATGGCCCGCCGCATGGTGGAGCGGGGTGTGCGGTTCGTGCAGATCTACTTGAATCACTGGGACCACCACTCCAATGTCGTCGGCCGGCTCAAGAACGGCTGCAACGACATCGATCAGGCCAGCTACGGCCTGATCACCGACCTCAAAAATCGCGGCCTGCTCGACGAGACGCTCGTGATCTGGGGCGGCGAGTTTGGTCGCACGGTCTACTCGCAGGGCGGCCTCTCGAAGCAGAATTACGGCCGCGACCACCACCCCCGCTGCTTCACGATGTGGATGGCCGGCGGCGGGTCAAAGGGCGGCCAGATCCATGGCGAGACTGACGACTTCTCCTACAACATCGTCAAAGACCCGGTCCATATCCGTGACTTCCACGCCACCGTGCTCCAACTGCTCGGTTTCGATCACGAGCGGTTCACCTTCCGTCATCAGGGTCTCGACCAGCGGCTGACGGGCGTGGAGCATGCCCGGGTCATCCCCGAATTGATCGCCTGATTCGGCTGTCGCGGCCGCCCGGCGGCCCCTACGAAGGCGTTCGAAAACTTTTCTCTCCGCAAATTCCGGTTAGGCTGAAGTGTTCTCCCGGCGAGCGGATCTATTCGGTCTATTCCTCGTGAGGTCTTTTTCCGGAGGTTGACGAGCATGAATGTTTCCACCGAAGCCCGTAGCCGCTTCTGCAGCACGGTCTGTCGCGGCGGCCTGCTGGCGGTCATGGGGCTGGTGTTGCTTGGCGGCCCCGCCCGCGCCGAGCGGCTCGAGCTTCAAGAGGGCGACCACATCTGCATCATCGGCGGCGGCGTGGCCGACGCGATGCAGCACACAGGCTGGCTGGAGACCTTTCTTCAGGCTCGCTTTCCGGAGCATCGCCTCGTGTTTCGTTGTCTGGCGTACGAGGGCGACGAAATCGACCCTTCCAAGCGACTGCGAAGCGCCGACTTCGGCTCGCCCGATCAGTGGCTCTCAGGCTCGGCGCCGATTCCCCGGCCGAAAGACATCGCTGACAAATCGGCCGTGCGGGCCAACCGTTTCGAGCTGACGGGCACCCGGGCTGACGTCGTGCTCGCCTTCTTCGGGTCCAACGAGGCCCATGCCGGCCCCGAGGGGCTCGCGGCCTTCGAGGGCGAGGTCGAGAAGTTCGTTCGCCACACCCTCAGCCAGAAGTACAACGGCATGGCGGCACCGAAGCTCGTCATGTTTTCACCGATCGCCCACGAGAACCTCGATCGGCCCCACTGGCCTGACGGCCAGGCCCACAACGCCAGCATCCGCCTCTACACGCAGTCGCTCGAGAAGGTCTGCCAGCGGCTTGCCAAGGAAGGTCTCGCCGTGGAGAGCGTCGATCTCTTCACGCCCACCCTCGAGGCCTACGAAAAGACGAAGGAGCATCTCACCACCGACGGCATCCATCCCAATGAGCGGGGCGACCGGGTGATCTCACGCATCATCGACGAGGCTCTCTTCGGAGCCCAGCCGAAGGTCGACGAGCGGAGCCTCGGACGGCTGCGTGAGGCGGTGGTCGACAAAAACTGGCACTGGTTTCACCGCTACCGCGTGACCGACGGCTATTCGACCTACGGGGGTCGGGCCTGGCTGAAGTTCATCAACAAGCAGACCAACTACGAGGTCGTCCAGCGGGAGCTTGAATACCTCGACGTGCAGACGGCCAACCGCGACCGCCGCATCTGGGCCACGGCCGCCACTCTTGGCGATCCCGCGGCGGCGCTGCCTGCGGTCGAGGATGTGGGGCTGCCCGAACTGATCTCGGTGACCACCAACAAGCCGGGCAAACTCGAGGGGGGGAAGCACGCCTTCCTCTCCGGTGAGGAGGCGATCTCGAAGATGACCGTCCACCCGGGGATGAAGGTCGAGCTGGTCGCCGACGAAAGCATGTTCCCCGAATTGATCAACCCGGTGCAGATGGCTTTCGACACCAAGGGCCGGCTCTGGGTGGCGGCCTGGCCGACCTATCCCCACTGGCGGCCAGACGAGGCGATGAACGACAAATTGCTGATCCTCGAAGACACCGATGGCGACGGCCGCACCGATCGCGTGAAGACCTTCGCCGATGACCTCCACAATCCGACCGGTTTCGAGTTTTGGGGGCGGGGCGTGTTCGTCGCCCAGGGGCCAGACGTGCTCTACCTCGAGGATGTCGACGGCGATGACCGCTACGACGTGAAGACCCGTGTGATCGGCGGCGTCGACACCGCCGATACCCACCACACCGCCAACAGTTTCACGCTCGATCCCTCCGGCAGTCTCTATTTTCAAGAGGGAACCTTTCACCACTCGCAGCCGGAAAGCCCCTGGGGGCCGCCGGTCCGCACCGCCAACGGGGCCGTGTTCCGCTACGAGCCACGGACCGGGAAGCTCGGCCTCTACACGAGCTACCGTTTCGCCAACCCCCACGGCCATGCCTTCGGTCGCTGGGGCGACGACATCGTGGTTGATGGCACCGGTGCGGTGCCCTACTGGGGAAGCGTGTTCTCCACCCGGCTCGACGGCATGGACAAGCACTCGGGAGCCCCGCCGGTGTACAACCGCCGCACCCGCCCCTGCCCGGGAATCGAGGTCCTCTCGAGCCCGCATTTCCCCGAGGAAATGCAGGGCAATCTGCTGGTGGGCAACGTGATCGGATTCCAGGGAATCCTGCGATACGCCTTCAACCCTCCGAAGGATCCGGCTGCCAATGCCTTTCCTGCGGCGACTGAGGTCGAGCCGATCGTCTCTTCGAGCGACGAGAACTTCCGCCCCGCGGACTTCGAGATCGGCCCCGACGGGGCGATCTACTTCACCGACTGGCAGAATCCGATCATCGGCCACATGCAGCACAACCTCCGCGATCCCAGCCGCGATCGTCAGCATGGCCGCGTCTATCGCGTGGTGATGAACGACCGGCCGACGGCCGAGCCCGTGGCGATCGCCGGCCGGCCGGTGGCCGAACTGGTCGGACTGCTTGCCGACCCCACCAACCGCGTTCGCTACCGGGCGAAACTGGAGCTCGCGGGCCGCCCTGAGGCGGAGGTCGTGCCCGCGGTCAAGGCCTGGCTGGCCGGTCTTGATAAGTCCCACCCGGAGTTTGAACACCGCCGGCTCGAGGCCCTCTGGACGCTGCGGCATTTCGATCAGGTCGAGCCCAAACTGATCGCCGAGGTGCTCGCCTCGCAGGATCCGCGGGCCCGTGCGGCGGGGCTGCGGGTGCTCTCCTCGGTCGTTGATCGGGTAACCGAATCGCTTGCCTGGATCGTTGCCGCTGCGGCCGATGAAAACGCCCGTGTGCGGCTGGAAGCGTTGCGGGCGGCGAGCTATCTGAGGACCCCTGCTGCGGTGGAGGCCCTGGCGATCGTGGAGGAAATGCCGAGCGACCGCTACATGGACTACGTCAAGAAAGAGGCGGCGAGGGTGCTCGTGCCAGAGTTTGAGGCGGCTCGCAAGGCGAAGGAAAAGATCGCGTTCAAAACCGATGCCGGCTGGCGGTATCTCTATCGCACGATGAGTACCGACGAACTCGTGGCTGAGCCGCGGACGCTGCCGGTCTACCGCGAGATGCTGCTTCGCAGCGGCCTCGACGAACGGCTGCGGACCGAGGCGGTGGAAAAAATTGCCGAGGCCGATGGCCGCAGCGTGGTGGCGGTGGTTGTCGACGCCCTGCGGGCTCTCGACGGCCAGGCCGGTGACGTCGACTCCCCGACCGTCTTCGACCTGATTCGGGTGCTGCTGGGCCGGCCGGCGGGCCAACTGGCCGAGCTGCGTGGCGACATGCAGAAACTCGCCGTGGAGGCAAAGCGGCCGATCATGCGGCGGATCGGCTACGTGGCGTTGATGACGATCGATCAGGCAGCAGGCGGCAACGGCAGCGACAAGGCCTGGAAGCTTGCCCAGGCCGATCCTCGTCGGCTGGTCGACCTGGTTTCGGCCCTGCCGCTGGTCAGCGACGCCGATGTACGGGTGGCCCTCTACGATCGGATCGTGCCGCTGCTCGAGGCCGACGGTGACTCCAGCGACAGCCGTCCGGGACGCTTCGTGAGAATCGAACTGCCCGGCAAGGACCGAACCCTCACCCTGGCCGAGGTGGAGGTCTTTGCGGGAGGCAAGAACGTGGCCCGGGGCGGCAAGGCGACCCAGAAGAACACCTCCCACGGTGGCGTCGCCGGCAAGGCGATCGACGGCAACACCAACCCGGTCTACACCAAGGGCGGGCAGACGCACTCCCAACAGGGCACCGAGAACCCCTGGTGGGAGGTCGATCTTCGCGATGACCACACGATCGAGCGGATCGTGATCCACAATCGCGGCGAGGGGACTCTCGGCCAGCGGCTGACCGACTTCACCCTTCTGGTGCTCGATGCGGATCGCGAGGAGATCCTGCGGCTGGAGCAACTCCCCAGCCCCTCGCTCGCTGCGGAGTATCAGGTCACCAGCGAGTCCGATCGGCTCGCCGCGGCGGTTCGCCGGGCGGCATTCGGGGCCCTGGCGATGGTGCCCGGCCGCGAGGGTGACGCCTTTGCCAGGATCGCGCCGTTTGTCCGGCTCAGAAGCGACCGCGATGCGGCTATCGCGGCTTTGCTCGGCATCCCGAGGGCGAAGTGGCCTGCCGACGAAGCCGCCGCCACGCTCGAGGGGCTGCTGGAGTCGATGCGGAGTGCGAGCACCGAGGAGCGTTCCAGCGACGCGGGGCTGGCCGCCTGGCAGTTTGCCGAAAACCTCAGCCGCCTGCTGCCGGCCGCCGAGGGCCGTGAGAAGCGGAAGGAACTTGCCGAACTGGGCGTTCGCGTGGTGCGGATCGGCACCGTCTACGAGCGGATGGCCTACGACAAGGAAACGATCGCGGTGCAGGCCGGCAAGCCGGTGCTGTTCATGCTCGACAATGCCGATGCGATGCCGCACAACTTCGTGATTGTGCGGCCGGGATCGATGCAGAAAGTGGGCGAGAAGGCGGAGGCCCAGGCCCGCGATCCCGCCTTTGCCAAGCGGGACTTCGTGCCCGCCGACCCTGATGTGCTCGCTGCCGGCAGGCTGATGCAGCCGCAGGAGACCCAGCGGCTCTCCTTCGAGGTTCCCACCGAGCCGGGCGTCTATCCCTATGTCTGCACCTATCCGGGCCATTGGCGGCGGATGTTCGGCGCGATGTATGTCGTGGATGACCTCGAGGCCTATCTGGCCGACCCGGAGGCCTATCTGGCGGCCAATGCGCTCGAGATCAAGGACGAGCTGCTTCAGGATCGCCGTCCGCGGACGGAATGGACCTTCGCCGATCTCGAGGGGAGCGTGGCCTCGATGGAGAAGGGGCGGTCATTCGTGCATGGCCGCGAGCTTTTCCGGACGGCGAGTTGTGTCTCCTGCCACAAGCTCGGCGACGAGGGCAACAATTTTGGCCCCGAGCTCGCCAAGCTCTCCAAGGAGATGACGGCAACCGAGATCACGAGGCACATCCTCGAGCCCTCGCTGAAGATCGACGAGAAGTATCGCTCGGTGACGGTGCTTACCGACGACGGTCGCTCGATCACGGGCCTGGTCGTGGAGGAAACGCCCTCTGAACTGGCGATCGTGGAAAACCCGCTGGCCAAGGCGGAGCCGTTGCGGATCGCCAAGAATACGATCGACGAGCGGATTCCCTCGCCGGTGTCGATCATGCCCAAGGGCCTGCTCGACAAACTCACCCGCGATGAGGTGCTCGATCTGATCGCCTACGTCACGGCCCGTGGTGACGAATCGAGCTGCCTGTTCAACCCCGACGGCTGCCCGCACCACTCCGGCGGCGAGTAGGCGAGGGCAGCCGCGGAAATGCTCAGCGGGTGCTCGCATGCTCCGGGGTGGCCGCCAGGTCGACCTCCCCGTCGCAGGCCGCCGCCGCGTCCTCGGCCGGGGCGGTCGTGGCGGCGGCCTTGGTTGCGGCCTCGGTCGTGGCCGACTCCAGCCGTCGCCCGGCCCGGGTGAACTCCACGACCGGCTCGAGGGCCCGCACGGCCCGATCGACGGCCGGCTCGAGCAGCATCACGTTGACCACGAACCGCTGCAGTTCGCCGACGGTGCCGGTGATTCCGGCAAGGCCGTCGCGGAGGTCGCCGAGCCGGGCGAGGGTCTCGGCGGCGTCATCGAGCCCGACCGATCCCGCAACGAGCTGCCGCTGCAGGCCGATCAGCCGACCGAGCCGCGTTTCGGCGGTCGCGATCCCGTCACCCTCCGCGGCGAGCGAGGCGGCGAGACCCTCCAGACGCTCCACCAGCGGGCTGAAGGCATCGAAGCCGGCGATGGCATCGTGGAGGTCTCGATGGAGCCCGGCGACCCGCTCGATCGAGGCTTCCGCATCCTCAGCGAGGCCCTCGGAGTCGCGGGCCCGGCCGGCGAGCGACTCGGCCGCAACGAGGGCGGCCTCGGTGGCCTCAATGGCATCGTCGGCCGCGGCGATCCTGGGCTGCAGCGCGTCGATCTGCTCGGCCTGCTCCGCGAGTGCCGCCTCGAGGGCCGTGAACCGCTCCAGGGCCGTCTCGGCCCCGGCCAGGCGGGCTGCCTGGTGCTCGAGCCGTGCCAGGAGGCTCGTGGTGTCGGCCACATCACGCCCTGCGGTGCCGAGCATCTCGACCGCCTCGGTCAGCCGGCTGACCTCTCCTTCGACCGCCGAGAGCTGGGCGAGGCGGTCGTGGGCGGGCCTCACGAAGCCGACATAGCCCACCGCCAGACTGGCCACGCTACCGAGCAGGAGGCTCTTCCAGTCGATCCACGAGAGCCAGTGGTGATGGCCGTCGGCGGGGTGACGCGGAAAACTGCTCGACATGATGAAGACCTCCCGTTTTGAGTCTGCGGCGTGCGTGTTGCGAAGGGGCTGCGGCCCTTGTCCTTCCGCAACCCGGATACCTTTCGAAATCGGCAGTTCTTCGCAGCGGCTGGAGCCGCTGCCGGCAAGCGTCGGCTGACACCAGCGGTGCGGGTTGCGCGGGCCGGAGTGTGGGCGGTGGATCGTGGCGGGCGTGTTTCACAGTCTGCTATGCTCGCGAGCAATCCGGCTTCGCCGCTGCTGCGGAATGATGCGTCGCAGGCGGCCTCGGAAAGCCGGGGGACCCCGTGGAGCGGACAGACAATGGCGGTCAAGCGAATTCTTCTCGTGGCGGGCGACTTCGTGGAGGACTACGAGGCGATGGTGCCGCTTCAGATGCTGCGGATGGTGGGCCACGAGGTCGACGTGGTCTGCCCGGGCAAACGGGCCGGGGAGACGGTGATCACCGCGATCCACGATTTCGAGGGTCAGCAGACCTACAGCGAGAAGCCCGGGCACCGTTTCGCGATCACCGCCGAATTTGACAGCCTCGATCCGGCCGCCTACGACGCCCTCGTGCTCCCCGGCGGCCGGGCGCCTGAATACCTGCGGCTCGACGAGCGGGTGCTGCAGGTGGTGCGGCACTTCGCCGGGGCCGGCAAGCCGATCGCGGCGATCTGCCATGGGCCGCAGATCCTCTCGGCGGCCGGTGTGCTCTCCGGAAGGGAGTGTTGCAGCTACCCGGCGGTGGCCCCGGAGGTGACAGCGGCGGGGGGGCGTTATGTCGCACCGGCGGCGACGATGGACTCCGCCCATGTCGAAGGGAATCTGGTCACGGCCGCCGCCTGGCCGGCGCATCCGGCCTGGATGCGTGCCTTCCTGGAACTGCTTGGCAGCCGGCTCGAGCCCTGATGGACGGCCGGGTGTTTTGCCCAGCGGGACGCTGGGGCCAAGGCCCGCGGAGACTTCTTCTTCTACGGCCACAGTTCCCACAGCCACCTGAGGGGAGCCCGCAGCCACGCGATCCACTACGGCCGCTACCTTGCCGGCAGCCGTGAGGTTTCTCCAAGAATCACCCTGATGGCCAACACGGCGATCACGCAGCATCTCGTCCAGGCCCACCAGCACCTCGACGCGATTCAGGGTGAGATCGAGAAGTCTGGCGATACCGAGTCGCTCGCCGCGATGAAGGAGGTCAACGACCGGCTCGATGCGGCGAAGAAGCAGCATGCGGCCCTACAGGCGGCGACGAAGCCCGGAGCCGATCCGTCAGTAGTAGCCGGGCAGGCCGAAAAACTGCAGCAGTCGCTCGACCGCTCGATCGAGAGCCACGATGCGTTGCTCGAGAAGCTCAAAATCCCCCCGCCCGATGCTGCTTCTCCGTAGCCGCTGCAGGTTGCTCTGGCGATCCTCGGCTACCACGAAGCACATCGAAGATTTCCGTCGCAATACGGCTGGTCTTCCGGGAGGGCCGGGGTCGGAGCCTGTGGAACTCTGTTTTTCCACATCCTTCCGTTCCTCGAAGAGATGCCGTTGTTTGAATCGGCACGGGTTCCGGACTTTGCAGGCATCAAGCGGAGGGTGATATCGATTTCAGATTATGTGCGGGAATCATTCGGCTGGCGGGGTGCGAGCTATGGATCGAATTTTCAGGTTTTCGGAAATGCCTCATCAGTCGTCATTTGGATGTGGCGAAATACCGCGGTTCAGCAATCCGTCGAGATATGGCAGGGTCGCCGTGGTCCGGTTCGAGGTGGCACCATGTGGTCTCGCTGGGATTGGCTCGATACCTGGCATCCCACCTTCGCTGCCGACTCGTCTTTCCAGCAGGCGAAGTCGATGTTTCAGGACAACCCCTTGCCCTACATGTATCCCGGTCCATGGACCGCCGCCGTGATCACCCGCGGCGGCCGCTCGCTGAGAAGGGATCTTCCCGCCGGGCAGTGCGGAGGGCGAGGGCCGGATGGATGCCAAGGCTTGCCGATACTGCAGATAGTCAAGCTGGTATAATCCGATCGTGGGGTACAATCCACAAGGAGCCCATGACATGAACCAACCCAAAAATCGCGTCCATGTGCAGGCGACGGTGGGCGACCACGGCTCGGTGACCCTCGACCGGTTGCCGTACCAGTCTGGCCAGCGGGTGGATGTCACGATCTGTCCGGTTGACCTTCCGCCGGCAGCCAGGAATCGCTATCCGCTGGCCGGGGTGAAGGTCGAATACCGAGATCCCTATGGCGGTGTCGCCGAAGGTGACTGGGAAGCCGCCCGGTGATCGTTGTCGATACCCACGTTTGGATCTGGTGGGTTCACCAGGACGATCATCTCACTCCGCAGATCAAAGACTTCATCACCCAACATGAAGCCGGACGCATCGGGGTCAGTGCGATCTCCTGCTGGGAGGTCGCCAAGTTGGTGGAGCGAGGCCGTCTGCGTCTGCCCATGGCGGTTGACCAATGGCTTGATGCCGCGCTTGCGTATCCCGGGATGACGCTCCTGCCACTGACGCCCGAAATCGCCGCCGACGCCTGTTGCTTGCCGGGGACATTTCACAGCGATCCGGCGGACCAGATCATCGTCGCCACCGCCCGGGCGCATGCGAGCGAACTGGTGACCATGGATCGGCGAATTCTGGCCTATCCTCACGTCAACGTGACACGCCTCGCCTGACCGCCGCCACCGCCTCGGCGATGGCCAAGGCGTGGCCTGAATCGCCCTCTTGTCTCTAGGCCGCACTGCGCCGGCCCCGTGGCCCCACCGCGTGATCTCCCTGCCATGCGAATC
>CAZRKH010000080.1:0-4878 GCA_964600785.1 uncultured Chitinophagaceae bacterium
GGGCCCCGGGGCGGCCCGCCCCGGCAGAAGTGGGCCGGTGCGGCTCGCACCGGTGGAGCCGGTTCCGGCGGAACCGGCCTACAAAGCGGAACCGGGCTACGGGAACGCTCTGGACGCCCCCCGACACGATCGCTACCGTCCGCCGCGATTCGCGGGAGAGGTTTGCCGCCCAAGGGGTGTCGCTCACCGCGGAGAAGGCCCCGAGTAATCCGCCCGATGACGCCGGCCCCCGGGTCGATCGCGGCCGCTCCCCGCGGCGCGACAGCCCAGCTTGCCGATCTCGCCCTGCCCGCGGCGATGCTCACCGCGATTCTCGTGGTCTTCGCGCCCCTGCCGGCGGGTGTGATCGACCTGTTGCTCGCGGCCAATCTGACTGTGGCGGTGCTCGCCCTGCTCGGGTCGATCGCCGCCCGCACGCCGCTGGAGATGGCGGCCTTCCCCACGTTTCTGCTCGCCGCCACGCTCGTGCGGCTGGTGCTCAACATCGCCACCACACGGCTGATCCTGACCCGGGCCGCGATCGACGGCGAGGCCGCGGCCGGCGAGGTTGTGCAGGCCTTCGGCGGCTTCGTTTCGGGCAACAGCCTCGTGGTCGGCGGCGTGATCTTCGCGATCATCGCAGTGGTGCAGCTGATCGTGATCACCGCCGGCGCCTCGCGAACCGGTGAGGTCGCCGCCCGCTTCACCCTCGACTCGCTGCCCGGCCGGCAGATGGCGATCGACGCGGAACTGCAGTCCGGCTCGATCTCACCGGCCGCTGCCCGCGACCTGCGACGGGAGCTTCAGCGGCAGGCCGATTTCTTCGCCGGCATGGACGGGGCGGGCCGCTTCGTGCGGGGCGAGGCGATCGCCGGGGTGATCATCACGCTGGTCAATCTCGCCGGTGGCCTGGCAATCGGGGTCGTGCAGCAGGGGATGCCGCCGGCACGCGCCGCGGAGGTCTTCAGCCGGCTGACGATCGGCGACGGGCTGGTGACCTCTCTGGCGAGCCTGCTGGTCTCGGTGGCGATGGGGCTGTTGATCTCGCGATCGACCACCGCAATGCACCTGCCGACCGAACTCGGCCGGCAGTTTGCCGGTGACCCGCGGGTGCTTGCCGTGGCCGCGTGCTTCGTGGGCGTGCTGGCGATGACGGGCCTGCCGACCTGGCCGCTGGCCGGCCTGGCCGGCCTGCTCGGGCTGGCCGCCTGGAAGGGTCGCCGCAGCGGTCATCAGCCGGATGGACCCGAGGCCGAAGCCGCTGTCCAGACGGCCAAGCCGGAGTCGATCGTGGCGAGTCTGCTCGATGAAGATACGCCCGCGGTCGAGCTTGGCCGCGACCTGATCTATCTCGTTGCCGGATCAGCGGCGACCCTGCCGGAACGCACCCGCCGTCTGCGGGACAGTCTGGCGGCCGACCTGGGCCTGGTGCTGCCGAAGGTCGTATTCCGCGATTCCACCACCCTGCCGCCGCGACAGTGCAGGATCGTGATCGGGGGCGAGGAGGTCTTCGACAGCGAACTGCCCGGTGGCCGCGTGCTCGCGGTGGGCGGGGTCGCGTTCGAAGGTCCCGCGGGGGCCGATCCGCTCAGTGGAGTCGACGGCACGTGGATCGCGGCCCGTCAGCTCCCCGAGGCCCGTGCTACCGGCTGCACGATCCTGGAAACCTCCGACGTTGTGATGCGGGCTCTCGAGGCGGCCGTGCGGCACCGTGCCGGCACACTGCTGACCCGCGACGCGGTGAGCCGGCTGGTTGAGAGCATTCGCGGCAGCCATCCAGCGGTTGTCGACGGCGTGATCCCCGAGCTGCTTCCTCTGCCGATGGTGCACCGCACCCTGCAGCAGCTCGTCCGCGAGGGGGTGCCGATCCGACCGCTGCCACTGCTGCTGGAGATCATGGCCGATCACGCCGCAGAGGCGGGCGACCCGGAGCGGCTCACCGAACAGGTTCGCCAGGGGCTCGCACGCACGATCTGCCGGCGGGCCCGCGACGGCGAGGGACGACTGCCCACGGTGCGGCTGACCGAGGCAACCGTCACCGCCATCGATCGTGAAGGGCCCCAGGAAGGGACGGGGCGGTTCGACCGTCAGCGACTCGTCGCGGAGGTGCGTCGGGCAGTCCGCCCCGGGAGGCAGCGGGGGAGCATGCCGGTGGTGGTGGTGCCGCCGTCGATCCGTCGCCGGGTGCGGGAGATGCTCGCCGCCTCGCTGCCGGAGGTGCAGGTGCTCTCGACCAGCGAGATCGCCGGCGAGGAACGGGTGGAGATCTTCGCCACCGTCGGCGACGGGGCACTGCGGGCAGCCTAGGGGGAATCCGCGGAGGTGAGGGCAAGCATGTCGATAACGCGGAGCCTGCGGGGCGGAAAAAATCGAATCAAGTCGGGGTCGCATCGCAACCGAGAATAGTTAATTGTCTTGACCTTTCATGGAGGATGAATGTGGCGACGCAACTCACCGCCGAAGAGGCGTTGGAACTCTGGACACAGTTCAAGGCTGATCCCTCGAACGAGACGCTCAGAAACCGGCTGATCGAGATCTATCTGCCACTGGTGAAATACAACGGCGAGCGGATCTGGGCCCGGCTTCCCGACGGCGTGGAACTCGATGATCTCGTCTCTGCCGGCACCTTCGGCCTGATGGACGCAATCGACGCTTTCGACATGTCGCGGGGCGTGAAGTTCGAGACCTACTGCGTGCCGCGGATTCGCGGGGCGATGCTCGATGAATTGCGGACGATGGACTGGGTGCCGCGACTGGTTCGCAGCAAGGCCAGCAAGCTCAACGAAGCGATCAAGACGCTCGAGACCCGCCTTGGTCGCACTCCCACCGACGCCGAGGTGGCCGAGCATATGGGGCTCTCGCCGCAGGAATTCGAAAAGCTGCTCGTGGAGGCCAATGCCGCGAGCCTCGTGAGCCTCAACAAGAAGTGGTGCGAGACCGACGGCTCCAAGGACGTGCGGGAGATCGACATCCTCGAGGACAAGAAGGGCGAGGATCCGACCCGCAGGATCGAGAAGAACGACCTGATGCGGCTGGTGACCAAGGGCCTCAATCGCAACGAGCGGTTGATCATCATCCTCTATTACTACGAGGAACTGACGATGAAGGAGATCGGGGCGACCCTCGACCTCTCCGAAAGCCGGGTCAGCCAGATGCACTCAGCCATCGTTGAGAGACTGCAAAACCAGCTCGGCCGCCGCAGGCCGGAGTTTGCGGTGGGCTGAGATTTCGCACGGCGGCGGGCTGCGACCAACAGCCGCCTGGCGTCAGATCCGAAAACCACAAAAAAGATTCAAGAAGAATCGCTTGGCAGGACGAAGAGACAAAGCTGGGCCCTTGTCGGGGCCCTGCATTCGCGACGCTGGAGATGATCTGGACCGCCGAGCAATGCGCGGCAACACTTGCAGGAGAGGCTCAGAGCCACCGGGCAGAGAGTGAACCAGAAGCCATCGACCTTCGTAGTGGATCGGACGGGCAGGATGCCTGGCCTTCTGCCACGGGGGGTGGCGGAGCGACGACGATTCTGTGTGGCTGCGGCCAGGGATCGAGTCGTCAAGAGTGTTCGAGCGGAATGATCCGCAAGGAGGGTTACGATGCAGATTTGGGGAATTGGACAGTCGCAGGCTTCGCCTGCCGTTTCGGGAATCAAGGCTGCGGGCACGGAGGCCGCCAAGGCCACCTCCGGCCAGCCGATCGGTGAGGTGCACGACGCGGTCACGCTCTCGGTCGAGGGCACCGCCGCCGCCGAGGCCGCTGCCGCAGGCGACATTCGTCTCGACAAGGTCAACGCGATCCGCGCCGCGATCGCCGATGGCAGCTACGAGACTCCGGAGAAGCTCGACATCGCGCTCGACCGCCTGCTCGAGAGCATTGGCTGAGCCGGGCCGATCTCTCCGCCGACCCGCCCCGGGGCCGGGCCATCGAGCCCGGCCGGGGTGGCGGCCGGGAGGCCGCCGCCCTCTTTTGGCGGCGTGCGGTGTGTGATTGGCAGGGGAGTTTTCAAGGGCGGCCTCGAGCAGCGTAGGACACTCCCGCTCGTCGGGCTACACTGCTAGAAAGTCCTTTCGCGGTTGTTGCGCGGAACGGCTGAGTGGATGTGGAAATGCGGCATGTCAATCGCCGATGATTTCTCGCTTGGCAGCGTACGTGTGGCGTCGACGCCCCGCGAGCGATTCGATGAATTTCTCCAGGCTCGCGGCAAACGGATCACGAAGCAGCGGCGGCTGATCGTGGAGCAGGTCTATCGCCGGCACGAGCATTTTGACGCCGAGCAGCTGCTCGAACTGGTCCGCAAGACGCCCGACGGCGCCCGGGCCAGCCGGCCCACCGTCTACCGCACGCTCACCGAAATGGTGGAGGCGGGCCTGCTGAAAAAGATGGTGCTCGACGGGCGGGCCGTCTACGAACACGACTACGGATACCCGCAGCACGACCATCTCTACTGCACCTCCTGCCAACGCCTGATCGAGTTCTCCAGCGAGGAGATTTCAAAGATCTGCGAGGCGGTCGCATCGCAGCACCAGTTTCGCCTCGCCGGCCATCGGCTTTTCGTGAGCGGGCTGTGTGTCGATTGCCGCAGCCGTCGCAGCCGCTCGCGGCACCAGGACAGGGTCTGAGCCGGCCGGCGGGCGGGGTCGGGAGACGTCAGTCAGACGCGGAGTTCCGACTCGCCGCCGCGGGTCGGGTGAGCGGCGAGGGCGGCCCGGACCGGTCCCCCGATGAATTCGGTGACCTGCTCGGCGGCCCGGCCGGCAAGCCCGGCTGGACGCATCGCCTCGTCGAGGTCGATCCCGGCGAAGAGCGGATAAAGGGCGGGCGGGCGGCCGGCCATCGCTAGCCCCCGATCAGGGCAAGCCAGGCATCCTCGTCGATCGTCTCGATGCCCAGTTCGGCCGCGGC
>CAZRKH010000081.1:0-21513 GCA_964600785.1 uncultured Chitinophagaceae bacterium
GGCTCCCCCTTCGCGGAGCCCCAGTGCGCCGGTGCAACGCCAGTAGGCCGGTGCGTCCCCAGTAGGCCGGTGCGTCCCCAGTAGGCCGGTGCGTCCCCAGTAGGCCGGTGCGTCCCGCACCGGCCCAGCCGGCAGGAAGCCGGCTGTCTGTAAGCCGCCGGGCCAGGAAGGCCCGCTCGGCGCGAAAGACAAGCCCTGCAACCGGCTCAGCCGGCAGGAAGCCGGCTGTCTGTAAGCCGCCGGGCCAGGATGGCCCGCTCGGCGCGAAAGACAAGCCAAGGCCCGCTCGTCGCGACAGACCAGCCCGGGTGCGGCTGAGCAGACTTTGAAACAAGTCTGTCGCCGCAGGACGCGATCGACGCCCCACAAAACCCCTGGGTTTTTGGGGGTCGCTCGAGTGGACTGTGTTCGCCCGCGTCCGCGGGGGCAGGGGGGCCAGGGAGGGGTTTTCCCACGGGCAGTTAGAGAATGCCGCCGTGGGTACGGTAGGGCTTCATGTGCGAAGGCTGGTCGAGAAACCAGATCCGCTCCCACTCATCAGTGATCGCCCGCAGATCTTCCGAGGTATAGATCAACTCCCGAGCCCGGCGGATCGGGTCGCCGGAATACATCGGGATCAGGCATCCCGAGCAGCTTGCCAAGAGGCAGGCGGCAAGCAGACACAGTCGCAGGCCGACGGGCCTCGAGGCGTGCGGGGATCGCGTTCGGTTCATCGTCACACCCTCCTGGGTCATCTCCAAAGAGGTAGCAGCCTCAAGCTTTTGACGCGAGTGAAAATCCGTGCCAGCGGCCCGCCGCATCCTGCTCATTTTTCACATCTCCCGTGGCTTGTCACTCGCGTCCAGCGGTCGGCTCGGCCCCGGCGGACCCGCCATCTGCTTGGCCCGATTCGCGAACCCGGGCTTCCATCTCTTTGCCCGGCTTGAAGATCACCACCTTCTTGGCCATCACCCGCACCTGCTCGCCCGTCCGTGGGTTGCGGGCCATTCGGGCGGCACGCTGCTTGATCTCGAAGACCCCGAAGTTCCGCAGTTCCACCCGGCCCTCCTTGACGAGCGTGTCGATCAGCGCGTCAAAGGTCCGCTGCACCAGTTCCCGAGTCCGCAGCTGCGGCAGGTCGAGCTGCTCGGAGATCGACCGCACAATATCTTTCTTGGTCATGACCGGCAGGCTCGCCGCTGGGGTGCCAAAATCGAGCGGAAGTCTAGGTCTGGCAAGGGTTAATGTCAACATTATCATCCCGTTGGGCGGTCGTCGGAGGTGATCCGTCGGGAATCGTATCGGGCAACTTGACCGGCAAACTTGATGGAATCGCTGCAACCGGCCCACTGGCCGCCGCCGCATGCGGCGGCAGGCGGGTCGTGCCGTCTGCCGGGCGGGCGGAGTGGAGGAGGCTGGTAGACTTGAGAACTTGGTCCTGTTCGTTCCTTCCCGCTCCGCCTCCTCAAGACGACCCCGCCTCGTGCCAGCCCCTGCCGACAGCGCCGCAGTCGTGCCTCGAGCGACCGATGATGGCCCGCCTTGCGACCTCACGGCCCGCATCGGGCGGCTGCTGCTGCCCAACCCGATCATGGTCGCCTCGGGTACCTTTGGCTACGGTCGCGAGATGGCGGAGTTTGTGCCGGTGGCGAAGCTTGGCGGGGTCGTGCCCAAGACCGTCACGCTCGCGCCGCGAATCGGCAACAGGCCCTGGCGGACGGTGGAAACATCCGCGGGGCTGCTCAACTCGATCGGCCTCGACAACGACGGCGTCGAGGCCTTCCTGGCCAACCAGTTCCCCTGGCTCTCCGCCTGCGGGGCGCCGGTGGTGGTGAGCATCGCCGGGGCGGGGATCGAGGAGTTCGTGGCCCTTGCCAAACGACTCGATGGTGTCGAGGGAATCGCCGCGATCGAGCTGAACATCTCCTGCCCCAATGTCAGTCACGGGGTCGACCTTGCCAGCGATCCCGAACTCTGCCGCCGGGTGGTGGCTGGTGTGCGGGAGGCCACTCGGCTGCCGGTCCTCGCCAAACTCAGCCCCAATGTGACCGACATCGTGGCGATTGCCCGCGGGGCTGCCGACGGCGGCGCCGACGGGCTGACGCTGGTCAACACCTGTCTGGGGATCGTGGTCGACTGGCGTCGTCGTCGGCCGATGCTGGCCAACGGCATGGGCGGCCTGAGCGGCCCGGCCATCAAGCCGATCGCCCTGCGGTGCGTGCACCAGGTGCGACAGGCGCTCGAGATCCCGATCGTGGGCGTGGGCGGGATCTCCACGATCGATGACGTGATGGAATTTTTGGTGACCGGGGCCACTGCGGTGCAGATCGGAACGGCGAGTTTCGCCGATCCGGAGGCGGCAACGCGGCTGATCGACGGCCTTCCGGCGGCCCTCGCCGAAGCCGGTGAGGGGAGTCTGGCCGGACTCGTCGGCAGTCTTGCGGTCGAAGGCACGACCTCCCCGGGCAGCGGGGCGAGCGGGGCGGGCCGATGAACGACACGACCTTGAACGAAGCAGCCGCGTCCACGGCCGAACTGCGGGTGCTCTCGGGAATCCAGCCGACAGGCCGCTTTCACTGGGGCAACTATTTCGGGGCCATTCGGCAATACATTGAACTGCAGGATACGGGTGAGGCCTATTACTTCATCGCCGATCTGCATGCCCTGACGACAATCCGTGATCCGTCGCGGCTACGGTCACTGGTAGTCGATGCGGCGATCGATCTGCTGGCCCTCGGCCTCGACCCCGAGCGGGCCACGCTCTTCGTGCAGTCCGACGTTCCCGAGGTCGCCGAACTGACCTGGCTGTTGCTGACGGTGACCCCGATGGGCCTGCTCGAGCGGTGCCATGCCTACAAGGAAAAGAAGACCCGCGGTCTGCCGGCCGACGCCGGGCTGTTCACCTACCCCGTGCTGATGGCAGCCGATATCCTCGCCTACGACGCCACGCTCGTGCCGGTTGGTGAGGACCAGGTGCAGCATGTCGAGGTCTGCCGCGATCTTGCCGGTGCCTTCAACCACCTCTACGGCCCGGTCTTCACGCTCCCCAAGGCCCGCGTGCTCGACGCCTCCGCCCGCGTGCCCGGCACCGACGGCCAGAAGATGAGCAAAAGCTACGAGAACACGATCGAGGTCTTCGAGGAGCCGGGCCCCCTCAAGAAAAAGATCATGCGGATCACCACCGACTCCCGCCCGGTCGAGGAGCCGAAGGATCCGGAGGGTGACCATCTCTTCGATCTCTACCGGCTGCTGGCAACGCCCGAAGAGACTGCCGCGATGGCCGAGCGGTATCGCGGCGGGGGCTTCGGCTACGGCGAGGTCAAGAAGGCCCTGCTGGCCGCGGCCGAGGAGTTCTTCGCTTTAGCGCGGGAGCGTCGCGCCGCGTTGCTGGCTGATCGGGGGCGGGTGGCGGAAATCCTCGCCGACGGGGCGGCCCGGGCCCGAGGCCGTGCTGGTGAGGTGCTCGCCCGGGCGCGGCAGGCCTGCGGGCTCGAGCGGGAAAGGACAGGGGGGTGACGATGAACGTGCTCGGGATCGGTACCGACATCACAGAATGCCTGCGGATCGCACAGATGATCGAGCGGCATGGTGAACTCTTTGTCGGCCGCGTCTACACGCCGCACGAGATCGACTACTGTCGCAGCCGCCGCATGGCCACGCAGCACTTCGCCGGTCGCTGGGCCGCCAAGGAGGCGGTGCTCAAGGCGATCGGCACCGGCTGGCGGCGGGGAATCAGCTGGCGGGATATCGAGGTTCGCAACGGCCAAGGCGGCAAGCCCTCCGCCCATCTGCGGGGCGGCACGCTGGAAGCCGCGGAACGGCTCGGCGTGCGGTGCGTGCTGGTGAGTATCTCGCACTGCCGCTCCCATGCCACGGCCTACGCGGTGGCGCTCGACGCCTCGCCCGGCGGTGACGAACCGGTGTGAGGACGGTCGCCGAGGCCTCGCCGCGATTCCGGGATTGCAGGTCCCCCCGGGGGCGCTACAATCGCGAACTTGACCGATGGGGCTCGTCAAACGTTTCACGCGCCCCGGCGTGGCATCGGTAGATTGTGTCCTCTTCCCCGGACGGCCCGCAGCCGGGGTGCCAAGGCGGTGCCATGGCCGGTTCGTTTGAAATTTTTCGCAAGTACCAACGAGGGCTCCTGGTCGTGGTGGCGATCATGGCGATGATCGCTTTCTTCGTGCTGCCGCCGTTTCTCCAGATGGGCAGCGGCACCCTTGCCGGCGATCCGCTGGTGGCCAGTTGGAGCGGCGGCGAGTTTCGCGAGAGTGACCTCGAGCGTTCGGTGGCGATGCGATCGGTCGTGAATCGCTTCCTCGTCGAGGCGGCGGCCGAGGCCGGTCGCGATCCCTCGCGGCTGCCCCTCTTTCCTGAAAGCGAAGAGGCCGTGGTGCGGACCCGGCTGCTGGTGGCCGAGGCGGATGCCGCCGGAGTCGTCGTGAGCGACGCCACGATCAATGGATTCCTCGCCGACTGGACCAACGACCAGCTGCCCGCCGGGAAGTTCGACGAGATTCTCTCGCGGCTGCGGCTTGGCTCGATGGGTGTTTCAGAAAAGGATCTCTTCGACGCTCTGCGATACGAACTGACCGCCCGCAACATGCTGCTGCTGTTTCAGACCGGATTCTCCGGTGACCCGCCTGGCTGGCGGTGGGATGCCTACCGCCGCCTCCGTCAGCGAGCGATCCTGGAGGTGATCCCTGTGCCCGCGGTGTCGCTTGCCGACCGGGTGCCGGCCCCCTTGGAGTCGCAGCTCGAGGCGTTTTTCCAGTCGCACAAGGAAGACCTGCCCGATCCGGCGAGCCCCGACCCCGGCTTCCGCGAGCCGCACCGCGTGGCCTTTGAATACCTCGTCGCCGACCGCGAGACATTTGCCGCGGCCGCGGCCGAGGAGGTCACCGATGACGCGATTCGCGCGTACTACGAGGAAAACAAGGAGCGGCTCTTCCGCACCACGACGAAGGACGAACCGGCCGACGAACCGGCCGACGAACCAGCCCAGAGCGATCAGTCACGCCGGTCGCCGCCGAGGCTGCGGGTGCGGTCCGTGTCGACTGCCGAAGCGTCGCCGGCCGCCGATGAGACCGGCCCGGCGGAGTCGGGCGATCCCGAGCCCGTCGCGGTGGAGCGTGAGCCCGGCCCCGATTCGCAGCCGGTAGACGAGCCGGCGCCGGCTGCAGGCGACGCCCAGACTGAGGGACCGGCCGAGGGGCCGGCCGAGGGACCGACCGAGGGACCGACCGAGGGACCGGCCGAGGACGCACAGCCCGACGGGGGGGTCGAGCCGCTGGAGAAGGTGCGGGATCGGATCGTGGAGGAACTTGCCGGCCGTCGGGCTGATAAGAAGATCGACGCGATTTTCTCGGCGGTCGCCTCCGATCTGACCGCCTACGCCGAAGACTTCGCGCTCTGGCAGGCACGCGGCAGCGAGGGAGGCGATCCGCCGCGGCCGCCCGATTTCGAGAAGATCGCCGAGGCACAGGGTCTCACCGCCGGCCGCTCCGAACTCGTCGGCCTGCAGGAGGCGGCGGAAGTCGAAGGGATCGGTCGCAGCTTCGATTTTCTCCGAGATCCTCGCAGTCGCTTCGGGATCCGCAAGCGTTCCTGGCTGGAGATGATGTTCGGCGACGGCTCGCTCGAACGGCGGCCGGTCACCTCCCGCGACGCGGCAGGCAACCGCTACCTCTCCTGGAAGACCAAGGACCAGTCGGAATTCGTGCCCTCCTTCGCGGCGGTGCGTGACGACGTCGAGCGAGCCTGGCGGATTATCGAAGCCCGCGGGCTCGCCCGCGAAAAGGCCGAGGAACTCATCGACCAGGCCCGCACCAGAGAGGTCACGCTCGAGGCCCTCGCGGCCGGCCGGGATGATGTCTCGATGACCCAGGTGGGCCCGTTCTCCTGGTATGTCGAGAGCGGCCCGAGGCCGGTGCTCGCCCGTCCGCCGGGGCTCTTCCTGCCGGGTGAGGCATTCATGCGGGCCGCATTCGGGCTCGCCGAGGGGGAGGTGGCGGTGGCCTTCAACGAGCCGCAGACTGTCTGTTATTGCATCCGCATGATCGATCTCGACCCGCCGGCGAGCGAACTGCGGGCCCGGTTCCTCGAAGATCGTGCCGATCAGGCTCCGCTCGATGCGGTCGCGCAGCGAACCTATTCGGGGGTCTTCGATCGCTGGATGGAGGGGCTCGAAACCCGCTACCGCCTCCGCTGGGAACGTCCACCCCGGCTGCCGTCCCGCTGAGCAATTGCCTGCCGCGGTGGTCAGGTCCGCCAGGGCCCGACCACGATGGTCGCCAGCGGCGGCAGGGTCAGCGAGAGGCTTGCCGGACGTCCGTGGTGAGGCGTGGTGGTGGCCATCAGCGTGCCGGCGTTGCCCACGTTGCTGCCGCCGTAGTAGCGGGAGTCGCTGTTGAACCGCTCGGTGTAGGGCCCCTCGTGAGGCACGCCGACCCGGTAGCCCTGCCGAACGACCGGGGTGAAGTTGCAGATCACCACCAGGAAGTCCTGCGGGTCGCGGCCGCGGCGGAGAAAGGCGAGCACGCTGTCCTGCCAGTTGTGGCAGTCGATCCACTCGAAGCCGGCCGGCTCGAAATCGACCTCGTGCAGGGATTTCTCGGTCGAGACGAGCGTGTTGAGGTCGGCCACCGCGGCCTTCAGTCCCTGGTGGCTCTCCCACTGCAGCAGGTGCCACTGCAGGCTTTCGTCGAAGTTCCACTCCTGCCACTGACCGAACTCGCCTCCCATGAAGAGCAGTTTCTTGCCGGGGTGGCACCACATGTAGGAGTAGAGCAGCCGCAGGTTGGCGAACTTCTGCCACAAATCGCCGGGCATCTGGTCGAGCAGCGAGCCCTTGCCGTGCACGACCTCGTCGTGCGAGAGCGGGAGCACGAAGTTCTCGTGGAACGCGTAGATCAGGCTGAAGGTCAGCTCGTCGTGGTGGTACTTGCGATGCACGGAGTCGTGCCGCATGTAGCGGCGGGTGTCGTTCATCCAGCCCATGTTCCACTTGAGGGTGAATCCCAGCCCGCCGTCATAGGTCGGACGGGAGACACCGCCCCAGGCGGTCGATTCCTCGGCGATCGTGAGGGTTCCCGGGAACTGCTCGTGGACCTGGATGTTGAAGGTCTTGAGAAGCTCGATGGCCTCGAGGTTCTCGCGGCCTCCGAAGCAGTTGGGCACCCACTCGCCGTTCTCCCGGCTGTAGTCGAGGTAGAGCATCGAGGCCACGGCATCGACCCGCAGGCCGTCGATGTGGTAGCGGTCGAGCCAGAACAGGGCCGAAGAGACGAGGTAGTTGGCGACTTCGGTGCGGCCGTAATTGAAAATCATCGTGCCCCAGTCGGGATGCTCGCCCTTGCGGGGGTCTTCGTGCTCGTAGAGGGCGGTCCCGTCGAAGCGACGCAGACCGTGGGCATCCCGGGGGAAATGGGCGGGCACCCAGTCGATGATCACGCCGATCCCGGCCTGGTGGAAGGCATCGACAAGCGCCATGAAGTCTTGCGGTGACCCGAAGCGGCTCGTCGCGGCGAACAGGCCGATTGTCTGGTAGCCCCAGCTCGCCGAGAGCGGATGCTCCGTGGGCGGCAGGAATTCGACGTGCGTGAATCCCATCTCTGCCACGTAGGGAACAAGCTCAGCCTGCAGATCGCGGTAGGAGAGCCAGCGGTGTGGGTCGTCACCCGGCCGTCGCCAGCTGCCAAGGTGCACCTCGTACGTCGTGATCGGGGCGGAGAGGCCGTTGCGGGCGGCCCGCGACTCCATCCAGGCGGCGTCCTGCCAGGGGTAGGCGGCGAGGTCGGCCACGATCGACGCGGTTCGCGGCGGAACCTCGGCGGCAAACCCGTAGGGATCGGCCCGATCGACCGTGCCCTCCGCCGAGTGCACCCGATATTTGTAGGTCTCGCCGGCTCCGATCCCCGGGATGAACAGTTCCCAGATTCCCGATGGAATCCGCTTGTGCATCTGGTGGGTGCGGCCGTCCCAGCCGTTGAAGTCGCCGACCACCGCGACGCTCTGGGCGTTGGGGGCCCAGACGGCGAAATTCACCCCGTGCACGCCATCGACCGAGTGCAGCTGGCCGCCGAGTTTCTCGTAGCTCCGCCAGTGGCGGCCTTCCCCGAGGAGATGCAGGTCGAATTCGGTAAGCATGGAAGCGAATGCGTAGGGATCGTGGATCTCACGGGTCTGGCCGTGAGTGTCAAGGTAGCGGATGCGGTAGCCGGCTCCACCCTCGACCGTCGCGGACGGCAGAATCACCTCGAACAGGCCGCTGGCATGCACCCGTCGCATCACCCGGCTTTGCCCCGGCGAGAGGCACCAGGCCTGCACGGCCCCGGGCAGCATGACCCGCAATTGCACCCGCCCCCCGCCGATGCCCCGCGGCCCGAGCAGGGATCCCGGCTCGGCGTTGCGGCCCGCGAGGTGGCGTGCGAGCTGGTCGATCGTGGGGCTTTCCTGGGGCACTCGCTGCTGGCCTTGCTGGGCGGTCGTGCTCGCCTGCGGGAGACGAACTGGCAGCAAAGATATCGACGCCGCGTGTGGGCGGGATCAAACCCGGGCGGGTTGCCTGCCCTACTTTCCGTCTGACGGCCCCCGGGGCAGGCGGGTGGGAAACGGCGGAAGATTCCGCTTGTGAGGGTTGGGGCGGGGCGGCGACGATGCCGCCGGCCCGCCATCCCCCCGTCTGGTTCGTTCGAGGCCATGCGGGCCGCTCAGGCCACCAGTTTCATCGCGGGCACCTCGCCGGTGATCGCGATCACGAACTCCTCGAAAATCTTCACGTCGAGGGCCGAGGCGTTCTCCGCTTCGGGATGGAACTGCGTGCCGAACGCGACCCAGTCCTCGACGGTGCTTTCGATTGCCTCGATCACACCGTCGGGCGAGCGGGCGGCCACCCGGAAGCTTTCGGCGAGGTCGTCAATCGCCATGTGGTGCATGCTGTTGACCCGGATTTCACCATCGCCGTAGACCCGTTCCATGACCGTGCCCGGCACCACCTCCAAGGCGTGGCGGTGGGCGGCGTCGATGGGGTCCTTGTGGGGCAGGGCCTTGGGCATGTCCTCCGGAACGTGCAAAAACAGGGTGCCCCCCTCGGTGATGTTGAGCAGCTGCATGCCGCTGCCCACCGCGAGCACCGGCGTCTGCCGGCGGCAGATCTCACGGACCAGCAGCCGGTCGAAGTCTTCGCGACGGGCATCCATCGGGCGGGAGGCGGGGTGGGGCATGTAGCCATCACGCCGGGCGTCGAGGTCGCCGCCCCCCACGAGCACCACGCCATCGAGCATGTCGAGCACCCTGGTCAGGTCCTCCTCGTCGGCCAGAGGCGGGATGACCAGCGGCAGGCCGCCGGAATCAAGCACGCCGTCGTAGTAGCCGGCCGCGAGGAACGAGAGGGCCGCGTGTTCCTTCCGCGAGGCCCGGTAGTCCATGTTGATGCCGATCAAGGGCTTGGCTGCCATCCGTGATTCTCCTTCGTGCAACAAAGTGCTGGTGCCGTCACTACGGCCGTCGGCGTGGTGGTCGCCATGACCCCCGGTGTTGACCGCGAATGGCAGGACCGACAGGCCGGAGGGCCGACGGTGACGGGATATCCCGTGGCGGGCACATGGCCGTCGTGCGGCGGGAGTGCTGCTCGGAGGCGTATTCCATCACGCTATGCCTTCGTCTCCACCGCAAGCGGTGGGGCCTTGTCGTCGGTCGGATCCATCCGTGGATACCGGGCCGGCTTCCGCATCCGTTGTCGGAGAGCCGGGCCAAAACCGCCGTGCGAGCCGATGCCGCCGGGGCGATGACAGATGTCAGCGATCCCGGCAACGGGCGAGAGAGTAACGGCGGAATCGCGACTGGCAAGCGACGGCGCCGATTTTGTGGTGCTGGGGGCTCTCGCGCCCAAGATACAGTGCTAGCACGTTGGTGCTATCAGACGTGTCGACCCTCAGTGTGCCCCAGATCAGCCCGTGATCCAGATCGCGTCGGGGAAACTCCGCAGCCAGGTGAGCTGCCGTTTGGCGAGCTGGCGGGTGCGCCGCTTGGTCGCCTCGACCGCTTCGGCGAGGGTCATACGGCCACCGAGAAAATCGAGCACCTCGCGGTAGCCCGCGGCCTGGCCGGCGGTGGGGCCGAAGCCGGAAGCGGAGGCGACCCGCCGGACCTCCTCGACGAACCCCGCGGCGAACATGCTCTCAACGCGACGTTTGATCCGGCGGACGAGCAGGTCTCTGGGCAGGTCGCGGATCCAGATCCTCGTCGGCCGGCGGCTGTCGGCCGGCTCCCGCGGGAGTCCGCCGCCCGCGGCGATCTCGAGGCCGCGGATGATCCTTCGCAGGTCGTTGGGATGGATGCGGGCCGCCGCAGCCGGGTCGGCCTCGACGAGCCGGGCGTGGATCGCAGCGGTGCCGAGTCTGTTCGCCTCCTCGGCGAGGCGGGCCCTCAGGGACGGGTCGGGCGGCGGGAGGCCGCCGCTGCCATCCTCGGAGAATCCCCTGTAGTCGAAGATCGCCTTGAGATAGAGCGGCGTGCCGCCTGCGACCACCGCCGGACGTCCGCGGGCAGCGATCTCCGCCAGGGCCGCCCGCGCCATCGCGCACCACTGTGCGAGGTTGTACGGCTCGTCGGGGTCGATCAGGTCGATCCCGTGGTGCGGCACGCGGCGGCGATCCTCGGCCGAGGGTTTGGCGGTGCCGATGTCGAGCCCCCGGTAGACCGCCATCGAGTCGGCGCTCACGATCTCACCGCCAATCCGCTCGGCGATGCGGACGGCAAGCGAGGTCTTGCCCGAGGCCGTGGGGCCGGTGAGCACGTAGCACGCTCCGGCAGGGCCGTCGCCCGAGGTGTCGTCGATTCCCGGCAGGATTTCCGCCTCCGTCCCGCCGCCGGCTCGTGGGCTGCCGGCCCGAGGGGGGGCGGTCGGGCGCGGCGGGGAATTATGGGCTAGAGTTGGGGTGTGGCGGTGCAGCCACGAATTGGCACAACGACGACGCACGGGAGCAGGCCGGATGGCGGAAACGGGTGAGGTGCTCGAGCGGCTCGAGGCGGTAATCACCTCGCGGCGGGACGCCGATCCCGCCACCGCGAAGCCATCCTACACGCGGAAACTGCTCGACGGTGGGGTGCCCGTGATCGGCGGGAAGGTCACCGAGGAGGCCGGCGAACTGGTCGATGCGGCGGCCGGTGAATCGGACGAACGGGTGCTCGCCGAGGCGGCCGACCTGCTCTACCACATGCTCGTGCTGCTGGCCTGCCGGGGACTGCCTTTCGCCGGTGTGGCCGCGGAACTGGGCGGTCGCTTCGGGGTTTCCGGGCTTGAGGAGAAGGCCTCGCGAGAGAGGGGAGGCAGCTGAGGGATGACGCCCGATCCGGTTCCAGACGACGACCTGCTCCGCATCGGCGTGCCGAGCAAGGGCCGCCTTTCCGAACTGGCGGCAGAACTGCTCCACGATGCGGGCCTCTCCTTCCGGCGTCCGTCGCGGAGCCTGTTTGCCCGCTGCAGCGGGATGCCGGTCGAGATCGCCTTCCTGCGGCCGGCCGACATCCCGGTGCTTGCCGACGAGGGTGCGATCGACCTGGGCATCACCGGCAGCGATCTGGTGGCCGAAAGCGGGGTCGAACTGATCCATCGGCTCGACCTCGGCGTGGGAGGCTGTCGCCTGGCGGTCTGCGTGCCGACCGACTCCTCCATGCAGGATGCCACCGCCCTGGACGGCATGCGGATCGCGACCAGCTTTCCGGCGATCACCAAAGCCTGGCTTACCGAACGGCAGGCAACCGCCCACCTCGTCGAGCTTTCCGGCAGCGTCGAGATCATGGTCGCCCTGGGCGTGGCCGATGCGATCGTCGACCTCGTCGAGACCGGCAGCACGCTCGCCGCCAACCGGCTGCGGATTCTCGACGAGATCGGCCGCTACGAGACGGTGCTCGTGCAGAATCGCCGGCTGCGGCATCCCGAGACGGTCGACAGGATCGTCCGCCGGCTCGAGGGCGTGGTGATCGCGAGGAACTATTCGCTGCTGGAATACAACATCCCACGCACACGGCTCGCCGAGGCCGAGGCGATCACCCCGGGCTTCAACTCGCCCACGGTGAGCACGCTCGAGGACGATTCCTGGTGTGCCGTGCGGGCCATGGTCCGCCGGGGCGAGGTGCATTCGATCATGGAACGGCTCGATGCCATTGGCGCTTCGGCCATCGTGGAGACCTTCATCGCCAACTGCCGGCTGTAGCGACCGCCAGCCGCCGGCCGCGACGGAAGGCGGCCACGAGGCCGGTTTCCGTGTCGAGCAGGTCTTCGTGCGGATCGTCGGAGAAACGCCGCGGGGCGAAGACCGCCAGGTCGGCGGGCATGCCCGGGGCGATTCTGCCGGCGACTCGGTCCATGCCGAGCATCCAGGCGGCATGAGTGGTGATCATCCGCACCGCCTCGGCGGGGGTCACGAGGCCCGCCGCGACCAGTTCGCCCGCGTCGCGGCGGGGATCGAGATCGGGATTCGAGGCACGGCTGTCGGTGCCCACCGCCAGCCGCAGGCCCGCTCCGCGGAGCCGCTCGATCGGCGGCAGCTTGCCGGTGAGCCGGCGGGCGGTTCTGGGGCAGACCACCACACCGAGTCGGTCGGCATGCCCGGCGAGTCTCGCAAGCGCGTCGTCATCAAGGAAGCCCGCATGGATCACCGCCCCGCGAGAGCAGCGGGCGAGCCGGCCAATCCACTCCGCCGCCGACAGCAGGACCGGTGGTGGCGATGGCCAGGCACCGAGCGACTCGAGCATGCTGCGGAAGGGCCCCGATCCGCCGGCGAGGAGTTCGGCCTCGTCGGGACTCTCCCCGAGATGCATCTGCACAGGCAGCCCGCGGCGGCGGGCGGCACCGATCAGCTCCCGGCCGAGGGCCGCCGACACCGAGTAGGGGGCATGGGGAGAGAGACCCGCAAGAACCGAATCGGGCAGGCGGTCGACTTCACCAATCGCCCGCCGTCCGCGGGCGGCTGCGTCGTCGCCGAGACCCAGACACTCGCGGTAGCGCCGCATCGCGGGCAGGTCGGCTGCCGGATCGCCGCCGGTGGCGTCACTCGCGATCTCGCCGACGAGCGTGACCCCCGCCGCGGCCGACTCCACCAGCCCGCGGCGGATCGCCGCAGCCGTGGCATCCGCCGGTCGGTCGCGACGGGCGGCCACCACCCCGGGAATCCAGCCGGCCAGGCCACCGGGGGCCTCGAGCGGACAGGCGAGGTCGGAAAACTCGAGGTGGCAGTGCGGGTTGACCAGGCCAGGTGCCAGGATCACCTCGCCGAGGTCGAGGCAGGGCTCGCAAGGCCGGCCCCGGCCGACGGCCACGATCCGACCACGGTCGATCCGCAGCCAGCCGCCATCGATCGCGGCGGCCCCCATCGGCAGCACTACGCGGCCGCGGATCACGCCCGAGATCGTCCGGGCCGGCGGGGGGAGTTCCATCAGGTCTCGGCCAGCGGCAGCACCTGCAGCGGCGTGTGCTCCGTCGGCACTCCGCCGGCGGCCGCCGCGATCGCCACCGCCGGGTCGTCATCGAACACCTCGTAGAACACGTTGCGGCGGCTGGGGATCCAGCCAAGCTCGGAGATCGCCGAACGCATCTGCTCGAGGGTGAGATGGTGCACGGTGCCGGCGGCACTCACGACGTTCTCCTCGATCATCAGGCTCCCCATGTCGTTGGCCCCGAAGAGCAGGGCCAGTTGGCCGATCTCACGGCCCTGGGTGACCCAGCTCGACTGGATGTTCGGAAAATTGTCGAGGTAGAGCCGGGCCACCGCCTGCGTGCGGAGATATTCAAACGGCCCGGCCGGGGGAATATGGTCCATCTCGGTGTTGTCCGGCTGGAACGACCAGCAGATGAAGGCGGTGAAGCCCCCGGTCTCATCTTGCAGTTGACGCAGTCGCTCGAGGTGCTCGACCCGTTCGGCCAGCGACTCGATATGGCCGTACATCATGGTGGCCGTGCTCCGTCCGCCGAGTTCATGCCAGACGCGGTGCACCTCGAGCCAGTCGTCGGTCATGACCTTGCCCCGGGTCATCGCGGCCCGCACGCGGTCAACGAGGATCTCGCCGCCACCACCGGGCAGCGAACCGAGCCCTGCCCGGGCAAGCCGCCCGAGTACCTCGCGAAGCGGGAGTTTGGCCACCTTCGTGAAGTGGTGGATCTCGGGCGGTGAGAAGCCGTGCACGTTGACCTGCGGGAAACGGTCTTTGATGTCCCGCAGCATCTCCTCGTACCACTCGAGAGTGAGCGTCGGGTGGAGCCCGCCCTGCAGGAGGATCTGGTCGCCACCGAGGGCGACGGTCTCCTCGATTTTCGTCAGCAGCTCCTCGCGATCGAGCACATAGCCTTCGTCGTGCTTCGGGGGCCGGTAGAAGGCGCAGAAATCGCAGACCGCGGTGCAGACGTTGGTGTAGTTGACGTTGCGATCGATGTTGTAGGTCCGCCAGGGCTCCGGATGGAGGCGGCGGGTGATGGTGTCGGCAGCCCGGCCGAGCGAGGCGAGATCGGGCGACTCAAGCAGGGTCACCGCGTCATCCGCAGACAGCCTTTGGCCGTCGAGCACCGAGTCAAGAATGCGTTTCAGATCGGAAGGCATCCTGTCGTCCTTCGTTCGCGGGCTGAGACGAGATTGGGCCCGCCGTGAGCCCGATCGACTCGGCATGGCGACGGAACCGTTCCATCGCCAGCATCTCCCGCGGACCCACATGATAGTGCAGGTTGTCGCGGAGGTAGCTCAGACACTGCGGTACGGTCAGGGCATGCCTGGGGGCCTCGGCCGCCGCAATCGCAGCCAGGCTGGCAAGGCCCCGATCGCGAGCCTCGGCGAGCAGGTCGGGCAGCCGGCCGACGTCCACGCCCGGCCTCGCCGCCCAGACTGCAAACACGAAGGGCAGCCCGGTCCAGCGGCACCACTCGTCGCCCAGATCCCAGACGAGCTGGAAGCTGCCCCGAGATCCCGCCAGGCCGCCGTGGGGGCCGATCGCCCGGTCACCGATGAGCAGCACGGCGTCGGCGTCGGTGTCGCCGAGGTCATCTCCAATCGCCAGCGGCTCGATCCTCGGCCGCACGCCGAAGCGTTCTTCGAGCAGGATCCTCGCCAGGGCGGCGCTGGTCCGCGAGCCCTCGTCGAGAGCCAGGGTCGTCACCCGCTGGGGTGCGGTGCGAAAAAAGAGCTTCACGCTCATCACCGGGCCGCGGCAGCCGATACAGGCATCCGAAATCATTCGCCCGCCGCTGCGGGGCAGTTCGATGACCGGGATCAGGGCCACGTCGAGCGAACCGGAGGCCAGCCGGTCGGCGAGCCGGCTCGGCAGGTCATATTCAAGATCGAGACTCGTCCCGAGGCCACAGACGAGCGGCTTGGTATTGAGATATGAGACCGCTCCGACCCGCAGGCGTGCAGCCTGGCGGTCACTCTGCCGGCACGGCGACGGCGAGGCGGGAATCTGATTACGGAAAGCCATACCCGAATTTTCCAGGAGTCTGGCGGACTGTCCATGCCGCCTCGTGACAGACTGTGGAACACGTCTGCCGCCACTGGATGCGGCAAGCGGCGACATAAAAGAAACCGCATACGGGCGAGGTTCGTAACGCCCGTGATCGCACGCCAGTTGCGGCGGAATCGCCGTGCAACCGGAGGTCGACGGGCAGCTACGCGATTTCGAGGCGGCGGAAATGTCGCAGACCCAGCGTCATCGGCACCGCCGCGGCGAGCAGGCCCAAAACCACCACGCTCACCAGCGATACGGTGACTCCCTCAGGACTGCCAAGCCAGCGAAAGAAGTTGACCGCGTCGGAGTCGGCCGCCAGCGAGCGGGTGGCGAGGTAGAGGTGGGTCGGCAGGGCGGCGATCACCACCACAAGCATGATGAACAGCGAGCTGACCACCAGGCTCAGGGTGCCTCCGAAGCCGGCGGCGATTTTCGACGGGGAGGTTTCCCGCATCTCCGGCATCCGGGCTCCCAGGCCCACCGAAATGCCCGAGAGCCCGAGGCAGAGCATCACGCAGCAAAGTTCGTGGATCAGAAGCAGGCTTCGCGGGATGCCAAGCATGTGATCGCTGAGAAACACCAGCAGGCAACAGGGTGGCAGCCCGCCGAGAAAGGCGAAGAAGAACTTCGACCACACGATGTGGTCGCGACGCACCGGCAGCAGGCCGAGCACCCAGAACCGCCGGCCCTCGAGGCTGATCATCGGAAACACGAAGCGGGTCGTGAAGGTCGAGAGGATCAGCCCCACCACGGCGAGGTTGAGAAACCCGATCATCGAGGCATAGACATTGTTGTAGTGAAACGATCGGATGTTGATGAAATACAGTCCCAAGAGCCCGAAGAAGATCAGAAACTGCGACCACTGCGAGATGTCGCGACGGAAGAGCCGCAGATCCTTGACGAACAACAGCCGCAGCGGCCTGCCTTGCCGGCTGCCACACTCACAGATCAGCCGATCGAGCCAGCCGCCACGGGGGCTCCGGCGGTAGGCATGCTCGCCGTTGAGGCTGCTGTAGCCCGAACGGTACCAGCGGCGGGCCATCCAGGTGGCGACCATCTGCAACAGCAGGCCGTTGGCCAGCAGCACGGCCAGAAACCCGGCCGCCTCGAGAAACGCCGCCGTGGCGTCGGCTCCTTCCCCGGCGGTGCCGCATTCAATCAGGCCGCTTGCCAGCCACCAGCTCGGCAGGAATCGCTGCTCGGTGAACGAGAGCCGGCTGAAGGTTCGTTCGAACCAGGCGCCGCTTATCCGGTCGTCCGGAGCGGTCGTGAAGGCCGACCAGGCCAGCCATCCTCCGCCGGCCACCGCCAGGAGCACCGCCAGCGAGACTGCGTGCACGCGGAGCCTTGGCAGCCAGGCAACCAGCCCGATGCAGAGCATGCTGCCGAGCGTGACGGGAATCACGACAAAGGCCAGCATGAACGGCAGTATCAGCGCGTAATAGACCCAGGATGACTCGTGCACCACCCCGTAGGCGACCAGCATCGGGCTGCCAAGGAGCACGAATCCCCAGCATGAAAACCACATCGCCTCCTGGAACTTGTGGGCGAAGATCGCGTCGGGCCGGATCGGCAGTGTCAGCAGCAGCCGGGCCTCGCGGGAGGCGTAGAGGCTCGAGTAGGTGAGGATGCCGCTGGAGAAGACGAGCATCACCATCAGCGACGAGAAGAAGGCGTTGAACAGCAGGGAAATCACGTCGACGTGGAGCGAGGCCAAAAACAGGAACGCCTCGTGGAACAGCCCAAACAGCGATCCCCAGAAGAGCAGGCTCAACACGACCACCAGCCCCACCCGCAGGCGGGCTGCCTGGGCCATCGTCCAGAGCGTCGAGAGCACGAGGGCGTAGCGGAGCCGCAGGAAGGCCCGCGACTCGGCATCGACGGAGATCATCCGGCGACCGTCTCGCGGCGGCGAATCGTGAACGGTGGCAAGCGACATCGACTCGCTCCTGCGTGGCGGTCAGGGCCCACTTTGGCCGGTGAGCTCGAGGTAAAGCCGCTCGAAGCTCGAGGTTTCCAGGGCCATCTGCCCACGGAGTTCGGTGACCGATCCGAGGAACCGTAGCGACCCGCGAACCATGATGCCCACGCGGTCGGCCATCTCCTCCGCCAGGGCCAGGGTGTGGGTCGACATGAAGACGGTCATGCCCTCGGCGGTGCGGGCCGCGAGGAGGTCTTTCACGATCCGCACACTCCGCGGGTCGAGGCCGACCATCGGCTCGTCGAGGACGAGCACGTCGGGGTCGTGCAGGAAGGCGGCGGCAAACACCAGCCGCTGCTTCATGCCGAGTGAGTAGCTCTCGGAGAGGTCGTCGACGAATTCACCGAGTTCGAAGGCGGTGATCTCGTGTTCGATCCTTCGCTCGGCGACGTGCCGCGGCATGCCGAACATGTCGGCGATAAACCAGAGAAACTCCCGGCCGCTGAGCTTGTCGTAAAGGGTCGGCTCGTCCGGCACGTAGCCGAGGTGCTGGTGGGCCTCGCGGGTCTGCCGCACAAGGTCGTGGCCACAGACCCGCACCACCCCCCGCGAGGGTCGCAGCAGCCCCACGAGCATCTTGATGGTGGTTGTCTTGCCGGCGCCGTTGGGCCCGAGCAGCGCGAACAGCTCGCCCTTGGGAATCGAAAGCGAGAGATCGTGGACCGCCTCCTTCGAGCCATACACGCGGCTGACGTGGTCAAATTCGATCATTGCCGCTGAATGTCCGGCGGGGCGGGTGCGACGGGGAAGAACTGTTCCTGCAGGAGGATCTCTCCTGCGGATTTGCCGACGAGTTCTCGCGCCGCTGAGTCGCTGAGCCGCACGAAGGCGAGCCGGGAGCCGAGTACGGCCGACTCCTGCCGCAGCACCCGCCCCGACTGATCGACCCAAAGGCGGCACTTCGGCTCCCGCCGGGAGGTGGGATCGTCGCGGTAGACGACCAGACGTGTCCGCACGAGACGATCCTCCCAGAAGAGCGGTTCTTCAAGCTCGACGTGGGCGTGCAGGATCTCCATCGGCGAGCCGCCGAGTTTCAGGGGGCTGTAGACGGGCACCGTCCAGCGGCGGTCCGGGGTGAGGCCCGGCATCGTGGCCTGGGGCGAGAGTTCGTCGCCGAGCATCACGCTCTCCGGCAGGTGCCGTTCGGTTTCGTATTCCAGATTGCGGCCGTGCAGTCGAATGCGGACGTGGCCCGCGTCGTTGGTGCCTGTCAGGAAAATGGTCTGGTTGAACTCGGGGATCGAGACCACCGAGCTGAACCGCCGCAGCTGGCCCTGCTCGTCGATGGAGAGCCGGCCGCGGGTATCGAGCGTGAGCATGGCAGCCTGCGGCAGCCCCCCTCCGATGAGCATGCTTGTCCATCGAGGCAGCATCTCGTCGAGGGGCAGCCGTTCGAACCGCAGGCGGGTTTCCACGATGCAGCCACCGTCTTCCTGAGCCATGCACTCGCTCGAGGCCCAGCCGACCGGGCGGTCGTTCCAGGTCACCGACCAGGCCACCGGCACCATCCGGCTGCCTGAGGCATAGAAGGCCTTGTAGCCCGGCGGACTGCCGGGGGCCAGCATCGGCATGATCTTGTGGACCACCAGCCAGCCGGTGGAAAGAGCCCAGAAGAGGACTATGATCGGGGCAAACCACGGTTGACGGATCATGCCTGCAGCCTTCTCGCCATGGTGGGTCTCACCGCCGCCCCCTCAAATGTAGCCGAGGGGATTGCCGGGAGGGAAGCGTCCGGCTTCGTCACGATTGTGTGAGGAGCCCGCAAAATCCCCTCACTTGCGTCGTGTTTGCCAGAACTCCGGGCATCCGGTAGACTGCCGCGTCGTCGGGAGGGAAACGGAGTTCACCGTCTGGAGATGGATCCAGGTTTTCCGATTCGATTGCGGCCAGAACGATGCACGGAGGGTGCCATGTCCCACGGCCCTGTCTTCTACCATCAGCAATGCCCGGTCTGCGGGCGAGTCGTTCGGGTGCGGGTCGTGTTGCTCGGGCGACGGGTGTACTGCGAACATTGTGGCGGCGGATTCCTGGCGGCCGATCCTTCGATGGGTGGCCCCATGGCTGGCGATGACGGGCCTGGCGACGTCATGCAGCGAGCCGAAAGACTGCTCGCGGAGGCAGCTCGCAATACCGAAGCCGGAGAGCTGCTCAGCGACGTTCATCCCGGCTGATCGTCGCCGGCCGGGAACAGCCCGCTGGCCGAGAAATCGAGCCGCTCCCCGGTGACCCGGGCCAAGGCGTCCCAGAACCCCGGGAACGTCTTGCCGACGCAGCGGGGGTCTTCGATCACCACGCCGGGAATCCGGAGGCCGGCGAGGGCCAGGCTCATTGCCATGCGATGGTCGTCGTAGGTCGCGAGCGTGGCGGCATGGTGGCAGCCGGCCTCGATCCGCAGGCCGTCGGGATACTCCTCAACGAGGGCCCCGAGCCGGCGGAGTTCACGGGCAAGGTCGCCGATGCGGTCGGTCTCCTTGTCGCGAACGTGGGCGACGTTGCGGATTGTCGTGGGACCCTCGGCGAAGAGTGCGACCACCGCCAGCGTCGGCAGGGTGTCGCTCAATGCGTTCATGTCGATCTCGATGCCACGGGCGGCCCGGCCCCGCAGCAGGATCGCATTGGGCTCCCAGGTGAGTTCGCAGCCCATCGCCTCGAGGGCCTCGGCGAAGGCGATGTCGCCCTGCAGACTGTTTTGGGAAAGGCCCTCGATCCGCATGCTGCCACCGGTGATGGCGGCGACCGCGAGAAAGTAACTCGCCGCGGAGGCATCCGGCTCGATCTCGTAGGCCCGTCCCCGGTAGCCGCCGGGGGGAATCGTCCACCGTGTGGCGGTCAGGGTTCCCACGGCACCGAAGTGCTCCATCACGCGACGGGTCATCTCGAGATAGGGGCGGGACACGATCGGTCCTTCGAAGTCAAGCTCCATGCCCCCGGCCAGACAGGGCCCGATCATGGCCAGCCCGCTGGCGAACTGGCTCGAGGTCCCGGCCCGCACGCGGAGCTGCTGCTGGTGTGTGGTATCCCGGGGCGGCCCGCTGACCGTCACCGGTGGACAGCGGCCCGGGCTCTGCGTGTCGGCATCGATGCCGAGAGCCCGCAGCCCGTCGACCAGATCGCCGATCGGACGGCATCGCATCCGCGGAGTGCCGTCGAGCCGGTAGCGGCCCCGGCCGAGCCCGCAGACTGCCGCGAGAAACCGCATCGTCGTGCCACTGGCGGCCGCGTCGATCTCTGCGGCGGTGCGGTGAATGGTTCCGCCTTGTCCGGCAACCTCGAGCAATCCGCTTGACCAGTCGGCGGTGATCTCGATCCCGAGGGCCTCGAGCCCTCGTGCCATCACGCGGGTGTCTTCGCTGTCGAGCACGCCGACAAGCCGGCTCGGGCCCTCGGCGAGAGCCGCCACCACCATCGCCCGGTTGGTGAGGCTTTTTGAACCGGGCGGTCGGATCGTCCCATGAATCGGGCCTGCTGTGGGTGGAATCGGCAGCAGTTGGGACATCATTCTTCTCGGTGAGCCGGCGACGCCGGTGTGAATCGCGTGGCAAGCAGAAACGGCCGCCTACGGCCGCTCGTGAAACAGCGGGTCGTCAAGGAGCGAAAGCAGCGGCGCCGCGTCGGCACCCCGCCGCGCCGCCTCCTGCCACATCGACCGTGCATTGTCGAGATTCGGTTCCGGATTGGTCAGCCAGTAGGCCCCGAGATAGAGGTTGTTGGCCGAGTCGTTAGTGAACCAGCCTTCGATGATCGCGATCAGGATGTTGCCCGGAATCGCATCGGGCGGCTTGCGGATATTCCTGCCTTTGAACTTGAAGACGAACTGCTCCGTCGAGTTTTCCACGATCCCGATTTTTTCCGGTTCCCCGCCGACGAGGACGGTGAACTCATTGCCGGACTCCACGTCGGCGAGCGCCTGGCGGCGGTAGTCGTAGAAGCCGCGGGTGTAGTCGACCAGCAGATCCCAGTTGGCCACGCGTTCTCCATCCTGCGGTGAAACAGCCAAATCGCGGGCTTGCTCGATTCCCCGGGCGGCCGCGGCGAAGTCCCGCTCGGCGAGGGCCGACTTC
>CAZRKH010000082.1:0-76221 GCA_964600785.1 uncultured Chitinophagaceae bacterium
GGTTTCGTCCCCCGCCCCCCGGCCCCCGCGCAGCGCCAGCCGCAGGCCCTCGAAGCCTCCTGCGGCCGACGAGGCAAATCTGCTGACGTCAGCCACCTCCACACGAAACAGCCCGGCTGCATCGGAGGCCGCCGCTCGCCGGTCCTCGGCAACCGGCTCGACCACCAGACCGCATCCGCCCGCCTCGGTCTGCGGCGCACGGTAGCCGAGCCGACAGCCGGCAGCCTTTGTGGCCGCGTCGATCGCCTCCCAGTAGGTTGCCCGCTCGAGACGCAGCGAGACCCGGCGATCACTCTCCGCCCGGTCGCCGCCGGCTTCGACGAGTGTGAGCCGGCCCGCCCCCGACCCGATCCGCGCGAGCAGCTCACCAAAGGGCTCATTCTCGGCGGTGAGCGAGAGGCTCGTCGGCTCCACCGCCGCCAGCACCGCCTCGTCGACGAGGGCCGAGCGGATCGACCGCAGTCGGAAGGCGGCCTCGCCGGTGGCCGCGGGAATCGCCGCGGCCAGCTCGGGGAGCGTGTCGGGACCAAGCGATCGCAGGGCGAGGTCGGCCGCCTCACGCCGGCTGCGGGAGGTCGCCGCGAGCTGGGCGATCAGGTCGTCGACCTCGCCACCGGCAGCCGGCCGCGGTGCGACGAGAACCCAGACGGCCACCGCTGCCAGGACGCCGGCATCGCTGAAAAAATAGGGTCGGCCCATGGCTCGAGCATAACGCCTGCACGCCGACCGCTTGGCCAACGGCACCCCGCGATGAAAGCCAAGCTCATGAGCGTCTTGTGAGCCGCGTGCCGCCTGAGGGGAAGGCCTTCATCGGCGGGAGCCGCGGCTGGTGCCGTTTCTGGCAGGGCCCCGTTGGCCGATTGCGACAGGAGGTGGCACAATCCGCCTGCGGAAGTTGCTGCGTCAGGCTGCGGCTCCCGCTTGGTGTGGCGAGGGTGCATCGATGGCCAACATCGCAATCAGTGTCTGCGGCGAGGGCAGGGGGCATGCCACGCGGATCGGCACGCTCGTTGAACGCCTCGTGGCCCACCACCGGATCGTGATCTTCACCTCCGCCGACGCCCACGAACTGCTCGCCAAACGGTTCGCGTCGGAAGGCTCCCGGGTCGAAGTCAGGATGATTCCCGGCATCGTCTTCCAGTATTCGGGCGGTCGGCTCGACGTGCTGCGGTCGATCACCACCGGGCTCGACTACCAGGCCCGCACCCTCGGGCCGCTGGTCGACCGGATGCTCGGAGAGCTGGAGGCCTTCGACGCCGACCTGGCGATCACCGATTTCGAGCCCGCCCTGCCCCGGGCTGCGAAGCGGCTGGGCATCCCGCTGGTGAGCGTCGACCATCAGCACTTCCTGCTGGCCTACGATCTCTCCTCGCTGCCCTGGTCGCTGCGGCTGCAGGCCTGGCTGATGAGCAACGCCGTCTGGATGTATGTCTCGGAGGCGACCGACACGGTGATCTCGGCCTTCTTTCGTCCGCCGCTGCGAAGGGGATGGGAGCATGCGGTGCAGGTGGGGCCGTTGGTGCGGTCGTCGATCCTGCGGCAGCAGCCGTCGGATCGCGGGTTCATCCTCAGCTATCTCCGCCGGCACACGCCCTTCGAGACGATCGCCACCCTTTCGGAGTGCGGGATGCCGGTCAAGGTCTACGGCCTCGGCCACCGCGAGCATGTTGGCAACGTGTCCTTCCACGCGATCGACGAGGCCCGTTTCGTCGAGGATCTCGCCGGCTGCCGCGGGGTCATCTCGGCCGCCGGCAACCAGCTGATCGGGGAGTCGCTGCATCTTGGCAAGCCGATGCTCGTGCTCCCGGAACGGGCCCATGCGGAGCAGTTGATGAACGCCCACTTTCTCAAGGGCACCGGCTGCGGTGACTTTGCGTTGCTCGAGGAGGTGAACCGCGAACGGGTGCGGGATTTCCTCGATCGGCTCGACCGCTTCGAAGCGGGCCTGGGGCGGGTGCGGGGTCGGCTCGACGGCACCAACGAGGTGCTGCGTGTTCTCGAGCACCGCCTCGCGGTGCCCGTCAGCGATGCCGCCTGAGCCGTTCGGCCATCCCGCGGACCGCCCGCCCGCGGTGGCTGATCAGGCCCTTCACCAGCGGCGAGAGCTGGCCGAAGGTGCGGTGGTATTCGAGGATCATGAAGAGCGGGTCGTAGCCGAACCCTCCCTCACCCCGCGGCTCGGGCACGATTCTTCCGTGGCACTCCCCCCGGCTCTCGGCGAGGATCCGACCCTCGGGTGAGGCGAGCACCATGTGGCAGACGTAGTGGGCGGTCCAGTCGGCCGCCTCGACCGACGAAGCAGAGAGCCGCTCGAGCAGCAGGGCGTTGTTGGCCGTATCGGTGGCGTCTGGCCCGGAGAAGCGGGCCGAGTAGATGCCCGGGGCCCCTCCGAGGGCATCGACCGCAAGCCCGCTGTCTTCTCCGAGCACCGGCAGGCCCACCGCGCGGGCCTGCTCGACCGCCTTGAGGGCGGCATTGGCGGCGAAGGAGTCGCCGGTCTCCTCGACCTCGACGGAGTTGGTGACATCATCGAGCGAACGGGCTTGGATGCCCAACGGCTCGAGCAACGCCCTGAGTTCGCGGAGTTTCCCGGCGTTGCGGGTGCCGAGCACGAGACCCTCCGGCCCGATCGACCAGTCGTCAGCCGCCCGCCCGCTCATCGCCGGCGGCCCGCGGGCAGCCGCGGCACGTCGATCGGCCGCGGCTGAATCTCGAGCATGACGCCGTCAATCGACCGCGGCAAAACCACGCCCGAGGCGAGCTTGGCCGGATCGGCCCCGAGGTTCTCGATCACCCTGGCGATGCCCGGGGCGACCCGCTGCCGGCCGTCGGGTCCGGCCACAGTAAGCTGCTGAAAGCTCCCCACGCAGACCATGCTCGAATCCCGGTCATGAAATTCCCAGGCCTCGAAGCCACGTTTTCGCAGCGACTCGGTGAGCCGGTGGGCCTTCTCGGCGGCTTCCACGAGGCGGCTTTCAAGTTCGACCTCGTCATCCTGCTCGATCGCCTTCTGATCGAAGGTGCCGGCACCGGTGAAGATCGCCACGCGGACGCTGTAGCGGCCGGGACATTCAAGCAGGCTGTGCTCGACGTCGCTGTTCATGTCGACGACGAAGTCATCCACCTCCGGGCGGCTGAAATATTCATCCGGCAGCCGGGGGTTGGGGATCACGAAGGCGGTGTGCATCGGTCCTTTGCCGGTGTTGCGGGCAAGCCCGACCATCGCCCTGAAATCAGCGAAGGCCCGGCTCTTGGCCCGCTGTGGCGAGAGAGACTCCGGCTGCAGCGACTTGATCCGGCCGAGCATCTTCTGGGCCCGCGGGTCGTCAAAGGAGGCGAAATCGCCCACCAGCACGGCAACCTCGACCACCTCGCCGGCGTTGGCATACCGCATCCGCTTGGGAGTGCCGTCGGGATTGAGACCGAGGCCTTCCTGATTGCCGGTGTAGTCGAACGATTTTTCGTGGGTGTAGGCCCGCAGTTTGAATCGCTCCCGCAGTTCGTGCACCAGCTCGCGGGCATCCTCGCGGGCCTGCTCGCCGCGGAAGGTGGCTGCCAGGACCAGCCAGGGGCCGTCGCTCTCGGCGAGTGGAAACATCGCCTTGGGATCGATTGAGTCGGCCGTGAACCAGCTCGTGGGCAGCCAGCCCCGCTGGGCGTGTGCGGCAGCGGGCAGGCCGCCGGCCGCGGCGGCCAGGAGGATCGTGAGGGCGATGCTGCGGGGGTTGCGTGGCATGGATCGCTGCGGTGGCAAACGTGTTCCACAGTCTGCTGGGGCGGGGCGAAGGCTAGCGGCTTGCCGGCGACGACGCCAGAGCGGTCGAGGGGGCCTTGGGGCGACGCCGGAAAAAGGGCAGACTGCGGTGATGAGTGCCGCGGGCGTCTGGTCGGTCTGTTGCTGCCCGTCATGCCTGTCATGCCTGCGAGGCGTTTGTCGATGATGGTTCCCCGGCAGGCCCGATCCGATGATTCGACTGGGGCCCTCGGTCCGGGAAGGCGGCGGCTGCTGGCCCTTTTGGCGGTGTGGCTGCTTCTGGTGGCCGTGCCCCCTCTTGGGCTGTGGGCCGTTCGCGATGACTGGCTTGCCGAACAGAACCGCCCCGCGGCACAGCAGGATTGGGAGGTTTTCCGCCGGGACATGCAGCAGGCCTCCAAGGAGGGCTGGCCGGTGAAGCGAAAGGTGCCCAAGAGCCCGGAGCCGCCGCTGCGGGTCTGGCTGCGGGACTACTTCGGCCTGGCCGTGGCCGCCTGGGTGCTCTTCGGGAGTGTGCTGGTGTTCTTCACCGGCTTTCTCGTGACCGGCGTGGCGGCGAGCTTTGGTGGCCCCGCCATCCTCAACGGCCGAGAATCATCCTCGCCACCACCGCCACGGTGATGAAGATGATCACGGTGATGCCGATGACGCCGAGAAGGGATTGCACGGAAGGCACGCGGGTGGGCTGAGAGGCGGGCAGGATTCCGGGGCGGCCCGACGATTGGCTATTCGACGGGCCCGCGGCGGAATGTAAACACACTCGCCGGTGCGAACAAGATCGCTCCTGTCCGTACCGGCGAGTGCCACGGCCGACCCGCCTCCGCCCGTGGAACAGGGGGCCGTGGTGCTGGTGGCCATTGTTGTGTGTCGCCGCTGTCTCAGCCCGATCGCCCGATCATCTCGTCGGGGACCGTGCAGCGTGCGATCTTGCCGAGTTCCTCCAGAGTCCGCCGCTGGCCGACCGTGTGCCAGGGGGTGACGTCGCGGAGTTCCGGCATGATCTCGAGAATCTGCTCGACAAGCATGTTGACGAGCCTGCCGACGGGCGTGCCGCCGGTCCGTTCGCGGATCGCGGCGGCGGTCTTCATCAACTTCACCATCCGCGAACGCTCCAAGACCGGGCCGGAGAGCTGGCCATCTCCCTCAACGAGCAGTTCGGCGACTGGCACCTCGAGCACCTGCTGCCAGAGCAGGACGTCGCTGATTCGCAGGTCGCAGTCGTCCTGTTCCTGACGGCGGACCACGCCGATTTCCGTGCCGAGTCGTCGGGCGACATTCCGCAGGGTCACACCCTGCTGGCGACGCACCTCGGCGATGCGGTGGAGTCCTCGCTTTGGCCGCGACGGAATCTCGCGATCGCCGCTTCTTCCCAGCGGGGCATCCGCCTCGTCGAGTCGGCCCTCTCGGCCGCCCAGGCCGTCTCTGCGGTCGAACCTGGAGTCATCGTCATCGAATGCGTCGCGGCATCCACTGGAATAGTGCACCGTGGCCATTTTTGGACCTCCTCGCGCACCGGGATCCCCGGTGCTTGAATTAGGAAAGCGGGCGGAAGAAAACTGAAGAGTCCCTCGAGCCGAACGCTGCCTTGCCCGCACGTTCGACCCGCGGAACTGTAGGTTCCAGGGCAAGGGTTCTGCCCGACCTGGCTGGTGCAGGTCGCGACACAATTCCTTGCCCGACAGCCGTGCCGGAATTCCCCGCTGACTTCTCTGGCGGCGGGTTTTTCAGGCCAACGCCTAGCAATACGCGGCCCGCTCCCAAAGCGTTCGCGCCGGATGCTTGCTTTTTCTTGAGAATTGTATTTCGTGGTTCGCGGTGTTTTTTTCCGGGGATTGCGGGTGTCCCGAAAGCGGACACTCTGGCAAAGCCCCGCGACCACCCCCGCGATACCATGAGGCGGCCGAAATGAGCGAGGAAGAATCACCGATGCCAGATGAGACTCCCGGCCGCCAGCCTGAAATCGCCACGCGTGAGAGCTCCGTCGAACCCTCCGCGGTCTGGTGCGAAACTCCGCTCGATACGCGGCTGGTCGTGGCGGGTCCCGATGCCGCCGACTTTGTCAACAATTTCTGCACAGCCCCGGTGGCGCAGCTTGCACTCGGCGGCGGCTGTGAGGGATTTTTTACCGACGTGCGGGGCCGGGTGATTGCCTTGGCGATAATCCTGCGAACCGACGGAATCGAGATTCTCGCCAATGGGGGCCTCGGCGAGAGGCTCTCCGCCCATCTCGACCGCTACCACATTCGTGAACAGGTGGAGATTCTCGATCGCTCCGAAGGACTCACCTGCCGGGCGGTGATCGGGCCGGCCGCCGTTGCCGCGGTCGAGAAGCTGTCCGGCTCGACAATTCCTCCGCCGCCGTTCGGGCACTGCCGGGTGCGGCTCCCCTCCTCGGCGGAGGGCGGCGTCGATCTCTTGGCGGTGCGGTGCGACTGGGCGGGCGACGGACTGTTGCTCGTCGATGACGAAAACGGGGCCGCAGCGGTCGATGCGGCCCTCGATGCATTGCTGCCGAGGGCGGCGGCAGCGTCCTGGGATGTCGCCAGGATCGAGCAAGGCACGCCGCTGTGGCGTGACATTCCGGACAAGACGCTCCCCCAGGAACTCGGCCGCGATGCCCGCGCGATCTCCTTCACCAAAGGCTGCTATCTCGGGCAGGAGACCGTGGCCCGCCTCGACGCCCTGGGGCATGTCAATCGCCTGCTTGCCGGTCTCGTCGTGGAGGCGAATCAGCCGCCGGCCGAGGGTGGTCGCGTGACGGCGGGTGAGGAGGAGGTGGGGGTCGTGACATCCGCATGCCAGTCGCAGGCTCTCGGCCGGCCGCTGGCCCTGGCGATCCTCCGCAGGCAGGCCCTCGACACCGCCAGCCCGCCGCTTGCGGTCGATGGCCGGCCGGCGAGGGTGGTGCCGCTGCCGCTGGCGGCGGATGCCGGGGGGCTGCCATGAACCGTGCTGGCCGCGACGCGGAGCCAGGCATGCCGCCATCACAGCGTGGCGGCCGGGTCACCCACGAGGCGATGCGGTTTCGCGTGGTGCGTATCGAGGAGCCGCTTGCCGGGGGCGGCCTGCTGCCGCGCGATGTCATCGAGCACGCCGGCAGCGTCGTGATCGTGCCCCGGCTGGCCGATGGCCGGGTCTGCCTGGTCGCCAACCGGCGGGTGGCGATTGGCGAAACGCTCTTGGAGCTTCCCGCCGGCACCCTCGACCGCGACGAGCCGCTCGCCGAGGCGGCCCGCCGCGAACTCGCCGAGGAGACCGGCTACCGGGCCGGCTCGATCAGCCATGTCGGCGGCCTCTGGATGTCGCCCGGCATTCTGAGGGAAAGGACGCACCTGTTTCTTGCCGAAGATCTCGAGGATGGCCCGCAGGCGCTCGAGCCGGGCGAGACGATCGAACGCAGACTGACGGCCTGGTCGGAGGCGGTGGCGATGTGTCTCGACGGCCGGATCGACGACGCCAAGACAGTCGCGGCGATACTCATGCTCCAGTGCCGTCGCATCCTGCCCGCCGCGGAGTAGGCTGCAGAGTGCGTCAGCCAGACGAGCCCCGCTTGGCGGGGTCGAGGAGATAGACCAACCCTCCGGAGAGGCTGACGATCACGGTGGCGAGAAACCAGAGAACGCCCACGGCCGTGGCCTGCTCGCTGGCCACGTCATAGGGGCCGAGCAGTTGGATGAAGGCCGCCTCCCGCAGGCCGATACCGCTGATACTGATCGGCAGCACCGTGGCCAGCGCCACCAGCGGCACCGATGCGAACCAGGCGGCCGCCGGCAGGCCGAGCCCGATGCCGCGGGCAATGAGCATCACACAGACCACAAAGCCGGTCTGCACGATCATGCTCCAGGCCACGGCCCGGGCCAGCAGGCTCGGCCGCTGCTGGTAGGGCAGCAACTGGGCGGCGAAGCGTCGCGGGGCGTGGGCATCGGGAAATGCCGAGAGCAGAAAGTCGAGCGAGCCGACGATCCCCACCAGGCAGGTCACCACCGCAAGCAACAGCCCGCCGCCGAGGGCGATTGCGATCGGCAGTGACAGGCCAAAGCGGAGGGTGATCGCGGTGGTCCCCGCGAGCACGCCGAGGGCGGAAAGCCCGCAGAGCCGATCGGCGAGGATCGTGCATCCCGCCAGCAGTCGGCCGTGGGCCGAAGGCGAGAGTCGGTAGGCTTTCACCACGTCACCGCCGATTGAAGTCGGCAGGCAGAGGCTGAAGAACATGCCCTCGAGGAAGCGACGGATGAACGAACTGAGCGGTTGGTCGAAGCCGATCGGCCGGGCCAGGCCGGCCCAACGGACCGCGGCCACCACATGGGCGGCGAACGCGACGAGCATGCCCGCTGTCCACCACCGCCAATCGAGCGAGGCGAAGACATCAAACAGCTTCGGCCACTCCAGCCGCGAGAGCACCAGCCCCGCCAGAACGAGCGTGAAGGCGATTCGCAACAGCGTGGCCGCCCAGGGCGGCAGCCAGCGACGCGGGTCGGCCGATTCCGCCGGCCCCTCCGGCGACGGATCGGACGCGGCGGCGGGAAGCGGTCGGCCGGCGGTGCCGTCGGTCGGGGCCGCGGCGGCCGTCGTGCCGCTGGTGGCTTGTGTGTCGGCTCGCATCGCAGCACCCTAGCAGATTGCGGGGAAAATCCGCCCGGTCAGATTCATACCGCTCGATCCGCCGAGGAGACGCCGTGCCGGGCTTCTCGCCGGTTCTTTTCCACACGAGGCAAGCGAACCGATGCGGCTGGCGGCAATGCTTTCGCTCTCGACGCCGATCCCCTGGATCGCGGTCGGCTGGGTCGAGCCGATCATCGCGGGGCTGCTGTTTGCCGCGATCGGCGGCATCATCGGAAGCTTTCTCAACGTGGTCGCCCATCGCGTGCCCCGCGGAGGCTCGGTGTGGGGGGGTCGATCGCGGTGCCCGGCCTGCGGCCGGCCCGTTCGGGCTGCCGACAACATCCCGGTGGTCGGCTGGCTGGTTCTCCGCGGCCGCTGTCGCGACTGTCGTGCGGCGATATCCGTCCGCTACCCACTTGTCGAGGCGGCGATGGCCCTCGCCACGCTGCTGCTGGCCTTCGGTGAACTGCGCACCAACGGGGCAAACCTGCCGGAGGGGGCGATTCCCGCGGCCGGCCTCTCGGGGCCCGATCTGCCTTTCATCCAGCCGGCGTCCTGGGCGGTCTGCTGGCTGTTTGCCTGGCATGTCGCCATGGTTGCGGTGCTCATGGCATGGTCGTTGTTTGCCCTCGACGGCTACCGTCCCCGAGTCGCCGGCATCGTGGTCCCGGTTGCCGTGGTGGTCGCGGCGGTGGCAGTTTTTCCGCGGCTTGCTCCGCTTGGGATTGCGGCGGGAGTCGCGGTTGGGTGTGCCGAGACATGGCTTGAGCGGCTTGCCGGCCGGCTGGCCGGGAGAGATGCCGCCCCGTCTTCCGCCAGCGGCTGGTACCGACCGGCGGCCATGGCCCTCGTCGGCGGGGTGGTCGGCTGGCAGGGTCTGCTGGGCGTGGCCGCGATTGATATCGGCCTGCTCGGTCTGGCAAACCTGCTCGCTCTGGCGAGTCTGCTGCCGCGTGTCGCGCCGGCCCGCCAGCCGGGGTACCCACGGCCGTTTGCCCCCCTCGCCGTGCCGGTTGCGGTGGTCGTTTTCCTGCTCGCGTGGCGGCCGCTGGCAGCCGTTGCCAGCCGGTTTTTCTGAGGCCAGCGGATGTCGCCTCATCGTTTGCTCATTCGATCGGCCGGCTCCGAGGGTGTATTCTTGACTTCGGCAGGTGGGTGGTGTCGTTGCCGTGCCCCTGTCCGGCCCCATGACGATTCATGATGAGGTTCCAGCCGTGCCATCGCCGACCCAACCACGTTCTGGCTCCCCCCGTGGCGTGTCGCAGGCCCCTGCCGACCCGCGCAAAACTCGCAATGGCGATGAGCAAGACCTGGGGCTGATGGATGGCTTCCGCAAGCGTTTCGCCGCCTTTGCCGGCGACCTCAGGCAGTCGGACGAACTGTTCTCCTGGATCACGATCGCGGGCTTTACCGTGGCACTGATCTACAGCTATTGGCCGGGCCTGCTGAATGCCGCCTCGAGCTGGAACGATCCGCAGTATTCGCACGGCTGGATCGTGCCGCTGTTCACACTGGTCGTGCTCTTCTGGTGGCGGAAGCCGATCCAGCAGCCGGTGCCGATGTGGCAGCGGTTCGCCGGCCTGGGGCTGTTGCTGGCGAGCTTTGCGTTGCGGCTGGGAGTCGCCCAATACCGGATCGTGACGATCGACATGTACACCTTCGTGCCGGCTTTGGCCGGCGTGTTCCTGATGGTCGGCGGCCTGAGCATGATGCGATGGGCCTGGGCACCGATCGCCTTTTTGATCTTCATGTACCCGCTGCCCGACGAGGCGACCCGCTACCTGCTCGGCCCGCTGCAGACGCTGGCCACGATCGTGAGCACCTACGCCCTGCAGACCCTCGGTCTCGACGCCTATCGCGAGGGCAACCAGATCGTGATCGGGGAGATGCACCTCGGCGTGGTCGATGCCTGCAGCGGCCTGCGGATGCTCACGATTTTTATCGCGCTTTCAGTGGCCCTGGTGATGCTCGGCCACAGCGAGTGGTGGGAAAATGCGGTGATCATTGCCAGCGCCATTCCGATCGCGCTGTTGGTCAACTCGATCCGGATCACCGTCACGGGCCTGCTCTACCAGATCTCCAACTCCGAACTCGCCGAGATGGTGTTCCACGATCTCGCGGGCTGGATCATGATGCCGATGGCCCTGGGACTGCTGTTTCTCGAGCAGCAGATTCTCGCCCACATTTTCATCGACGACGACATGGCGCCGGTCACCGTCGGGGCCGGGGGCGGGGCGGCGGCCATGGCCCGGCGGAGATGAGCAGGCCCCGGACAACCGCCATATCCGGCCAAAACTGTCCATTGCGATCCGCCGCGATGCTCGGGATTCGTGGCCCGGGGCCGTGGAAGGTGCGAGAATGGAAGTGGAATCTCCGCACAAACAAAGTGTCCATCCGCCGCGTATGGAGGAAGGCGGCCGAAACCGCCGCCGCACGGGTGTTCCATGAAGGCAGGTTTCGTGGGTAACAAGGCAATTTGGAAACCGCCGGCGAGCCGTGATAGTGGGAGCGTTGGACGCCCCGGGTCGCTGGCAGGCCGGCCCGTGAAGGATCCTCGAGGGGGCCGCGAATGAGCGACTACGACGCCGCCACGGACGTTCGGCAGCCCCAGATAACTCCCGGTGCGTCGGTGGGTGGGCTGGTGGTCCGCGATCCGGCGAGCCTCGCCCCGATGCCGATCCAGCCTCAGGGCATGCCTTTCCCCGGCGGCGAGGATCCGCTTGGCGGCGGCATCGACTATCGCCGGGTGTTGCATGCCCTGCGGAGGACCTGGCTGCCTGCCCTCCTGCTGGGGGCTGTGCTCGGGTCGATGGCCGCAGTGGCGACCTGGATCTTCCTGCCTCGTGGCTACGAGGCGGTGGCCTGGCTGCGGGTCGGTGACAGGGCCGGCATGCTTTCGACCGCGGGCCGCGACAACGCCGAATATGAGTCCTACCGCAAGACGCAGGTGCAGCTGATCGAAAGCCCCTTCGTGGTCATGTCGGCGCTGCGGAAACCGGGCATCGCCTCACTGGACGCCCTCCGAGAAGAGGAAGATCCCGCCGGCTGGATCGAAAACGCCCTACAGGTCACCGCCCCGATGGAGTCGCAGGTGATTCAGGTGCGGCTCACCGCCGAGAAGCCGGAGGATGCGGCGATGCTCGTGAATGCGGTCACCGAGGCCTACCTCGATGACATTGTCGATAAAGACCGCCAGGATCGCCTCGCCCGCCGTTCGGTGCTGGAGAAGAAATACAAGGAAAACATGACGGAGATCCGCAAGCGGCGGGAGACCTTCAACAATCTCGCCCGCCAGCTTGGCACCGTCGACAGCACCGAGGTGGCGACCCAGCGGAGCCTGCTGCTTGACCATCTCGGCTCCCTGCGGGCCCGCATGACGCGGTGGCAGCAGGAACTCTCCGAGATCGATGCCGAACTGGCGGTCATGGAGGCCCGTGAGCGTGGCGATATCACGGAGGACGAGAGCATCCCGGAGGAAATGGTGCAGGCGACGATTGCCCGCGACCCGCAGATGCTCGACATGCAGCAGCAGATCTCGGGGCTCGACCAGACGATCGCCTACCAGGCCCACATCAGCGCCCGCGGCGAGAACGATCCGGCCGTCAAGCGGCTGCGGCGGCAGCGGGATGAACTGGTGGAACGGATGGATCTTCGCCGAGCCGAACTGCGGCCGCAGATCGTGGCCCAGATGACGCTCGACACCACCGGTCGCGGCGGTTCGCAGAAGTTCGAGAGCCCCGCGGTCCTGCAGATGCGTCGGCGGATGATCGCCACGAGCCTCGAGGGGACGTCGGAGGAGTTTGACAAGGTGGCTCGCGAGGTGGCTTTGCTCGGCCAGGCCAACGCCGATCTCGAGGCCCGCCGCAGCGAAATCGAGCAGCTCCAGATGGTCACCGAAAAGATCGGTACCCAGCTGGAGAGCACGTCGATCGATCTCTCGATGCCCAATCGGGTGACGCTCATCGAGCAGGCGGGGGTTCCCGAGGGCAGCGACCGGACGTTTCGCATGATGCTCTCGGCCGCGGCCGGCCTCGGCGGGCTGGGCCTCGGTGTCGGCCTGATCGTGCTGATCGACTATTTGCGGAATCGGCTGAGCACGCCCGACGAGGTGCCGCAGCGGATCGGCGTGCGGGTGCTCGGCACGCTGCCGAGGGTCGGCAGGTCCCGCCGCCGGCAGGAGGGGCTTCTGGCGGAGTGCATCGACAGCATCCGCACGCTCGTCGTGCAAAGCGGCAGAGAGAGCCCCTCGGTGATCCTGGTGACCAGTGCCGTCGAGCAGGAAGGGAAGACCACAGTAGCCTCGCAACTGGCGGCAAGCCTCGCCCGCTCCGACAAGCGGACGCTTTTGCTCGACGGCGATCTGCGGCATCCCAACGTCCACCTGGCCCTGGGAATCGAGCTGGGCGTGGGCCTTTCCGAACTGCTCCGTGGGGAGATGACGATCGACGAGGCGATCCAGCCGACCAATGTCGAGGGCCTCTACGCGGTCACCGCCGGAGAGTGTGACTATGCCGCGGTGACGGCCCTCTCCCGGCCCGAACTGCCGACGCTCGTGAAGGGCTTTCGGGAGTCGTTCGACCATGTCGTGATCGATGCCGGCCCGGTGCTGGCCTTCGCCGATGCCCTGCTGTTCGGCCAGCAGAGTGATTTCGCCATCGTCACAGCCCTGCGGGATGTGAGCCGGGTGCCCAATGTGACCGCCGCGATCGACCGGCTGCGGTCGGTGGGTGTTCGCGTGCTCGGCACGGTCGTCAACGGCGTGGTCGATTCCCGTCCGCGGAGGCTCTACCTTTCGCCCCTGCCGAACTGATCGCCTCGGCGTCAGCGGTCCCTGTCGATCTTCTTTTCCCGTGAACCGTTCGTGTGACCTGCATTCGTGCGACCTGCAACCGATGAGGAATGACCGATCATGAAATCACTCGGCTCGGGCCTGCTGCCGATTCTCCTTGGACTGCTGCTGGTGATCGCCGTGACCGCGGTGCAGGGCGTGCTCACCGACCGCTGGGATCCGGGCAACGTCGCGGAGGATCTGGCCCGGGCTGCGGCCGTTCTGGAAAAGAACTTTCCTGATGATTTTGGCGACTGGAAGCTTGCCCAGGAACTCGAGGGTGACCCCAAGCAGCTCGAAAGGGCCGGCGCGGTGGGCCACATCTCGCGGGTCTACCGCAACACCCGTTCCGGTGCGACCGTCTCGGCCTTCGTCGTCTGTGCCACCCCTCACAATGCCTCCGGCCACACCCCCGACCGTTGCTATCCCGGGGCCGGCTTTCGGATCGCCGAGGCCGAGCACAGGCAGTCGGTGCCGCTGGTCGATGGACGCACGGCGGAAACCTTTACCGGCACCTTTGCCAAGCAGGGACAGACGCTCCGCGTCTATTGGACCTACGGCGTCGATGGCGAATGGATCGCACCGCAGATCGCCCGGATCGAGCTGGCCGGGAAGCGGGCGGTCAACAAACTCTATGCCATCGTCGACGAGACGGGCATCCGCGACGGGCGGGCGCAGAAGCTCGGGATCAAGTTTCTCTCCGAGCTGCTGCCGGCCTTTGACGAACGGGTGACCCTCGCGGCAAGGGCGGAGGCGGCAGCCCAGCCTGCTTCGCCGACGGCGGTGGATGCCGCCACCAAGCCGGCGGGCTGAGCGGCCGGTCAGCGGCGGCCGCCACGACCGACCCTTCTGCGGGCCGGGGGGAGCGGGTATTGTGGCGGCCAGTTGGAGTGGGCCAAATGGAGCGTGTGAACCGCCGACGGTCGGCGGTTGGCGAGCGAAGCCGCGGGGAGCCGAGGACCCGCCAGGGAGTGCGAGACGAGCATGGCAGTTTCATCAAAGCGGGCGTTGATCACCGGCATTACCGGGCAGGACGGTTCCTATCTCGCGGAGTTGCTGCTCGAAAAGGGCTACGAGGTGCATGGCCTGGTGCGGCGGTCGAGCACCTTCGGTACCCAGCGGATCGAGCATCTCTACAGCGACGTCCATGACATCGATCGTCCTCTCACGCTCCATCATGGTGACATGGCCGATGGCAACGGCCTCGCCCGGCTGATTCGGGAGATCAGGCCCACCGAGGTCTACAATCTCGCCGCCCAGAGCCACGTGCGGGTGAGCTTCGACCAGCCGACCTACACCGCCGATGTCACCGCGGTGGGCACGCTGCGGCTGCTCGAGGCGATCCGCGATCTGCAGGACGCGATCGGCTACCAGGTGCGGTTCTACCAGGCGTCAAGCTCCGAGATGTACGGCAAGGTGGTCGAGACACCCCAGTCGGAAACGACACCCTTCTACCCCCGTAGCCCTTACGGCGTGGCCAAGCTCTACAGCCATTGGATTACCATCAACTACCGCGAGAGCTATGGCCTGCACGCCTCCTGCGGGATTCTCTTCAATCACGAGAGTCCCCGCCGCGGGGAGACCTTCGTGACACGGAAGATCACCCGAGCCGCGACGCGGATCAAGCTTGGCCTGCAGAAGAAGCTCTACCTTGGCAACCTCGACGCCCAGCGAGACTGGGGCTTTGCGGGAGACTATGTCGAGGCGATGTGGCTGATGCTGCAGCAGGAAACGCCGGATGACTACGTGATCTCGACCGACGAGACCCATTCGGTGCGGGAGTTTTGCGAGAAGGTCTTCGGCCGCCTCGACCTCGACTACAACGACTTCGTCGAAATCGACCCCCGCTATTTCCGCCCCGCGGAGGTCGACCTCCTGCTCGGCTGCTCCCAGAAGGCCCGTCGTCAGCTCGGCTGGGAGCCGCGGGTCTCCTTTGACGGGCTGGTCGAGCTGATGGTCGAGTCGGATCTCGAACTGGCCCGCAGGGAGAAGGTGCTCGAGGAGGCCGGCCACGCCACGGCTCTGCCCAATCGCTGACTGACCCTCGACGCCCCACACCACCGGAGAACAACGCCCACCATGGAACAGCTTCCAGGCAAGCGAATCCTCGTCACCGGCGGGGCCGGGTTCCTTGGCCAGGCCGTCTGCCGCGTGCTGCGGGGACGGGGTGTCGCCGAGGCCGACATTATCGTGCCGAGGCGACGGGACTACGACCTCACCCTCGAGGCCGATGTGCAGCGGATTTACGACGATGCCCGTCCGGAGGTCGTGATCCATCTCGCCGCCGAGGTGGGCGGCATCGGGGCCAACATGGCCCAGCCCGGCCGCTTCTTCTACGCCAACATGGCGATGGGCCTGCACCTGGTGGAGCATGCCAGGAGGCGGGGAATCGGCAAGTTCATCCATACCGGAACGGTCTGCGCCTACCCCAAGCATGCTCCGATTCCCTTCCGCGAGGAAGACATCTGGAACGGCTATCCCGAGGAGACGAACGCCCCTTACGGCGTCGCCAAGAAGGCGATTTTCGTGATGCTCGACGGATACCGTCGGCAGTACGGCCTCAAGAGCGGCGTGGTGGTGCCGGTGAATCTTTATGGCCCCGGTGACAACTTCGATCCTGCCACGAGCCACGTGATTCCCGCGCTGATCCGCAAGTGCGAGGAAGCCCGGGCAGCAGGTGCCGAGCAGGTGCTCTGCTGGGGCACCGGCTCGGCGACCCGGGAGTTCCTGCACGTCGACGACGCGGCCGAGGGCGTTGTTCGGGCCGCGGAGGTGATGGAAGAGCCGATCCCGATCAACCTTGGTGGTGGCGAGGAGATCCCGATCCGTGATCTCGTGCGGCGAATCGCCATGGCCTGCGGCTATGGTGGTCGCATCGAGTGGGACACCAGCAAGCCCGACGGCCAGCCCCGTCGCTCGCTCGACATCTCGAGGGCCCGCGAGCGGCTCGGGTGGGAGCCGAAGCGGGATTTCGACGAAGGGCTTGCCGAAACGGTGGCCTGGTGGCGGCGGCAGCCGACTGAAGTCAATGCCTGAGCCGGCCGTCTGGAGGGGGCCTCGACGCGATCAGACGCCGGCGGCCATCTTCTCGCCGGCCACCGTGGTGGCGGCCATCTCGCGGGTCTTGCCGTTGTGGGCCCGCCGGTAGAAGCCGATTTTTTCCAGCGAGCGGTAGACCTCCTCGAGTGTCTTCTCACCGAAGTTGGAGATCGAAAGCAGGTCGGCCCGGGTGCAGTTGAGCAGGTCGTGCACCGTGAAAATGCCCCGTTCCTCGAGGCAGTTGGTGGTGCGGACCGAGAGGCCGATCTCGGCGGTGCTCATCTCGAGTTTTTCGGCCATCTCGTCGGAGATTGTCAGGTTCTTATAGGGGATCCGGGGCATGGGGTCCCTCCCGTGCGTTGGTGTGTAATTGATCCTTTGGGTGCCGACTGACGATCCGGCACGACAACATGGCAAGGGAATATAATGCAGCGGTTCGAAATCCGACTACACCCGATTTGCCTTGTGGCCTTCGGTCCCGTCGACCATGTCGGCCCTCCGGCAGCTCACAGGGCCGTGTTCCGGGGCATGGTGTCGGAAAACGACGGGAAAACCGGTGCTATCAGGGAAGTGCTGGCGCGAGGATGATGGCAGGAATTCCGGTGGACTACCTCGAGGGACTCAACGAAGCCCAGCGGCAGGCCGCCTCGCATGTCGAGGGCCCGCTGCTGGTGCTCGCCGGACCCGGCAGCGGCAAGACACGCGTCGTGACTCACCGCATCGCCCACATGATCGCACGTGGCGTGCGGCCTGAATCGATCGTGGCCCTGACTTTCACCAACAAGGCGGCCGATGAGATGCGGCAGCGGCTTGCCGCGCTGACGGGCCCCCAGCCGGTCGAGATGGGGACCTTCCACCGCTTCGCCGCGAGGCTGCTGCGACGCAATGCCCGGTATGTCGGGCTGACGAGCGACTACTCGATTCTCGATCCTGACGACGCCGGCTCGATGCTCAAGCGGGCCGCCAAGCGAGCCGGGGTGCCGCTGGCCCGGATCCCGGTGGCCCGCCTGGCCGGGGTGATCAGCCGGGCCAAAAACGACCTGGTGACGCCGGAATCCTTCGAGCCCCGCTGGGGCAGGCCGGTCGACGAGGTGGCAGCCAAGGTCTGGCCCGTCTATGCCGCCATGATGGTCGAGGCCAACTCGGTCGATTTCGACGATCTTCTGGTGCATCTCGCGAGGATGCTCCTCGAGCAGCCGCAGCTGCGCGGCACGCTCGATCTCCGCCATCGTTTCATTCTGGTCGACGAATACCAGGACACCAACGCCGCCCAATACTGCATCCTCCGCGGGCTCTCGATCGACCACCCCAACCTCGCGGTGACCGGTGATCCCGACCAGGCGATCTATGGCTGGCGGGGTGCGAGCATCCGCAACATCCTGGAGTTCGAGCGAGACTACCCCGATGCGACCGTCGTCACGCTCGAGCAGAACTACCGCAGCACCGCCAACATTCTCGGCACCGCCGACCGGCTGATCGCCAACAACACCCGCCGCAAGCCGAAACGGCTGGTGACCGAATCGGATGCCGGCGCTGCGGTGCGGATCGTGCTCGATGAGAGCGGCCGCGAGGAGGCCGACCGGATCGCCGACGAGATCGCTGCGGCCGTGGCGACAGGTGGTCGTTCGCCCCGCGATTTCTGCATCCTCTTTCGCACCAATGCCCTCTCGCGTTCGGTCGAAGTGGCCCTCCGCAGCCGCGGGGTGCCCTACCAGCTGGTGCGGGGCCTGGAGTTCTTCAAGCGGCGGGAGATTCGCGACGTGGTCGCCTGGCTGCGGCTGCTGCACAACCCCCGGGACGACGAGGCCTTCCTGCGGGTGGTCAACGTCCCGCCGAGGGGAATCGGCAAGAAATCACTCGATGCACTCATCGCGGAGGCCGCCCGTCGGGGCCTGACGCTGCTGGAGGCCGCCGCCGAAGCCCGTTCACTGCCTGGCCTCTCGGCCCGGGCCGCGACCGCGGTTGTGGCGTTTGCCCGGCTGCATGCCGACCTCTCGATGGGAGCTTCGCGGGGTGTGGCAGAAACGGTGCGGGCGGTCCTCGATCGCAGCGGCTATCGGGCGATGCTCGAGGATGACGACGAGGAAGAGGGTGAGGATCGCCTGGCCAACGTTGAGGAACTCGTGACCGTGGCCGCTGAAATCGACGCGGAGTGCGGGGAGCAGCCGGGGCAGGGGGAGGCAATCGATCCTTTGGAGGCATTCCTCGAGCGGGTGTCGTTGGTGGGCGACACCGACCGCTGGGATGCCGCGGCTGAGCGGGTGTCGCTGATGACCTTTCATGCCGCCAAGGGGCTCGAGTTTCCGGAGGTCTATCTGGTGGCGATGGAGGACGGCATTCTGCCCCACGAGCGGAGCCTGGATCATCCCGAGCAGCTCGAGGAAGAGCGGCGGCTGGTGTTTGTCGGCATCACCCGGGCCCGCGAGGCGGTGCATGCCAGTTGCGGTCGGGAACGCGACTACCGCGGCAGTCGCCGCGTGTCGGCCCCGAGCCTGTTTCTGGCGGAGATGTCAGGGGTGGAGACGGAACTCAGCGGCAGTGAGGCCCCGCATGGCGGCTTGGACGGCGATCCCTGGGCCGATGAGGCCTGCCAACTCCCCGAGGAGGAGCTGCGGCCGGCCCCCCGGCCCGCGCGGGCCCGCGTCGAGCGTGAGCAGCGGTCGGTGGCCGGCTTTGCCGAGAAACTCGCCGCCCTCGCCAAGCCGGTGGCTGCGGTCGAGCCCGGGCAGCGGGTCCGCCATGCGGAATACGGCGAGGGAACGGTCGAGCGGGTCGGCGGCACCGGCCCGAGGATGGTCGGCACCGTCCGCTTCGACGGCCCGGCCGGGCGGCGCACGTTTATCCTCGCCCATGCCACGCTGGAAGCCCTCGACAGCTGAAACTTGGCGAACAGTGGGCGAACCTGCGAGGATACCGCGGGCGGCCGTCGGCAACGGTCGCGGGTAGGCACGCCATCCGCCAGGCGACCCATGGTCCGGTTTCCACGGTTCTTCGAGAAGAAGCGGGGCAATCGCCGCACCGGCTCCCATGTCTGGGGCAGCCTCGGCGAGGGCCTGTTCTTCGCGGCCCTGTTCACGGCGGGCATCGTGTTTGCGGTGATGCTCGTCGGCGATATCGCCTGGCAGGGCGACGGTGAGGAAACCCCCGGCATCTGGGCGTTACTTTTATCACTGGTGCTGCCCGGGGCCCTGTTGAGCATCGGTGGGGCGGGACTTGTCAGGGTGGCCCGCGGCTGGGGCAAGTCGGAGGAGCGGCGGGCCGCATCGGGCTCGCTGCCGGACGTCTTCGAGGTCGCCGCCGGTACCGAGCCGCAGGGCGACCGGCTGCCGACGGTGCCTTCCTGTGAAAATCTGGTCAACTCCCCCGGCACCATCCTGCGTTATCGGCTGCCGCTGGAGAGCCCGGAGAGTTGGACGGTCTTCGGATTCGGCCTCTTCGCGGTGCTCTGGAACGCCATCCTGGTGCTGCTGGCGGTGAGTGCAGGTGTCGATCTCTGGAGCGGCCGCACCGACTGGCTGCTCTTCGCGATCCTCGTTCCGTTCTCGGTCATCGGTGTGGCGGGCATCGTGCTCTTCGTTCGGGCTCTGGTTCTGCAGGCATCGGTCGGACCCACGCAGGTCGAGATCGCCGACCACCCGCTGCGGCCCGGTAGTGACTACGAGGTTTTCGTGGGGCAGGGGGGCTCGGGGCTGTTTCACCGGATCACGCTCACCCTTGAACTCGAGGAGATGGCCACCTTTCGCCAGGGCACCGACACCCGCACCGAGCGACGGCTGCTCGACTCGACGGTGATCCGCGAGTGGGCCGAGGTCGCGGTGGTGCCACCGCATCGCTTTGAGGCCACCGCCCGGGTGCGGGTGCCTGCCGCGGCGATGCACTCCTTCGAGTCACCGCACAACGCGGTCAGTTGGAGGCTCGGGGTGCGGGTCGAGCCGCGACGCTGGCCGGCCTTTGCCCGTCGCTTCCCGGTCGTGGTGCTCCCCGCGGAATCGCCGCGGGGCCGGCAGGGGGCAGTCGAGTCCGGCGGCAGCCGTTCGACGGTGGGGGTGGGGCGATGAGCACACGAACCGGCAGGGCGGCGGAGCCGCGGATCGACCCGCGTGTGTCCGCCGTTTTCGACCGGCAGGGCCGCCGCTATCGGGCTGCGGACGAGGTGCGGCTGACCTACACGGTCGAGGGCACTGGCGACCTCGCTGTCACCGCGGTGGAGCGATCGGCCGTCTGGTACACCGAGGGTAAGGGAGAGGAGGACCTTGGCATCGTGCACTTCGAACGGGTCACCGACACGGCCGAGATGCCGCCGCAGCAACTGACCGGGCGGTTCGGGTTTCGTCTGCCGCCGAGTCCTCTCAGCTACGAGGGCGTGATCGTCAAGATTCGCTGGTGCGTGAGGGTCCGGCTCTTCTTCGCCGGAGGCCGTGACTTTGTCTCCGAACATCTCTTCGAGGTCGGCGAGATTCCGCCCGCGATCTATGTCGCGGGCGAGGGGGCGGTGGCGTGAGCGGCAGACTGGCGGTGCAGGCTCGCGGAGAATCGCGGCTGGTGTCCAACCCCTTTTCCACGCGTGCGACGCGGGTGGCCGCCGAGAGGCTTTTCGATACCGAGGGCCGGCCACTGGCCGTCGAGGAAATCGCCGGTCTGATCGAGGTCGCCGGAGGCGGGGCCCTGGTCGGCCCGCACGGCAGCGGCAAGTCGACACGGCTGGCGGCTCTCGCGGCGGTCTTTGCAGCCGCTGGTCGGGAGGTGCGATCGGTGCGGCTCGATGCGGGCGACCGCCCGGCCGCAGCGGTGCTCGCCTGCCTGAGAGCCACGGCAGGAGGGGTGGTCTGCATCGACGGTTTCGACCGGCTCGGCCCGCTGCTCGGAGAAATCGTGCGGTGGCTGACAGTCCGCCGGCGGCTGCTGTTGGTGGTCACGGCCCACTACGGGCGGCCGCTGCTGCTGCGGATCGAGTGCCGCACGAGCCGTCGGCAGCTTGCGGAGATCGTGCGTCGCCTGCCCGGGGCCGGGGGGCCGCTGGAGGCTCTCGACATTCACGAGGCTTACGACTCGGCCGCCGGCGATCTTCGCGAGGCCCTCTTCGATCTCTACGACCGCTTCGAGGCCCGCATGCTTCGCAACCAATCTGCCGCGGGATCAACCGCCTGTGACGGCAATGAGGATTCTGCCGGCGGACGGTCGGGAATTCACGATTCCCCGCGGTGAATTTCGCCGCAGAGAGTGAATCGCCTGGCCTAGTCTTTCAAGGAATCGAGGAGATTTCCAGCAGATCGGTGCCGGCTCCCGTTCGCCTTGTCACACCACATTTCCCCGGCGGGCAGTCAAAAGGCCCACAGCCGGTTCTCGAGGAACCACTGATGCGACTTCGATCTTCGATGGCGATGCTCGCCCTGGCCGCCCTGGCAGGAATCACCCCTGCCACTGCCCGGGCTCAGTGCTGCCTTTCGGGGCTCTTCAGCGGACTGCATTCCTGCTGTCAGCCACGGGCACCCGTCTACGCGGTGGCCCCGATCGTCGCGCCGCCGGTGGCGGCCGTGCCGGCGGCTCCGCCCCCGCCCCCGCAGCCGGTGATGGTGCCGGTGCAGCAGGTCAGCTACGTGCCCGAGACCTGCTACCGAACCGAGTATCAGTGCGTTCCGCAGACCTGCTACCGCCAGATCTGTGAGATCGATCCTTGTACCGGCTGTGCGACGCCCTGCATGGAGCCGGTCACCAGCTACGTCCAAAAGCCGGTCAACGTGCCTTACACCCAGTACCGTGCCGTGACGACCACGAAATACGTGCAGGTCCAGCCCGGCTCACCTGAATACCCGGCCGCGGCTGCCGCGGTGGCTGCTCCCCCGGCCGCGGCAAGTCCCTTTGCCGCGCCAACCACACCCCAGGCGTGGGCTGCCGCAGGGGCTGACGTACCGCCCACGCTCACTCCCCAGGCCCAGCCGACGGCACCACAACAGAGTTTCCAGCAGCAGTTCCAGCAGCAGATCGTGCCGCAGTCGGGCAGCACTCCCATGTCCCAGACCCAGCCCAGGCCCGCCGGTCCTCAGCCCACCCAGCCGCCGAGCCTCACGCCGGCTCCCTCGCTCAAGCCGACGCCCGGCCCGAGTCCGACCCCTGCGCTCAAGCCGATTCCGGAGATGCCCAGGTCGAAGCCGAAGCGGGAGAACTACGACCGAGAGAACCAAGACCAAGAGAACCAAGACCAAGAGAACCAATACCAAGAGAACCACGACCAAAATGCCCAGCGGGGCGAGGCTGCCGCTTTGCGACCGCCGGCGTCCTACGGCCAGGGCATGCCGGTGGTGCCCGGTTCCGGGCCGAATCCCGCAACCCGCGCCTTTCCCCGGCTGCTCGAGCCGAGTGTGCACACCACCTCGACCTCCCCCGGGCAGGCGGCCGGTGGCGGATGGCTCGGCTATCAGCCTGCTCCTCCCGCGGCGGCTGCGACGCGTCGCGGCGTCACCGGCTATCCCACCGCCCTGATTCCCTCGCCGTCACCCTACTGAGCCGGCAGGCCGGAGTCTGCAAAGGCCCGCACCGGCAGTCGGTCGCGTCATATCCGGTCCCCAGCGGCTACACTGCGGCAGACGCAGCCGAGGCCGACCGTGACAAACCCCGAGATCGCCGCCGTCTTCGAAAAGATCGCCGATCTTCTCGAGTTCAAGGGGGGGAATGCGTTTCGGATCAGGGCCTACCGCAACGCGGCCCGCCAGATCGACGGCATGGTCGAATCCCTCGCGGCGGTGCGAGATGATCCTTCCCGTCGGCTCACCGACCTCGACGGCATCGGAAGCGACCTCGCCGCCAAGATCGAGACCCTCCTCGCCGGAGATCGGCTGAAGATGCTCGACGATCTCGAGGCCGCCGTGCCGTCCGGGGCGTTCGACATCATGCGGGTTCCGGGTATCGGGCCCAAGAAGGCCCGGCTGCTCGTCGAGCAACTCGGTGTCGATTCGCTCGACGCGCTCGAGGCGGCATGCCGTGCAGGACGGGTTCGGGAGGTCAAGGGCTTTGCCGCCAAGACGGAAGCCGCGATTCTCGAGAACGTGGCCTTCGCCAAGAGCCCGGAAAATCGCCGGCTGCTGTGGTGCGAGGCCGACGAGATCGTGCAGCGACTGCTGAATTACCTCCGCGAAGAACCGGCGGCGAAGCGGGTGGAGGCTGCCGGAAGCTGGCGGCGGGGACGACAGACGGTCGGTGATCTCGATGTCGTTGTGGAGAGTGGATCCCCCGGGGCGGTGATGGATCGGCTCGGGGCATGGGACGATGTCGCGACCGTTCTGCTGCGCGGGGAAACGAAGATGAGCCTGCGAACCTCCGCGGGAGTCCAGGTCGACCTGCGGGTTGTTCCTCGTGACTCCTTCGGCGCGGCCTGGCAATACTTCACCGGGTCGAAGGATCACAACGTGCTGCTTCGCGGCCGGGCCCGCGACCGCGGCCTGACGATCAATGAATACGGTGTGTTTCGCGTGGGAAAGGATGGGCAGGCCGAATCGAAGTCGGTGGCCGGCGGGAGCGAGGAATCGGTCTACGAGGCGGTGGGCCTGCCCTGGATTCCTCCGGAGCTGCGGGAGGGCCGCGAGGAGGTGGCCTTGGCCGAGCAGGACCGCCTGCCCGACCTGGTCTCCCTCGAGGCGATACGGGGTGATCTGCACATGCACACCGACGCCACCGACGGCGAAAACAGCCTCGAGCAAATGGTCGAGGCGGCGATTGAACGCGGCCTGGAGTACATCGCGATCACCGATCACGGCCAGCGGGTGAAGATGGCCCACGGGCTCGACCGCCACCGCTTGCTGCAACAGTGGGATGCGATCGATCGCCTCAATGAATCCCTCGCCGGGCGGCATGGCGGGCCGAAGATCGTGGTGCTCAAGGGGATTGAGGTCGACATGCTCGAGAAGGGTGGGCTTGACCTGCCCGACGAGGTGCTCGCCCGCGGCGATTGGGTCGTGGCCAGCCTGCATTACGGCCAGAACCAGCCCCGCGAGCGGATCACCGCCCGCATCATCGAGGCCATCGAGAATCCCCATGTCGACGTGATTGGCCATCCGACCGGCCGGCTGATCAATCGCCGGCCCCCCTACGATGTCGACATGGAAGCGGTGATCGAGGCCGCAGCCCGCACGGGCACCTTTCTCGAGATCAACGCCAACCCTCTGCGTCTTGACCTCGACGACGTCCATGCGGCGGCCGCCAAGCGGGCTGGTGTGAAAATCGTGATCTCCACCGATGCCCATTCGGTGCAGGGCCTCGACCTGATGCGGTATGGTGTGCTGCAGGCCCGCAGGGCGGGCCTGCAGGCCGACGACATCGCCAACACGCATTCACTCACCGGCCTTCGCACGCTTCTGAGGAGCAGCTCGCACCATGCCTGAACCGTGTCGCCAGCTGGCGATCGCCTTGGCCGCGATGCTTTTGGCTGCCGTCGCGGCCCGGGCTGAGCCGCCGAGGGCGGAAGAGGGCGAGGCTCCCTCGCCCGAGACCCTTGCCGCTTTCGAGGCTGCTTACAAAGGCCAGCTTCCCGCGGAAATCGCCGAGGATGCCAGGCTCTGGCGGCAGATCGCCCCGAGTGTTTACTGGCTCATGCACCGCGGCGGCGATCCCGCCGCCGGCATCGATCCCGGGCCTGCGGCCAGCTTCATCGTGCAGTTGCGGAAGCTCCACGCCTCGCGGGTGGTGATCGGCAAGGGTATCGATGTCGTCTCCCTGATGGATCCTACGCGGGGTCTCGACCCCCGGCAGGTGACGACACTGTGTGAGGCCTACGGCACCGCGGCCCGGGTCTTCAAAAAGGGTGAGGGAGCGACCCTCGCAAGCGTTGGCGATGAATTCCTCGAGGCGGTGGCCCGGCTGGCGGCAGGCGGCAAGCCCGCCACGGTGATCGTGGTCGGCCACGGGCTTCCCCGCGAGATTCAAAGCTACAAAATTCCTGTCGAGAGGCTGGCAGAGGCCCTGCTTCCGCCGGGCGATGGCGACGTCGATCTCGGTGACCTCACGTTGATCTTCGATGACTGCTACAGCGCCGACTTCTGCCTCAATCTGGCGGACTGCCTCGGAGAGGCGGCCGACGGGGCAGGCCGTCGCCTGGTCTCCCTGCCGGTGATGGTGGCCGGGGCCAATCGTTGCCAACTCGGGCATGCCAACGTGGCCGCGAAGTTCGTGCCTCACTTCTGGAAAGAAGTGATCGAACTGCTCTATATCCGCCGGCCGAGGCCCGAGGCGATCACGCTCGGTGACCTGTTCGGCAGGATCGACAATGCGATGTACGGCTACGGGCGAAGGCCCGAGTTCGTCCGCGGTCGGATCGTGGGCTACCGGGTGGTCGACCCGGAACTCGTGCAGGATCCGGTGATCTTCGTGCCGCTCTCCGCGGAAGAGGCGGGCGAACTCGGTCGCCGACTGGGGGCCGACTCCAAGGAAAAGCCGCCCCGGCTGCTCGATATCGGCTGACTGAAAAATCCTGACGATTCTCAGGCCGAGGCTCGTTCGAAATCGCGGTGCAGTCGCCGGCGACGGGAGGGTTTCCACCAGCGGAGAAACCGTTGTCGTGCAGCGTCGGCCCGGCGGCGTTCATCCGCCTCCATGGCACGCAATGCCTCGCGGCTCTCGAGGGCGGCATCGTCGTGAAGCCAGCGATGAAAACGCTCGGCAGCAGCCGAGTGGTCGGTGAAGCTGCCGAGCGATTCCTGCAGTTTCTCCAGGGCGGCGGTGCACCGCCGGCGAGATTTCGGGCTGAAGACGACTCCGCAGACCTCCATTGCGTAGCGGAGCTTCTTGCCCTTGATGCGAAGTCTGTGGAGTTCGTCGGCGTCACGCAGCGGCGCGTCGGCAGCTTTGAAAAATCCGGCCATCACCGGCCGCAGTCGTTCCGCCGCAAAACGTTCAAAAGGTTCACCGCACCGGTCGCAGCCTCGATCGATGAGCCCCGCGGAGTGGGCGGGCCAGTCGGCCTCGACGAGATCTTCGTAGATCGCCTCGATCGGCTGTCGCGAGGCCTCGCGACGGCGGGAGAGCATTTCGACGAGTCGCCGACGGGCGGCCCGGGCGGGAGTGTCGGCCATCGGAACGCCTGGCGACGACGGACGGTGGCTGACACCATCCGGGCGGATCGTGATCGCCTCCGCTTGGCCGCCCTGATCGACGTGATCGACGTGTTCGGCGGGATCATCGCGTTCAGCGAGTTCAGCCATGCGACCGCTGAGCACATCGAGGTCACGGGCTTCTCCCGCGGTCCGTCGGATTCGCTTCAGCTGCCTGGCAAACCAGGCATGATGCTTGCCGGCGAGCAGCGGCCTGAAGATTTCAAGGGCCACCACCGCCCTCCGGGTGGCCACCCGCAGCTGGTGAACATGCTCGGCCTCACGGCTGCGGTCCACGCAGAGCAGTCCAAGCCCACGCCATACCGCATCGATCCGCCGGCCGAGGATGGCATCGGCCGCTTCCTCGGCCGTCATCCTGGCCAGTTTCGGCTCAAGCCACTTTCGCGAATTCCGCGAGCCAGGCATGGAAACACCCGCTCAATCCCTGCTGGCGGATTCCCATCGCTCCGCCTTGGACAAATTCTAGAAAAACGGCACCGTCGAGTTCCAGTGCCGCCCCACTGCAGCGGACAAGGGCCTGGGATGGCCGTTTCCACAGTCTGCTAAGAGGCCTCGGTATCGTCGTCGCCGTCCTTCGGCTCAAGCAGTCCGATATCGAGGGCCGCGGCATCCTGGGCCGCCTCCCCCGAAGCCGCCAGCCCCTCGGCTGCAGCCTGCTCCTCCTCAGCGACGCTCTCGAGCAGCGGGAACTGCCTTGCCAACGCATCGGCGCCACCGTCGCTCTGCAGGGCATCGAGGGCTTCGGGACGCACCCGAACCTCACCCGACTGGAACGTGTTAAATCCGGTGCCAGCCGGGATCAAATGGCCGAGAATCACGTTTTCCTTGAGGCCCACCAAATTGTCGATCTTGCCGGCAAGTGCCGCCTCGGTGAGCACCTTCGTCGTTTCCTGGAAGCTTGCCGCCGAGATGAAGCTCGAACTCTGCACGCTGGCCTTGGTGATTCCCAGAAGCTGGGTGCTTGCGGTGGCGTGCTTGGGCTTGGTCCCTCTGGCGGGCGTGCCACCAAGGGCCTCGATCTGGGCATTGGTCTGCTCGAGCACATCCTTGGGAACCACGGTCCCCTCGGAAAATTCACTGTCGCCCTTCTCGGTAATCCGCAGGCCGACATCGATCTGATCGTTCGCCTGCTTGAACTCAAACTTGTCCATCACGCTACCAGGGAGCAATGTGGTGTCCCCACCGCTGTCGATTTTCACCTTTCGCAGCATCTGCGAGACAATGATCTCGATGTGCTTGTCGTCGATTTCGACCCGCTGGCTGCGATAGACGTTTTGAATCTCCCGGACGAGATACCTCTGCACCTCCTCCTCGCCCGAGATCCGCAGGATGTCATGCGGCACCAGCGGTCCGTCGACAAGCGCCTCGCCGGCCCGCACGAAGTCGCCGGCGTGCACGCGAAGATGCTTGCCGTGGGCAACAAGATGCTCGCGCTCGATGCCGGCCTCGCTCTTGATCTTGATTGTCCGCTTGCCCCGACGCTTCTCGCCGAGCAGTTCGACCACGCCGTCGATTTCAGCCATGATTGCCGGATCTCTCGGCTTGCGGGCCTCGAAGATCTCGGTCACTCGTGGCAGTCCGCCGGTGATGTCCTGGGTGCCGGTCGCCTCACGGGGTGTTTTGGCGAGCACGTGACCGGCCGCCACCTGTTCTCCTTCGTCGACCTCGATGTAGGCCTTCTCGGGAAGGTAGTTGAAGTCGAGAATGTTGCCGGAGGCATCTTCGAGCACGATCTGCGGATGGTAAGCGCCCTTGTGCTCCATGATCATCCGTCTCAGATGCCCGCTGGGGTCCTTCTCGACCCGCACGGTCTCACCCTCCATCACGTCCTCGTAACGGACCTTGCCGGCCACTTCGGAGAGAATCGGGATCGAGTGGGGGTCCCACTGAACCAGCACGCTGCCCGCCTTGACCTCCTCATTCTCGGTCACCTTGAGGATGCCACCGACGGGCACGTCAAACTTCTCGAGCTCCCGGCCGGTTTCGTCGACGATCGAGATTTCACCGTTGCGGGTGAGCACCACTTGCTCCCCCTGCTCGTTGGTCACCGTCCGCAGACGGGTAAACCGCACGAGCCCGGCCTTCTTCGCCTTGCTCTCATTTTCCTCAATCGCACGCTGCCCGACACCGCCGATGTGGAAGGTCCGCATCGTCAGCTGCGTTCCTGGCTCGCCAATGCTCTGGGCCGCAATGATGCCGACGGCCATGCCCTCCTCGACCATCGAACCGGTGGAGAGGTCCATGCCATAGCAGAGCCGACAGACACCAAGCGGGGCCTCGCATGTCAGGGGGCTACGAACCTGAAGCCGATCGAGGCCGAGAGCCTCGATCCGGCGGGCCACCGCGGGGCTGATCAGTTCGTTCTCGCCGACGACCACCTCGCCGGTCTTGGGATTACGGATCTCGTCGATGCTCACCCGACCGCGGATACTGTCGGCCAGATTGACCTCCACCTTCTCGCCGCGGTAGATGACCGTCTTTTCGATTCCCTGCGGTGTGCCGCAGTCTTCCATGGTCACGACCACGTTCTGGGCCACGTCGGCGAGTTTGCGTGTCAGGTAGCCTGAATCGGCCGTCTTGAGGGCCGTGTCGGCAAGACCTTTACGGGCACCGTGGGTGGAACTGAAGTATTCCAGCACCGTGAGGCCCTCGCGAAAGTTGGCCTTGATCGGGGTTTCGATGATCTTGCCGGAGGGCTTGGCCATCAGACCACGCATGCCGGCGAGCTGCCGAATCTGCTCCACGCCGCCGCGGGCACCGGAATGGGCCATCAGATGGATCGGGTTCACGTAGCCGCCACGGCGGTTGGGCTTGGCGTCGGTGTCCTGCTCCAGCTCGGTCATCATTTCCTTGGTGATCTGCTCGCGGGCGTGGGTCCAGGCGTCGAGCACCTGGTTGTACCGCTCGCCGTCGGTGATCACGCCTCGCTGGTAGAGCTTCATGATCTTGAGCACGTTCTTCTCCGCCTCGCCGATGATCTTGGTTTTCGTCTCGGGAGTGATCAGGTCGTCGGTGGCGAAGGAGAGGCCGCTGCGGGTCGCCCAGCGGAAACCGATACGGTTCATGTCGTCGAGCAGGTCGATCGTACTGCGACGGTTGAGCGTCTGATAGCAGTCGGAGATCACGTTGGCCAACGCGCCAGACCGCATCGGGTCGTTGTAGAAGAGCATCCCGTCGGGAAGGATCGAGTTGAACAGCACCCGGCCGGCGGTCGTTTCAATCAGGGCACCAGGCTCACTTTCCACGTCGGCATCGGTCTTCAGCCGCCGATCGCCCGGCAGCTTGACCTTGATCCTCGCATGGGTGTCGACCTTGCCGAGCGAATGGGCCAGTTCCACCTCCTCGAAGCTGCGAAAGACCATTCCCTCGCCAGCCCGCCCCGGCAGGGCCATTGTGAGGTAGTAGCAGCCCATCACGACGTCTTGCGAAGGCGAGATGATCGGAGCCCCGTTGGCGGGGCTGAAGATGTTGTTGGTGGAAAGCATCAGGGTGTGTGCCTCCACCTGGGCTTCGATCGAGAGCGGCAGGTGGACCGCCATCTGGTCGCCGTCGAAGTCGGCATTGAAGCCCTTGCAGACGAGCGGATGGAGCTTGATCGCGTTGCCCTCGACAAGCACCGGCTCAAAGGCCTGGATTCCCATCCGATGCAGCGTGGGCGCCCGATTGAGAAGCACGGGGTGGTTGCGGATCACCTCCTCGAGGATGTCCCAGACCTCCGCCTCCTTCCGCTCGAGCATCTTCTTGGCACTCTTGATGGTGTCGGCATGGCCGAGATCCTTGAGCCGCCGGATGATGAAGGGCTGGTAGAGTTCCAGCGCGATCTTCTTCGGCAGGCCGCACTGGTGGAGACGGAGATTCGGCCCCACCACGATCACGCTCCGCGCCGAGTAGTCGACCCGCTTGCCGAGGAGATTCTCGCGGAACCGGCCCTGCTTGCCCTTGATCATGTCGGTCAGGCTCTTGAGAGGGCGGTTGCTCGAGGCGAGCACCGGCCGCTTGCAGCGGCTGTTGTCAAAGAGGGAATCGACCGACTGCTGCAGCATCCGCTTTTCATTGCGGATGATCACCTCCGGGGCGTTGAGGTCGACCAGTTTCTTCAGCCGGTTGTTGCGGTTGATGATCCGACGGTAGAGGTCGTTGAGATCGCTGGTGGCGAAATTGCCGCTGTCAAGCATGACCAGCGGCCGCAGGTCCGGCGGGATCACCGGGATCACGTCGAGCACCATCCATTCCGGCTTGTTCTCGCTGTCCCGGATCGCCTCAACGATCTTCAGCCGGTTGACGAGGTCCTTCATCTTCTGTTTTGAGCCGGTGGTTGCCAGCTCGTCACGAAGCTCCTTGGAGAGCGTCACAAGATCGAGCGACAGCAGAAGTTTGCGGACCGCCTCGGCGCCCATGCCCGCCTCGAAGGCACCCTCGCCGTAGTCGGTCTTGGCCTGCCGGTACTCTTCCTCGGAGAGCAACTGCTGACGCTTCAGCGGCGTGTCGCCCGGCTCGAGAACCACATAGTCCTGAAAATAGATCACCTTCTCGAGGCTCGAGGTCTTCATGTCGAGCAGGGCGCCGAGTCGGCTGGGCATCGCCTTGAAGAACCAGATGTGGACCACCGGCGCAGCCAGCTCGATGTGCCCCATCCGCTTGCGGCGAACGCGGCTGTGGGTGACCTTCACGCCGCAGCGGTCGCAGATCATGCCCTTGTATTTCATCCCGCGGTATTTGCCGCAGGCGCACTCCCAGTCCTTTTCTGGACCGAAGATCCGCTCGCACATCAGGCCGTCCTTTTCAGGACGGTAGGTACGGTAATTGATGGTTTCCGGCTTCTTCACCTCGCCGAACGACCAGCTGCGAATGTCGTGCGGCCTGGCCAGGCTGACCTTCACGGCAGAGTAGTCGTTGACGCGATCGTAGGTGGCTTCGCCGATGCTCACGTTTATGTCTCCTGAAGTGTTCTCGACTTGTGGTTCATTCCCTGCCCGCGGGGCGAAGGCCGGAATCTGCTCGCTCGCGGAAATCCCCGCGGAAATCCCCGCGGAAATCCCCGCGGAAATCCCCGCGGAAATCCCCGCGGAAATCCTAGATCCTTCTCTTCTCCAGTTGCATGTTCAGAGCCAGGCCGCGGATCTCGTTGGTGAGCACGTCGAAACTCGCGGGCGTGCCCGCCTCGAGCGTGTTCTTGCCCTTGACCATGCTCTCGTAGATCTTGGTGCGGCCCTCGACGTCATCGCTCTTGACCGTGAGAAGCTCCTGGAGGATGTAGGCGGCCCCGTAGGCTTCCAGGGCCCAGACCTCCATTTCACCGAACCGTTGCCCGCCGAATCGCGCCTTGCCGCCGAGCGGCTGCTGGGTGATCAGCGAGTAGGGGCCGGTGGAGCGGGCGTGCACCTTGTCATCGACAAGATGGTGCAGCTTGAGCATGTAGATGTAGCCCACGGTGGTCTCCTGCTCGAGCGGCTCACCGGTGCGGCCGTCGAACAGTTGGGTCTTGCCGTGCTTCGGCAGGCCCGCCTCGGCGAGCACTTCATTGATGTCCTCTTCACTGGCCCCGTCGAAGACCGGCGTCACGGCCTGGAAGCCGAGCACCTTCCCCGCCCAGCCGAGATGAGTCTCGAGAATCTGGCCGACATTCATGCGGCTCGGTACGCCGAGCGGGTTGAGCATGATCTGAATCGGAGTGCCGTCCTCGAGGAAAGGCATGTCCTCCTTCGGCAGGATCTTGGCGATCACCCCCTTGTTGCCGTGACGACCGGCCATCTTGTCGCCCACCGAGATGACCCGCTTGGCGGCCACGTAGACCTTCACCATCTGCAGCACGCCGGGCCGCAGTTCGTCGCCCCGCCGCATGCTGTTGAGCCGCCGCTCCTTAGCGTCAATCGCCTCCTCGACGGCAGGCCACTGGACCTTGTAGATCTTGTCGACCTCCGCCTTCCGCTCGGGGGAGCGGATGTCGAGGCCGTCGAGAGAAAAGCTCTCGGCCCGCTGGGCCACCACCTTGTGGTCCTGATCGCGAACCAACGGCGAGCCGTCGGCCGCCGGCAGGGGACGCTGGAGCACCCTTTCGATCTCGCTGACCATCCCGCCGAAGGCCTCGGCGATCCGCAGGTTGCCCTCCGTTTCGGCCTCCTTGAGCTGCTTTTCAAACTCCCGCTGCTCTTCTTCGGAGAGGCTCATCCGCCGCGAGAACCGCTCGGTGGCGGTCACGATCCCCTCCACGCCCGAGGGCACCTCGAGCGAATCGTTCTTCACGTCCTCGCCGGCCCGGCCGAAGATGGCATGCAGCAGCTTCTCTTCTGGCGTCAGTTCGGTCTTGCTCTTGGGTGAGACCTTGCCGACGAGGATGTCGCCGGGCCGCACATAGGTGCCGATCCGCACGATCCCGTTCTCATCGAGGTTGTGCAGGGCCCGCTCGCCGACGTTGGGGATGTCGCGGGTGAACTCCTCTTTGCCGAGTTTGGTGTCACGGATCTCGATGTCGTATTCCTCGATGTGGATCGAGGTGTAGACATCGTCCTCGACGAGTTCCTCGCTGATGATGATCGCGTCCTCAAAGTTGAAGCCGTCCCAGGCCATGAAGCCCACGAGCACATTGCGACCGAGGGCCAGCTCGCCCTTGTAGGTGCCGGCACCGTCGGCGATCACCTCACCCTTCTCGACCTTCTGATCGAGGGTCACGATCGGCTTCTGGTTTTGGCAGGTCCGCTCGTTGAGGCCGACGTACTTGCGGAGTTTGTGGTTTTCGACGATGCCCGAGGGGGTCGTGATCTCGATCGTGTCGGCGTCGACGTAGGTCACGGTGCCCTTGCGGCCGGCACGCACGAGCAGACCGGAGTTGGTGGCCACGTCGTGCTCCATGCCGGTCGCCACCACCGGTGGCTCGGTGACCAGAAGGGGCACCGCCTGTCGCTGCATGTTGGAGCCCATCAGAGCCCGGTTGGCGTCGTCGTGCTCGAGGAAGGGAATCAGCCCGGCCGACACCCCGACCATCTGGCTGGGAGCGACGTCGATGTAGCCGATCTTCTCGGCCGGCACGATCACGAAGTCGCCGTGGTAGCGGGCCACGATCGCGTCACCATGCAGCCTGCCATCAACCACCGGTGCGTCGGCCGGAGCGAGGTAGGCCTCGTGCTCCTCGTCGGCCCGCAGCCAGACGACATCATCGGTGAGCTTCCCCTTCGAAACCTTGCGGTAGGGCGTCACCAGGAAGCCGTAGGAGTCGACACCCGAGTAGATCGCGAGGCTCGAGATGAGGCCGATGTTGGTGCCTTCGGGCGTTTCGATCGGGCAGATACGGCCGTAGTGCGAGATGTGAACGTCGCGAACCTCGAAGCCGGCCCGCTTGCGATTCAGGCCGCCCGGGCCGAGAGCCGAGAGCCGCCGCTCGTGGGTCAGCATCGAGAGCGGATTGGTCTGGTCGACCACCTGCGAGAGTTCACCGCGGCCGAAAAAATACTCGATCGCGGCAGAGATGCTCTTGGGGTTGATCAGCGAGCGGGGTGACATCTCGGTCACATCCTTGAGGCTCATCCGCTCCTGCACCGTGCGACGGAGTTTGAGAAAGCCCTTCCGCAGTTCGTCACTGGCCAGTTCGTCGATCGTTCGCAGCCGGCGATTGCCGAGGTGGTCGATGTCATCGACCTCCACCTCTTCCTCCCCTTCGGTGAGCCTGAGGATGTACTTGATCGCCGCGATCAGGTCTTCCGCCCGCAGGGTCATCACCGTCTCGGGCACCGCCAGGCCCAGCTTGCGATTGATGCGGAAGCGGCCGACGCGTCCAAGGCGGTAGCGGTTGGTGTCGTTGAACTTCTCGTCGAACAGGGCCCTGGCCTTGTCGAGGGCGGGCGGGTTGCCCGGCCGCAGCCGCTGATAGATCCGCACCAGCGCATCCTCATGACTCGGAGCGACGCCCGTCCGCCGTTTCGACTCGTCGGCATCCTCGCGGAGGCTGTTGAGCACCAACGGAATCTTCTGGTCCTCCATCACTTCCACGCTCTTCAGGCCCGATGTGCAGATCAGTTCCGCCATGTCGCGGCTGATCTTCACGCCCGCATCAACGATCACCTCCCCGGCCCGCTCCGAGGCCTTGGGATAGACGATATCGGTGGCGGCGACCTTCCCCTCGAGCTTCGAGACGCTGCGGCCACCGGCCACCTTCTCCAGCTTGGTCTTGTAGAAAAGCTTGAGGATTTCGTTGTCGTTGGAGTATTTCGGATCCATCGCCCGCAGGAGCGTGAGGGCCGAGAACTTCCCGCTCTGGTCAATGCGGATCTGGAGCGTGTCTTTTTTGGAGACGTTGATCTCAATCCAGCTGCCCCGCTCGGGAATGATCCTGCAACTGTAGGTCTTGCGGTCGGCCGACTCGGTGTCGGCCACGAAGTCGATGCCGGGCGAGCGATGCAGCTGGCTGACAACGACCCGCTCGGCGCCATTGATGATGAACTCGCCACCGCCCATCATGATCGGCACGTCGCCGAGATAAACCTCCTCCTCGATCGGCTCCTCGCGGGTCAGTCGGAGCCGGACCCGCAACGGACGCCCGTAGGTCAGCCGCAGCTGGCGGCACTCGTCGGGCTCATACCGCGGCTTACCGAGTTCGTAGCGGAGATACTCGAGCTTGACGGTCTTGTCATAACTCTCGATCGGGAAGATTTCACGAAGCACGCCCTCGATGCCCTGATCCTTCCGCTTGGCGGAGGGCACGTCGTACTGCAGAAATGCGTCGTAGAAGCGGGTCTGGATGTCAGTCAGGTCGGGGATCTGATGGCTGGCGCGGTGACTTCCGAAATGGCGGATCGCGGTGGGCTGCAGTCGGCGGACGGCGCTTGTTGCCATTGAGAAGAGGCTCCTGAGTTGGTGGTTTGGCGAGCGGCTGTGAATCGGCAGGCGGCAATCACTGCCGGCAGATGACGGCAGCGCGACTGCGGTCAGGCCGGTTCAGGTCAGGCTGAGCAAATCGCGTTCCACCGTTGTCGAGGGTGAAGGCGATCGCTTTGGGACACACGGGCATAGGCGGGATCGCGAGCGAGCGGTGGACAGCCGCGGTGGCTCGCAAACCGAATCCAGGATGGCGGAAGGCTGGGGGCTCTGCAGAACCCGGAAGTATACCGGCTCTTGGCCAGAAATCCAAATTCCCGGCCTGAGGCCCCGGTTTTTCCGGCGTTTACTTGATCGCAACCGTGGCCTTGGCCTCCTCGAGTTCGGCCTTGAGTTTCTCCGCGTCTTCCTTGGAGATGCCCTCTTTGATCTTTGCCGGGGCGGATTCCACGAGTTCCTTGGCCTCCTTGAGGCCCAGGCCCGTGGCCGTCCGTACGACCTTGATCACGCCGATCTTGTTGTCGCCGAAGCTCTCGAGCACCACGTCAAACTCGGTCTGCTCGGCTGCGGCCTCGCCGCCGCCCTCGCCGCCGCCACCGCCTGCAGCCACCATCACCGCCCCGCCCGATGCGGGCTTGATGCCGTGCACCTCGTCGAGGTAGTCGGAAAGCTCCTTCGCCGCCTTCAACGTCAGCCCGACGATCTTGTCACCGAGTTCCTTCGTCTCGCCGGAAAACTCTCGGGTTTCTTCAGCCGTTGCCATTGCTATCTGATCCTTTCACTGAAAAAAACCGGCGCGACCGCCCTCCGCCGCCGCAACCGATGTCTCGAACCTGAACCTGTTTTGTTTGTGACGTTGCCGGTGTGATCCCTCTGTGCGTCGTCAGCCTTCCGACTTCTCGAGTTCTTCGACCCGCGAGGCGATCTGCCCCGCCAGCCCTCCGCCGGCGGAGAGCAACTGTCCGGAAAGCAAGCCGCCGAGCGAACTGATCTGCCCGGAGAGAATCGAGAGTTGTTCGGTACGGTTCGGCCACTTCGCGACCTTTCGCACGTCGTCCGGACCGAGGCGATCACCGTCGAGGGCTCCACCGCGAAACTCCAGCCCTTCGTACTCCGCAAGGCCCGCGATACGGTCGAGTTCCTTGGCCAGGTCGACGACGTCTTCGCCGCCCCAGGCCATCGCCAGCATCCCTTCCATCTCGGCACAGGCCGGTGCCAGTGGCGTGTCGGCGGTGGCGAGGCGGGCCAAGCTGTTCTTGACAAGTTGCAGTTTGATGTCCTTCTCGCGGAGTTTCCGTCGCAGTTCGGTCGTCCGCTCTGCGTTGAGCGGGCCGAGATGCAGCAGGATCACGTCGCCCACGCCCGTGAGCCGCTCGCGGAGATCCTCGATCAGCATTTTTTTGACCCGCTTGCTCATGACTGACGCTCGCTTCGGACACGCGGAACGTGCTTCCGCATTCTTGACTCTTGTTGATTCACCTGTTCGCTATTTGCAGGGCCGCTCGTCGGCAGCGACCGCAGCCCGTCGGCGATGGCTGCGGGTGGCAGGCCCACTCCCGCAGATGCCTCAGCCGTCACCGCGACCGCCCGCATACGCGAGCCCCTCATTCTGCCCAAAATTTGCCGTTCGGGAAGGGGGGGCTCGGGAAAATGCGTGCCGCTCAGGCGGCGACCGCCACCCCCGGGCTCATCGTGGCCGCAATCGAGATGCTCTTGATGTACTGCCCCTTCACGCTCGCCGGCTGCAGCGAGTTGATGTGGTCCACGAAAGCCCGGATGTTTTCCGCGAGTTTCGCCGGTTCGAAGCTGAATTTGCCCACCACCGCGTGCACGATGCCGGTGGGGTCGTTGCGAAACTCCACCTTGCCCGCCCGGTATTCGCCGACCGTCTTTGAGATCTCGGCGGTGACCGTTCCGGCCCGCGGGCTCGGCATCAAGCCACGGGGGCCGAGTACCTTCCCGAGAGGGCCCACCAAGCCCATCATGTCGGGTGCCGCAATGCACACGTCAAAATCGGTCCAGCCCTCCTTGATCCGCTTGGCAAGTTCCTCTCCGCCGACCTCCTCGGCTCCGGCGGCCTTCGCCTCATCGGCGAGGTTGCCCTTGGCAAAGACCACGACCCGCTTCGCCTTGCCGATGCCGTGGGGCAAAACGAGGGATCCCCGCACGATCTGGTCGGCCTGCTTCGGATCGATCCCCAGGCGAACATGGATCTCGACCGTCTGGTCGAACTTGGTCGCCGGGAAATTCTTGAGCACCCCCACCGCCTCTTCCAATGGGAGGGGTGCCTCGGATGTGGGAAGCTTTTCCCTGGCGGCTTTCATACGCTTGGTCTGTTTCACGGTATTCCCTGACTCCTGACGGCGGTGGCGATCAGCCCTCCACCTCGATGCCCATGCTGCGGCAGGTGCCGGCGATCATGCGGCGGGCGTGTTCGGTATCCCTTGCGTTGAGGTCGGCGGCCTTGAGTTTCACGATTTCATCAAGTTGGGCCTCGGAGACCTTGCCCACCTTGTCGCGGTTGGGAACGCCAGATCCCTTCGCCAACCCGGCCGCCTTCTTCAGTAAGGCCGCCGCGGGCGGGCTCTTGGTGACGAAGTCGAACGAGCGATCGTTGTAGACGGTCACCACCACCGGAATCGGCATCCCGCCAGCCTCTTTCGTGCGGTCATTGAACTGCTGCACGAACTGCCCGAGGTTGATTCCAAATCGGCCGAGCGATGTGCCCACCGGCGGGGCCGGCGTGGCCTGCCCGCCCGGCACCTGGAACTTCGCCTGACCGACCATCTGTTTTGCCATCGTCGCGATCCTCTCGTCGTTGCGGGCTCCGGCCAAAACCGCCCGCAGAATCCTCGTGATTACCCTGCCAGAAGCCGGCTTTCAAGCCCCCGCGGCCACGAGGCCGCAGGAGCGGTCCCCGCCGGGTCGGCCCCGCGGCATCAGACGGTCTCGATCTGCCAATACTCGATATCAACCGGCGTGGAGCGGCCGAAGATGCTCAAGATTACCGTCACTCGACCGTTGGCTTCGTCGATTTGCTCGACCTCGCCCTCGAAATTCTCGAAGGTGCCCTCGTTGATCTTCACGCGGTCACCCTTCTTGAAGTTGATTTTCAGCCGTGGCGCCTCGTCCGCCTTTTCCTCGGACTTATTGAGGAGTTTGGCGACGTCCGCCTCGAGCATCGGACTCGGCCGGCCTGCCGAGCCGGTGAAGTCACCGATTCCGGAGGTCTCGCGGACGAGATACCACGTCTCGTCATTGAGAACCATGTTCACGAGGATGTAGCCCGGATAAAGCTTGCGGGAAACAACCCGCTTCTTGCCCCCCTTGAACTCCGTGACCTGCTCCTTGGGCACGATCACCTCGCCGAAAAAGTGATCAAGACCCTGCAATTTGACCCGCCGCAGCAGGCCGTCGCGGATCGAATCCTCACGGTTGCTCTGGACCTTGAGGATGTACCACTGCATCTCTCCGGCGGACACGCCGGCCGTGTCGGCCGTTTCCGCCTCGTCATCGGCGTCGATGGCGACCGGCTCGGCATCTTCGCTGCCGCTGAAGGGATCCTCGGCCTCGACCGGCCCGTCGTCGTCATCGTCTTCATCAAGTTCATCAAGTGCATCAGCGACGGCAGCCTCGTCGGCCGGCCGGGCCTCGGCCTCAACGGACTCATCGGCTGCCTGCTCCGCCGGTGCGGCCGCAGGTGTTTCCGCGGGCGGTGGCTGGCCCTCGCCGATCGTCTCCAACGCCTCGGCGGCGGTTTGGTCGTCGCCGGGCCGCTCCTCGGGTTCTTCGCGTGGCTGGTCAGTCATCACGTGCCTTCTCGTCTCCTGCGTGCCGATTTGTGCCTGCCGATTCGTCCAATGTGGTGGGTTTCATTCGCGGTGATGGTCGGTGGTTCGGCCGCTGCCGCCGCGAGCCGGCTCAGGAGCCGATGCCCTGCACGCCGCGGAGGACAAACCACCAGAACAGATCGTACAACCCCAGAATCGCCGCGAGGGCGAACATCATGAAAATCACCACCGCCGAGGAGCGAACCACCTCCGAGCGGGAGGGCCATGAAACCTTCGCCATCTCCGCCTCCACGGCGATCAGAAAATCGGCGAAGCTGGGCAGGTTGACCGCCCGAAAGCTCAACCACAGCCCGCTCGCCAGAAGCAGCCCAGGCACCAGGAACCGGACCACTCCGAAGTCGGTGGACACGTCGCTGCCGGAATCGCTGCCAAACCACAACGGCAGGAGTTCGGCCAGCCGCCACACGCCAATGGCAACGGTCACTGCCAGGGCTGCAAAAGTGGCCTGCCTGGCGAACCTTCCCTGGTGACGCTTGTAGACTGAAAAACTGAGGAGATTCGTCCAGAAACTCCCACCAGCTGCGGTGTTGTCTGTGCCTGCCACGGCTATTACGCCGCCGTCATCCGTTTCCGGATCGGCGCTCCGTCTGCGAAAGGTCAGGAAAAAGCTGCACGCGATTTTCCGGCGTTGTCGTCGGGATCCATGGCCGGGGGTTCACGATGGAAATCAGAATCCTCAACGCGGCTCGAAACCACCCGGCACGGCCGAGCACGACCGTGCCGGATGGCCCGAATGGCAGGGGCGGCGGGAATCGAACTCGCAACCTCTGGTTTTGGAGACCAGCGCTCTGCCAATTGAGCTACGCCCCTAGTGATTCCACTCTCCGATTCTACTCGATGATCTTGGTGACCACGCCGGAGCCGACCGTGCGGCCGCCCTCACGAATCGCAAAACGGACGCCGTCGTCCATGGCGATGGGCACCATCAACTCCACCTCCATCTTCACGTTGTCACCAGGCGAGACCATTTCCACGCCGCCGAGCAGCTTCGTCGTTCCGGTCACGTCGGTGGTCCGGAAGTAGAACTGCGGCCGGTAGCCGGCGAAGAAGGGCGTGTGGCGGCCCCCCTCCTCCTTGGCGAGCACGTAGACCTCGCACTCAAACTTCTTGTGGGGCTTGATCGAGCCCGGCTTGGCGAGAACCTGCCCGCGTTCGATCTCGTCGCGGGCCACACCGCGGAGCAGACAGCCCACGTTGTCGCCGGCCTGACCCGACTCGAGGATCTTCTTGAACATCTCGACGCCGGTGACGGTCGTCTTCTCGATCTTGTCGGACAGGCCGATGATCTCGACCTCGTCACCGACCTTCACCACACCCCGCTCGATACGCCCGGTGGCCACGGTGCCGCGGCCCTCGATCGAGAAAACGTCTTCGATCGCCATCAGGAAGGGCTTGTCGATCTCGCGGGCCGGCTCGGGGATGTAGCTGTCGATCGCGTCGAGCAGCTCGCCGATGCACTTGCTCGCCTCCGGATCGGCAGGGCTGTCGTAGGCCGGCTTGCCCGCCCCCCGAATGATCGGAATGTCGTCGCCCGGGAAGCCATACTTGGTGAGCAGTTCGCGGATTTCCATCTCGACGAGGTCGAGCAGCTCTTCGTCGTCGACAAGGTCGACCTTGTTGAGGAAGACGACCAGAGCCGGAACGCCCACCTGCCGGGCGAGCAGGATGTGCTCCCGCGTCTGCGGCATCGGGCCGTCGGTGGCGCTGACCACCAGGATCGCCCCGTCCATCTGGGCGGCGCCGGTGATCATGTTCTTGATGAAGTCGGCGTGGCCGGGGCAGTCGATGTGGGCGTAGTGCCGCTTGTCGGTCTCGTATTCCACGTGACTGACCGCGATCGTCACCGTCTTCGTGTCGTCGCGGACCGTGCCACCCTTGGCGATGTCGGCGTAGCTCTTGGCCACGGCGAGGTCCTTGGCGGCCTGCACGGCCACCAGGGCGCCTGTGAGCGTGGTCTTCCCGTGGTCGATGTGGCCGATCGTGCCGACATTGACGTGGGGCTTGGTCCTCTCAAACGTATCCTTTGCCATGCTTTTTCCTCGGTTCTCTTCGCAGGGATTGCAGGACTTCGCCTGCTTCGGGTTTCGATCAACGGTCGTGACAGTCCGCCGGCGGAAACGCTCCGCCGGCTGTTCGGTTGGTTGTCTGGTCGGCCGCCTGGCGGCGGGTGCGGTTGGTTGTCGTGCCGGCCGCCGGAGAGCTGCTGATGGGACTTGAACCCATGACCTCGTCCTTACCAAGGACGCGCTCTACCAACTGAGCTACAGCAGCAGCCGGGCGCACGGGACGGCCTCGGGTGTGGTTTGTGTGGTGTGTAGTGTCGTCGATTGTCTCGTCGTGTGTCTGCGTCGGTTGCGGAATTGCTCGTGTGTGCGGCTGGCGGTGAGGGGGGTGAGGAGGCAAGAGCGGCAGTCGACAGCGGGTGAAGGGAATCGAACCCTCGTCTTTAGCTTGGAAGGCTATTGCTCTACCATTGAGCTACACCCGCGGTGGGTCGCCAACTCCGGCTCTCACAGCCCCGCCGCCTGCGGCCGGTGCTTCGCGGGGGCCGAGAGTGGGGAGTGCAGGATTCGAACCTGCGAAGGCAGAAGCCATCAGATTTACAGTCTGACCCCTTTGACCGCTCGGGAAACTCCCCTGTTCGGATGTAGTGCCCTGCCGGACGCCCGGCATGACGGGTATTCAGTTTGCTCACTCCGGAGCCGGGCCGGCTCCATCAAGATCGAATCCGCCGTCCTCCCGGAAATGACCACGACACGAGCCCGTTGGTTTGTACGAAAATCCGGACGCTGTCGCGCCACCGCCGGCAGTGGGCAGCGGGAAGGCCTGACGAGTGAGCTAGCGGCGGGATTTGAACCCGCAACCTGCTGATTACAAATCAGCTGCTCTGCCAGTTGAGCTACGCTAGCGACCGGTTTGGCCCGCGAACCGGTCAAGTGTACGGATTCGCCTTCCCTATGCAACCGGGGAGACCGACGCGGCCTCCGGGCCGGCTCCGCGGCCGCGGAGTCTCAGCGGAAGCTGACCTCCACCATCGAGAAGTCGTCGCTGAAGTCATCGCGTGCCGAGAGTTCGCGAATGTGGCCAAGGAGCCGGTCCATTCGGTTTTCCTGCGAGTTTTCCTGGGGTTTTTCCCGGTTCTCGAGCGGCCCGGCGAGGGTCGCCACAAACTCGTCGAAGGTCCACATTGAGCCGTCGGGGCGGCTCACCTCGAAGGCCCCGTCGCTATAGATAAAGAGCTTTGCCCCGGGGGGCACCACCACCTCCGCCGCCTCGAACTCGAGCCCCTCGACCGCCCCGATCAGGGGGCCGTCCGAGGTCAGCAGCTCAGGCTCGGCCCCATCGCCGGCGAGGAACACCGCCGGAGGATGGCCGCCTCCGGACCAGCGGAGCGTTCGGCTGGGGGCATCGTAAACCCCATACCAGATCGTGAAGAACATGTCGTTTTGCCGCTCCATCGGGAAGGCCCGATTGAGTGCTTCGAGCACCCCGCCGGGGTCGTGGAAGTCGGTCTGGGGCAGGGCCTCGCTCCGCAGGGCATTGAAAGCCGACACGCTCAACAGCGCCGCCCGCACGCCGTGGCCGCAGACATCGAGCAGATAGAAGGCGGTGCGGTGCTCGTCGAGGGCGTGGTAGCCGAAGATGTCGCCGCCGAGTTCCGCCGATGGGATGAATCGCCAGTCGGCGGTTGCCCCGCCGAGCGTCTGCGGCGGTGGCAGCAGCGATTGCACGTAGTTCGCCGCCGAAGCGAGGTCATCGGCGAGCGTCCGCTGGCTGGCCTGGAGGGCCTCGAAGGCCGCGTTTCGCTCGACGAGGGCCACATACCCACGGGAGTGGTAGCGGATGCGGGCGATCAGTTCCAGCGGGTCGGGCAGCTTCACGATGTAGTCGTTGGCCCCCAGGGCAAAGGCCTCGGCCTTGACCGTCGGCTCTTCCCGGGCCGAGAGCACGATGATCGGCACGTCCTGCAGCCGCTCGTTGGCCCGAAACTCGCGAACCAGATCAAGTCCATCGACGTCCGGCATCACAAGGTCTTGCAGGATCACCGTCGGCCCCAACGCCTCGGCGGCCTCCAGGGCGGCCTTGGCGTCGTCGCAGAAGTGGAATTCGATCCCCTCCTCCGCGGCCACCATGCGGCGGACCGCCTCACCGATGATCCGCTGGTCATCGACGAGCAGCACGCGGGCTCGGTCGAGCGATGTTGGTGAGGCGGAGGAGGTGGATGGCATCCTGGCTGCCCGGATTTCCGCGGGGGGTCTTCCGGCGAACTGCCGGAACGAACTCCCTCGACCGGAGGATTCTACTGACGGGTCGCAGGCCGCGGCTACCGCGGCAGGCTTCGCTTCGGGCGGCAGGCGGGCTCGGCCGCCAGCGAAAACACGATCACCTCCTCACCGGTGACGGTCGAGATGTCGTGGTGCACGCTGACAAGCGAAACGCCGGCCGCCTCACGCACGATGCACTCCAGGCGGAAGCGTCCGATGGCCACCATGTGGCTGCGAACCTGCTTGAGCAGGGCGCGGCCGTTGGTCTCGTCGCCGGCGTGACCATTGCCGTTGTGGCTCGGGTCGGCCGGTGCGTCTGCCGCGTTGGCGGGCCGTGCATGCGGGACAAGCAGCTGTCGTTCGGCGGCCGAGAGGGCGCCTTGGAGCCGCACGACCAGCAGCGTGCCGAGCAAATGGGAACGGATGTCCTGGGGGCCGCGACCGATAAATTCCTGATGGAACTTCGAGATGCCGTCGCAGACCGCCGCCTCGATCTCACCTTGGGATTTCATGCACCACCTTCGGAAAGTGTTCCTGGGGCTTGCGGGGGAGAGCTTGGGAAGGGAAGCAGATTCGGCAGATGCCGCCGGGGCCCGATGGCCCCGGCGGCATGCAAGCAGTCGTCCACATCTGCCTCGACTCAGCGTCGCAGTACGCCGCCGGTCGCAGCCTTCCGCGGCTCGGGAGCCGGCTGGCCGTTGCGGATGCGATCCCACACCTCGCGGCGATGGATCGGCATCTTGTTGTCCGCCTCGAAGCCGAGCCGCACGCGGCCGCCTTCGATTTCCAGGATCGTGATCTCGAGCACGACCTCGAGGTCTTCGGCGCGGCCGATGACCACGCTCTCTCGGTTCTTCCGGGTCAGCACCAGCATTGGGTACCTCGGTTCCTATGGGTCATCGAGTCCTTCGGGAAAGAGTTCAGCTGCTTGCGGCACCGGTGCCGCCCGCTCCTTGGACACGCACGCCCTCGGCATGCATGTGTGCATCGACCGGCACACCGAGCAGCGGCAGGCCCCTGCCGAGCAGGAACAGCTCCACCGTCGGTGCGGTCGTGAATGTTTTGAGCACGCTGTGGGTCGTGCCATCGACATGGGCGATGCCGCCGCGGAGTTCCACGCCCGCTGAATCGCGGAGATGGCTGCGAAAGGCATCGAAGGAATTCTCGAAGAGATAGCGGTGAAAATCCTCGATCTTGCCGAGGCCGCCATCGGTATCGGCGAGGTCTGCTTCGAGTGGTGAAAATCGCTCGTGCAGGGTGACCACCAGGGAGGACCCGCTGGCCACGACCGTCACGCTCACCGGCGACCGTCCGGTGAGCAGGTGTTCGAATGTTCCCGCGGCCTGCGCGACACATCGGGCAATCCGTTGATTCATCGGGTTGCGGTCGGCAGGTTTTCGGCCGGCCTTTTCGGTTCTCGGTGGCATCGTGGCTCCAAACGGTTCGGGGGCTGGGGTGAATCGCAACGTCTTCGTCGATCGCGGGAATCGAACAACAAAAAAAGCCGACGGGAGTGGTTGCCCGGAGGCACACACTCACGCCGGCTTACGCTGCGATGGACCCTCCGGCCGGCTGGCCGAACTGCCCCTCGACTCGTCTTCCGTCAGGAGTTCGTTCCGTGTCGCTTTGAGTCAGCCGACCGCAGCAAGGCGGTTGTCATCAGCAACGCGACGGCGGCGATAATAACCCGGAAAGATGGGCAACGCAAGCAGGCGGGGGAGCCTGCGTGGATTGTGCGGTTTGCTGCTGAAGGCCGTGGTTGCGGATGCGGGCCGGACAGTTGTGCAAAGTCGGCGTGACCTGCGCAGGCGGAACTCCGAGCCGTTCGGTCAAGGCGACCGGCTCGCCAACCCGAAGCAAATCGCCAGAGGCAACACCCCCCACATAGAGGGGTTTCTACAACGAGGCGTGTCGTGCCGGCCGTTCTCAACAGCAGGAGCCCACCCATGCCACGCAGCCAGGAGCCGACGCCTCCCGCGGAGAATGGCCGCCACCGCAGCCAGGGCGAGATCGAGGCCGCAATCTGCGACGTCGTCTCCCGCTTCCAGCAGGAATACATGGGCCGCGGACCAAGGGATGTCCGCACCCATCTCGTCGACAACAGGCTCTTTGTCCACATGCAGGGGGTGCTCACCGCCGCCGAGCAGCGACTGATGGACTCGCATGCCAACGGCAACGGCCGGGGGGCGGAAATCCTCAAGGCTTTTCGCAGCCATCTTGTCGCCGCGGGCCGTCCTTTGCTCGAGAAACTCGTCGAGAGCGTGACGGGTTCCCAGCCGATCAACGTGCACCATGACATCAGCGCCGTGACGGGCGAGGAGGTGATCGTGTTCACGCTCTCATCGCCGCCGGCCTGCAGAGACCGGCGGCGTCGGGGCTGAGGCCCGCAGGTTCTTGTGAACGATCCCAATCGGAAGCCGATGGCGTTCGGCTTCTCTGGCCGGCGGCGGCGTCCGGGGGTGGTTGCGGCACTCTCGGTCCCGTCGCCGGCCCTCTTTGTCGCTCCCGGTTTGCCCGCGACAATCGGTGAAACCACGGTCCTCGTCCGTGGCCGGGAATCGCCGGTTGCAACCCTGGCCGCCGCGTCGTTGAATCGATGGCGATCCGCCGTGAACAACGCGGCCGTCCTTCGCCCCCCGGACGCTCCTCCCGTGTCGCAGCCTGCCGCCCCGCCGCCGGCCACACCCGTCGACTTCGAGGGGCTCGGGGTGTTTTACATGGGTGAGCGGGTCGATCCTGACTCGGGTCGTGGCCTCGCCGAGCCGGTGCTCCTCAAGGCCAAGCGGCTGTGCACCCATGCGGTCTGCGTGGGCATGACCGGCAGCGGCAAGACGGGCCTCCTGGTGGGCCTGCTCGAGGAGGCCGCCCTCGACGGCATCCCCGCGGTGGTGATCGACCCCAAGGGCGACCTCGGCAGTCTGCTGCTCTCCTTTCCCGACCTCGCCCCGGAAAGCTTCCGGCCATGGGTCGATCCCGATGCGGCTCGCCGCGAAGGACTCTCGGTGGAGGAGCTCGCCGGGCAGACGGCCGCCCGCTGGAGCGAGGGCCTGGCCGCCTCCGGACAGTCGGCCGAACGCATCGCCCGTCTCCGGCAAAGCGTCGAGATGGCGATCTACACCCCCGGCAGCCGGGCCGGCCGACCGCTGGCGATGCTCGGCAGCCTCGACCCGCCGACCGAGGCGGTCCGCAACGACCCGGAGCGGCTCCGCGAGCGGCTCGACTCGGTGGCTTCGGGCATTCTGGCCCTGGCCGGCATCGACGCCGAACCGGGCCGCAGCCGCGAGCATGTGCTGCTGTGCACCGTGATCGACGCACTCTGGAAGACGGGCCGTCCGCTGAGCCTTGGCGAACTGATTCGGGCCCTGCCGGCGCCGCCGGTGGAGCGGGTCGGCTTCTTTGAACTGGAGCACTTCTACCCCGCCGCCGACCGGTTCGAATTGGCCGGCCGGCTGAATTTGGTCGCCGCCTCGCCCGGTTTTGAGGCCCGGCTCGAGGGGGAGCCGGCCGACATTGGGCGGCTGCTGTGGACCCCCGCGGGCCGGCCGCGGGTGAGTATTGTCTCGATCGCCCATCTCTCCGACGCCGAACGGATGGCGTTTGTCACGCTGCTCGCCGGTCAGGCCGTCTCCTGGATGCGGTCGCAGCGGGGCACCTCGTCGCTGCGGGCGATCTTCATGATGGACGAGGTCTTCGGCTACCTGCCGCCCTCGGCCAACCCGCCGAGCAAACTGCCGATGCTGACGCTGCTCAAGCAGGCCCGAGCCTTCGGCCTGGGCGTCGTACTGGCCACGCAGAATCCGGTCGACCTCGACTACAAGGGCCTCTCCAACGCCGGCACCTGGTTTCTGGGCCGGCTGCAGACCGCGCGAGACAAGGCCCGCGTGGTCGACGGGCTCGAAGGGGCCGCGGCAGCCGCCGGCGACACGCTCGACCGCGGCCGGCTCGACCGGCTGCTCTCGGGACTCGGCAGTCGCACCTTCCTGCTGCACAGCGTGCACGACGATGACGAGACCGTCTTCCGCACCCGCTGGACGCTCTCCTACCTGCGGGGACCGCTGGCCCGCGAGGAGATTGCCAGGCTCACCCCCAGGGCCGAGCCGGCTGCCGCAGCCGAGCCGCCCGCGACGGGCAATGATCGTCCGGCTGGCTCGTCCGGCGGGCCGCGGCCGGTCCTGCCGCCGGGAGTGCGGGAGGTCTTTCTCGCCCCCGCCGAGCCTCCGATTGGGGCGGTCCTCTACCGCCCTGCCCTCTATGGCCGGGGAAGGATTCGCTTCGCGACCGCCGACGGGGCAGACGGCGGAATCGACATCAGCCGGCAGTTCGACCTGCTCGCCCCGGCCCCCGAGCAGGCCGCCGACGCCTGGCGGAATGCGGCGGCCCTCGACGAGGGGCCGATGCTGGAGCCTTCCGCCCGAGAGGGCGACTTCGCTTCGCTGCCTTCGATCCTTGCCGGGCCCAAGGGGCAGGCCTCGCTTGCTACAAGCTTGGCGACGCACCTGGCCCGCACCGGCCGCCTGCGGCTGTGGAGGTCGGAGCATGCCTCGTCGCTCTCGCGGCCGGGAGAATCCGAAACCGACTATCGCCTGCGGATCGCCCAGGAGGTGCGGGAGGCCCGCGATGCGGCCATCGAGAAACTACGTGAACGTCATGCGACACAACTCGACCGGCTCGCCGTGAGGATCGACAAGGCCCGGCAGAAGCTCGATCGCGAACGATCGGCGGCCCGGGGCGGCAGCGTTGCTTCGTGGGTCTCGGTGGGGGTGGCGATTTACGACGTGCTCCGCGGACGTGGTGGCAGCCGCGGGCTCGACAAGGTCTCGACCTCGGTGAAGTCGGCCACCAAGGCCTCGCAGCAGCAGGCTGAGGTGACGGCGATGGAGGAGAACATCGACTCGCTCATCGAAGAATCGGCCCTGCTGCGGGAGGCGATCGAGCGGGAAGTCCGCGGCATCCGCGACGCGATCGATCCCCTCACGATGCCCCTCGAGCCGGTCGAGATCACGCCCCGCAGTGGCGACGTGGCCGTCGAGGAGGTGGCCATCGCCTGGGTGCCGGATGACCCTGCCGCGGTGATCGCGAGGCTTCGCGAACGCGACACACCGGGCGGACAGGTCTGATGAGCGGTGTTCACGGCGAGAGCCGGCCCCACGACGATCGGCTCGTGGTGCGGGTCGACTGCCCCGACGAGGTCGGCCTGATCCACCGGATCACAGGGGTGCTCGGCAGCCGCGGGCTGAATATCGAGCGGAACCAGGAATTCGTCGACAGTTCGCCACCGCACTTCTTCTTTCGCGCCGAGGTCACCGCGGCGGGCTCGGCAAAGGATGTGTCAACGGCTCCCGGGCCGCTTGTCGACCTCGAGCGGGAACTTGCCGCGGCCCTGCCTCCCGGAGCCACGATTCGCCTGCGGTGGAGCCGGCGGCCGGAGGTGATTGTCTTCGCCACGAAGGAGCCGCACTGCCTCGGCGAACTGCTGCTGCTTGATGCCTGCGGCGAGTTGCCGGGGAGGATCGTGGCGGTGGCGAGCAACCACCCGGCCCTCGCCCCGCTGGTCGAGCGGTTCGGCGTGCCGTTTTATGAGGTGCCACACGGCCGGCCGGGGGAGGCCGGGAGCATGGCTCGTCACGAGGCCGGCCTGCAGGAACTGCTCGCCCGTCATGCCCCCGAACTGATCGTGCTCGCCCGCTACATGCGGGTCCTCTCGCGGGAATTCGTCGAGGCCTGGCCGCAGCGGATCGTGAACATCCACCATTCCTTCCTGCCGGCCTTCGCCGGTGCCGAGCCCTACCGGCAGGCCTTCGAGCGGGGCGTGAAGATCATCGGCGCCACCGCCCACTTCGTCACCGCCGACCTCGACGAGGGGCCGATCATCGCCCAGGACGTGATTCCCGTCGACCACGGCTTCACCGCACAGCGGATGGCCCAGGCCGGCCGTGACGTGGAGAAGATCGTTCTCGCCCGGGCGGTGCGACTGGTGCTCGAAGATCGGGTGTTCGTCCACGGCCGACGCACGATCGTCTTCGAGTGAGACCGCCGCTTGCCATCTCGGCTCAGCGTGGCTTGCGGCGAGCGGGCTTCTCCTGGCCGAGATGCTCCTGCACATGCCGAATCGCGCGAGACCGTATTCGGGAAACCGTGCCTTCGCAGACGCCAAGCTTCGCGGCGATCTCGGCCTGCGTGTCACCATCGGCGAGCAACGTGAGCACCTCTCGACTGCGTTCGTCGAGGAAGCCCAGGACTCGATCAAATGTCTCCCGACGCGACGTAAACTGGAAATGAACGGGCATCTCGTGCCTCTCAGCGAGCTTGTCGAGCGGAATTGCCGTGTCACGGCGGCGCTGACGGGCAATATCTGCGGCGCGGCTGCGGGCGAGCCAGCGGACATACGCCCGGCCGCTGTCGTGCCGGCAGGCGGTGGTGCCACCACGACCGCGGTGATGTTTCAGGGGTTCGAACGCCGCGACCGGCAGTTCCTCATCGCCGCAGCCGGCCAGCCGGCGAAGGTGGTCGAGCACGAGCGAGAGCACATCGTCGACGGCGTTGAGGTCGCGAATGTCGTATTTCAGGAGCGTCTGTCGCGATGCGGCTTTGATCAGCCCGCTCACACGGTGAACGATCTCGTCAAATACCTGCTCCGCGCGGCTGGCCTGCCAGGCCTCGAGCAGCCGCTCAACCCCACCGTCATCCTCGCGGTCTCCCGCGGGCGGTGTCTGGTGGTGGCCGCGAGGTCGTGCGTCCCCTTGCTTGCCGTCCATGGCTTGTCTTCGCTGGTTGCGGTGAAGGCATTCCGCGACACTCTATGCAGGTTCGTCACACGAACGACCCTCGTATCACAGGCCCTCGGCACCTTTGGTCCATGCCCATCGACGCTGAGCAGCCGGCAGGGAAGGATCCGGGATTCCCGATCGCCGCGCAAGATGCCGGCTGTCGGCAGCGTAGAACTGGAAACGGGGGCGTCAGGCGGATGCCCTCTGTGTGATCCGGGGTTTGCATCAGCAAAGGAGGGCTGTCATGCCTGTTGATCTGGCGGAGTGTGGATTGATACTCAAAGGTGACGGGGTGCGGCATCATCTCGACGCCAGGGCGGGTGTGATCTGGGTGGTGCTGGTCACGCGGCAGTACTGCAATGCCCGAGGGGAGCGGCTGGTGGTGGCCGGCATTGAAACCCCCGACGAGGGCCATCGCTGCCGGGTCTCAATCCCGCATGCGTTCGCGCCACGGCCGGGTGGCGGAATCGATGAGCTTTTTCTGGCGGCCTGCCGACTCGCGGCCGAAATGCCGCTGGTGAAGGTTGAGTGTGATCCGCGACGCTCCGGCTTGGGGCTCGCCTGCGAACTGCCGGTCGAGGACGGCGGCGTCACTGCCTTGCAGTTGCTCTCAATGCTCGATCGGCTGATCGAGGCGGCCGAGTCTTGGTATCCCAAACTCGCGAACCCACCGGCCGGCGACACCGCGAAAACACTGCGGCGTTCGGCCTGAGGGAACAATCCCTCGCTGGCCGAAGACCATCTCTCACCTGTGACCAACCGTGCCGCGCATTGTGACTACCGTGATCGTAGAAAGGGCGTCATGGCAGGTAAATTTTCGCGACATGAGCAGTTTCTCCGCATCTTCACCCTTTTGGAAGTCCTCAATTCCGCCAAGCAGCCGCTCAGCGATGATGTGCTGATCAACGCCCTGCGAGACCGCCTGGGTCTCTCGAATCTTTCGTCGCGAACCCTCCGCCGCGACTGCGACTTCCTCATTTCCTGCGGCTATCCGCTGGACAGGGTTCCGATCAACTCAAGCCGCAGGACGGGCTGGATGCTCGACGAAAACAACATTCCTTCGAGAAAAATCTTTGCCGAGCCGCTGACCCTGCTCGAGTTGGTCGCCAGCGAGATCAGCCGCGAGCTGATGAAACCCTTCATCGGCACCGTGCTCTGGACCGGCATCGAGTCGCTCTCCAATCGCCTGATGCGGACCCTGCCGGAAAGCCTGCGTTCACAGCTTGCCAGACAACGCGAGGCAATTTACGTGCACCATGTCGAACCGCCCCGCCACAGTGAGCGGCCGCGGCTGATCTCGACACTCCATGCCGCGATCGTGGATTGCCGCGTGATCAACCTGAAGCTCAAGACGGCGGGGTCGCAGCCGCTGCGTCCGCAGGTGCTTGTGCTCACCGGAGGAAGCATCCTGCTGGTCGGACTCCACGACAACGCGGGCAGCAATGGCGACGACAAGCCGGTGGTGATTCCTCTGGAGCAGATCGAGACGGTGAAGCTGCTCGACCGCACGTTCCTGCCCGATGAGGTCAAGGTGCCCCGGTCCGCCCTGGTGGCGGCCGCGGTCGACGGCAGGCCGGGGGTCAGCGGCTATCCCGCACGTAGCGATGGCATTGCACGCACTTGAGCGTGACTTCCATCCAGGCCAGCGTGGCGGCATCGAGGTTGCGGGCCTTTGCCGCATCGCGAAGCGTGATGCAGGCCCGACGAAACTCGCCGCTCTCGCGGGCGTATTGCTCGGTCTGCAGCACCTGCCAGCTGGCGGCCTGGCTGGCCAGGGCGAGAGCCTGGGCAGCCCGGGCGAGCTTGTCGTAGTCTTCGACGGCGAGTCCCTCGAGCACCATCTCGGAGTGGTCGAGCTTGACCCGCATGAACTCCGCCACCCGATTGGCCGCGAGCGGGTCGTCGGTCTCGTCGGCTGTCGTCGGGCTCATCGAGATTGCGAAGCAGCCGGCCAGCGATGCCGCGGCGAGGCCGGCGAGATGCGGCCGCAAGAAAGATTTCATCGATTGCACTCCGGTGTCGGCGGTCGCGATCACTCGGTCAGGCCGAGATCCTCGTTGTAGCCCTGTTGGACGATCATGTTTTCGTGCCGTTCGTGGTCGACGAGGTGCAAAGAAAAAGACTCGAACGCCTCGGCAAGTCCTCGCCAATCCTCGGCCGCACTATCGCCCAGAGGCAGCCGTTCGATCAAGTTGGCAAATCGGACGGCCAGGGCGTCGAGTTCGGCAAGCAGGCCGGAGTGTTCCGCAAGCAGCGACCGCACCTCGCCGGAAAGCCGCGGCAGACGAGTCTGGGACTCCTCGAGAAAGCCGCCCTCCTCTTCTCTGCGGAAGTGGTCGCCGAGATGGTCGCGGAGGTCGGCGAGTCGGTCTTTGAGCCGTTCGCAGTCGGCGGCGGTGGGCGGTCGGCCGCTGGCGGCTCTCAGCGGCTCGCGGACCGCCACGATCCGTGCGTGGAGGTCGCGGTGTTCCTTGAGAACGTGCTCGAGGATCACGGGGTCGGGCCGGTCGATTGATGGCATGGAAAGCCTCGCTGGGCGGTGGGGAGTGAATGCCTCGGAACGTCCACCGAATCGTATGGAGCCCGCGGGCCGGGCTGCGTGCTGCCGCTGAAATCAGGGCAGCAGACACTCTGTGCCTGCGGCGTAGGCCGGTTGCGCCGCAACCGGCTGCCGGTGTAGACTCAAGGCCCGACCGAAAGCCCCGGCCTTGAATCCGGGCCTTCTGCACCGCTTTCGTCGCAGCACGTTCAGGAAGGATCTCAAACCGATGGCGTCGTACGACTCAAAGAGAAGCCGGTGGGCCGCGGTGGTCGCCGGGCTGCTTCTCCTGGCGGGTGGCCGGGCAACTCTCGCCCAACGTGTCGAGGTCGAGGAGTTCAGGCTCGAGAACGGCATGGAGTTTTTGCTCGTGCCGCGAAGCGACCAGCCCAACGTGGTCAGCGCCGGCTGGGTGGCCCGCGTGGGGAGCGTCAACGAGCGGCCCGGGGTTACCGGGATCAGCCATTTCTTCGAGCACATGATGTTCAAGGGCACGACCACCATCGGCACCCGTGATCCCGCCCGCGATGCTGACTATCGCCGCGAGCAGCGGCAGGTTCGCGACCGCATCAACGAGCTGGTCTGGGGCGAGCAGTATGAGCGGTTTCGTCGTGGAGAGATCGATGACCCATGGGATCCGGCCAACGATTCGCCCGAACTGCGGGCCCTCCGCGGCAAACTCGACGGTCTCCTGCGGCAGCAGCAGGGCCGTGGCCTTGCCGAGGAAATCGCCGAGGTCCGTCGCACGCTCGCCGCGGCCGATGGGGATGCCGAAGCCGCCGCTTCGCTGACCGCCCGCCTGGCAGAGCTCGAGCAGAAGCAGGCCGAGGCGGCGACGATCGTGAAGGACGAGTTTGACGAGGTCTATACCCGGGCCGGCGGCAGCGGGATGAACGCCTTCACCAGCCACGACCTGACCTGCTACTTCATCACGATCCCCTCCAACAAGCTCGAGCTCTGGGCCTGGATGGAGAGCGACCGGCTCCACGACAGCGTGTTTCGCGAGTTTTACTCCGAGCGGGACGTGGTCCATGAGGAGCGGCGGCTGCGGACCGAGAGCACCCCAACCGGCCGCTTTCAGGAGCAGTTTGACGCGATGTTTTGGGTTTCCAGCGGCTATGCCTGGCCGGTGATCGGCTGGCCGAGCGATCTCAACAGCTACACCTTCGAGCAGGCGGTCGACTACTGGAATACCTACTACCGCCCCGGCAACCTCTTCGGCGTGCTCGTGGGCGACTTCGATCCGACCGAGGCAAAGCAGCTGATCCGGCAGTATTTCTCCCGGCTCGAACCGGGCGAGGAGGAGCCGCAGCCGGTGGTGACCCTCGAGATCGAGCAGCTCGCCGAGCAGCGGATGAACGCCGAAGGCGACGTGCCGCCGTCGGTCGAAATCCGCTACCACACCGTGCCGGCAGGCCATGCCGACAGCTACGCTCTCGACATGCTCGCCGAACTGCTCAACGATCGCACCGGCCGGCTCTACAAGGGCCTTGTCGAGGGCCGGGGCATCGCGGCATCGGCCCGGGCCTCCTCCGACACCCGCCGGTACGCCGGGATGTTCGCGATCGAGGCGGAGGCCCGCGGCGAGGCCACGCCGGAGGAGCTCGAGCAGGCCTGGTATCAGGAACTCGCCAAGCTGCAGCAGACCGACGTGCCGCCACGGGAGCTGGAGAAGGTGAAAAACCGGGTGGCAGCCGACAGCTACCGCCGGCTGCGGAGCAACATGTCGCTTTTGATCCAGCTCGCCTTCTACGAGACACTCGTCGACTGGCGGGAGATCAACGAGACGCCCCGCCGCTACGAGCAGGTCACCGCGGCCGATGTCCGCCGCGTGGCAAACGAGTATTTTGATCCCGCCAATCGCAGTGTGGCGACCTTCCGCCGCAAGTGAGCGGCTGCCCCCCGACGCCCCACCTTTCGGAGAACCACCTGATGAATGCACGCCATGTGGCGATCGTTCTGGCATTGGGCATCGTGGCGATCGCGCTGGTCAACGCCCGCCCAGATCCGAAACCGCCACTCCCGCCCGAGCCCGCGGCGGGAAAGAAAGCCGCCGCCATCGAAGACCGGCAGGCCGGGGGTGGCACCGCCGGCTCGGCGGGATTGCCGGTGCGGCCGGAGGAGATCGTCTTTGATCCGCTGGAGTTCGCGCCGCCCGTGGCGGCCGACTACCGCCACGAACTGCCCGACGGCACGGTTGTCTATCTCGCCGAATCACACGAATTTCCGCTCGTTGATCTGACCATCAGCTTCAAGGGGGGCGACTCGCTCGACCCGGCCGACTGTCCCGGGCTGGCCTCGACGATGGCCTCGATGATGCGGGAGGGCGGGGCCGGCGACCTGGGCCCCGAAGCCTTCGACGAAACACTCGACTTTCTGGCGACCGACATCTCGGCATCCGCCTCGGGCAGCTTCACCACCGTCTCGATGAACTGCCTGGCCCGCACGTTCGACGAGAGCCTGCGGCTGCTGCTGCTCATGCTCCGCGAACCCCGCTTCGACAGCCAGCGGCTGGCCACCCGCAAGGCCCGGCTGGTGGCGATGATGAAGCAGCGGAACGACGACGGCTCGGCGATCCTCGGCCGTGAATGGCGGGCCTTGCTTTTCGGCCGCGACCATTTCGAGGGCAGCCAGCCGACCGTTGCCTCGGTGGAATCGGTCACGCCCGAGCGGCTTGCCGAGTTCCACCGACGGGTGATCCACCCCGGCAACATGATCGTGGCGGTTTCGGGCGATTGTAACGCGGAGGAAATGCTCGCCTCGCTGGAGCGGGCGTTTGCCGGTTGGGAACGTGGGGAGCCCGCCGCCGACCCGCCCCTTCCCGATCACCAGTTCGAGCCGGGCCTCTACCACGTGCCCAAGGAGATCCCCCAGGGCAAGGTGGCGATCGGCATGCGGTCGATCGAGCGGGACGATCCCGACGCGATTCCGCTGGCGGTGCTCAATGACATTCTTGGCGGAGGCGGCTTCACCAGCCGGATCATGCGGAGCGTGCGAAGCAACGAGGGGCTCGCCTATTCCGCCGGCTCACGGCTGTCACCGCGGGTGGAGTACCCCGGCGACTTCCGCGCGGGATTTGAGAGCAAGAACCCCACCGTGGCGCTGGCCGCGAAGATCATCCGCGATGAGATCGAGCAGATCCGGGAGGAGCCGGTCTCCGAGCAGGAACTCGAAACGGCCAAACGGAGCCTGGTCGAGACCTTTCCGCGGTACTTCGAGAGCCGTCCGCAGATGCTCTCGGTCTTTGTCAACGACGAATGGACCGAGCGGCCGCTCGACCACTGGCAGACCTACCGCCAGCGGGTCGAGGCGGTGACTGCCGAGGACGTGCAGCGGGTCGCACGGGAGCATCTTGATCCGGAGAAGATGGCGATCCTCGTGGTGGGTGACTGGAGCGAGATCGCTCCGGGCGACCTCGACGGCCGGGCGAGCATGGACGAGTTCTTCGGCGGCGAGGTGACCCACCTGCCGCTGCGGGATCCGCTGACCCTCGAGCCCCTCGAGCCGGCGGCCGAGCCCGCCGGTGAAAGCGGGTAGCCATCTCGGCGCGGTATCTTGCCGTGATGTCCGCCGACGATGCCACCCTTGACGATGCACGGCCCGCCGAGGTGCATGCCTTGGCGATCGCCCGCGAATTGCCGGGCGAGCGGATCGTCTGCACGAGCCTCGGCTGGGCCCAGGCGGCCAGAACGCTCGCCGCCGACAGGCCCTCCGCCTGCGTCACCGCCTGGTTCCTCGATCTCTACCGGCTCGAGCGAGCCCGCGAGGCGTCCCTCGCCGATGCGGCCGAACCGACGACTGTCTTCATTTGCACCCCCGACATGCCCCCGGGGCCGTTTGATATCGTCGTGCTGCCCTTTGCTGTCGATGGTGAGGCGGAGCTGACACGGGACCTGATCCAGCAGGCGATGCAACGGCTGCGGATTGGCGGAAGGCTGGTGGCCGCAATCGACAATCCTCGCGACACATGGCTGCGAGAACAGCTTGCGGCCACCGGCGAGCGGGTTCGCGTGAGGCCCGACGAGTCAAGCCGGGCCGCCGGCGTCGCCTACCTTCTCGAGAAGACCGCCGAGCCGAAGCGGATCCGCGACTTCCGTTGCAGCTTCCGTTTTCGCGACCGGGGTCGTCTGCTCGAGGCGGTCAGCCGACCGGGCGTGTTTGCCCACCGCCGGATCGACCCGGCCGCCCGCCACCTGCTCAACGCCGTCGATGTCGCCCCCGGCACCCACGTGCTCGACATCGGCTGTGGATCCGGCTGCGTCGCGATCGGCATCGCCGCCCGTGACGAGCAGGTCAGGGTGCATGCCATCGATTCGGCCGCCCGGGCGGTCGAGTGCACCCGCGAGGGCGTGGCCCGCAACGGCCTGGCCAACGTCACCGTGGCCCTGGAGGCGGCCGGCCGCGTGCCCGATCCGGGCAATTACGACCTCGTGCTCGCCAATCCGCCCTACTACGCCGGCCACCGCATCTCTGAGCGGTTCGTGGAGGCTGCCTGGGAGGCCCTCGCCCCCGGCGGCACGCTGCTGCTGGCCACCAAGAAGCCACGCTGGTATCGCGAGACGCTGCCGCAGCGGTGGCGGGACGTCGCCGAGGAATACGTCAAAAAGTACCACCTCATCGAGGCGGTACGGCCCTGAGCCAACGCCAGCGAGAAGATCGGCTCAACTTTCGGCCCCTCTCGGCCCGAAATCAGTTTGGCAGCCTTTACCCCACCAGAGAGGGGAATAGCTTTCGCCGGCTGACAGGCCCTCGGCACGCGGGAGGACGACCTGGATGGAACGGATTACGGATGGTCGAGAACGGTGGCGGGCTCAGCGGCGATGGACTCCGCGGATTTTTGTCGATTGCACGCAGTCGCTCGAGTGCCGTGTGCGGCAGGGGATTCCCCGGGTCGTTCGCGAGCTGGTGCGGCAGGGGCGGCCGGCTGCGCGTCGTCTCGGTGCCGAACTCGTCGCGGTGCGATGGCATGCCGGCAGGTTTTTCCCGGTGGGTCTGCGGGGTGACACGCTGCCGTCGCGATCGTCTCGGGGGGATTGCTCGCTGGGAGAACGGGCGTGCCGGCGGCTTCGTAAGGCCACGCCGCGGAAGCTTCGCCGAATCATGGGGAAGGCGGTAGAGATCGGGGCGGCGGCGTTGCGACGGGAGATCAGGCCCACGGCCGGTGACATTCTGCTGCTGCCCGACTCCACCTGGGACCGCCCGATCTGGGAGGCGGTCGACCGGGCCCGTGACGCCGGTGCGAGCCTGGGGGTGCTCCAGCACGATTTCATCCCGCTAAATCACCCTGAGCTGGTGCCTGAGGAGACTGTCGGCCGCTTCGCGACCTGGATGAACGAGTCGCTCTCACGGGCTGATTTTCTGCTCGCGGTGTCGCAGACGATCGCGGAGGAGGCCCGCGCGGAACTGCTCAAGCTCGGCCGCGGCCACGTCGCCGCCAAGCGTGTCACCGTCTGCCCCAATGGAGCCGATTTTCACACCTGCTCCCCACGGTCAGGGCTGCGGCCACAGGTGCTCGCAGCCCTCGCACGGGGCCGGCCTTTCCTCGTCGTGGGCACGGTCGAGCCGCGGAAAAATCAGGGCCTGCTCGTCGATGCGATCGACCGGGTGCTCGCCGACTGCCCCGATGCCAGCTTCCTGGTGGTGGGAGCGGTCGGCTGGCGTGGGGAGGAGATCGTACGAAGCATGCGGTCACACGCCGCCTGGGGCCGGTCGCTTCTGCACCATGACGACTTCAGCGACTACGAACTCGACGCGGCCTACCGGCATGCCAGGGCGGTCGTGGTGCCGTCGCTCGCCGAGGGCTACGGGCTGCCTGTCGTGGAGGCGCTTGCCCGCAACACGCCCGTGATTGCCTCTGACCTGCCCGTGCTGCGGGAGGTTGGCGGGAATCGCTGCGACTACTTCGACCCCCACGACCCGGCAAGCCTCGCGGAGCGGTTGCTCGGCCTCGTTCACCGGCCCCGACCGGTCGCGGCCCCCGATCCGACCGCGGCGATGCCGACCTGGCGGCGAATGGCCCGCCGAGTCGTGGTGGCCGCCGCGGCGGAGGCGGCTGCGGCGCGGCGTGAGGCGACCGCCCGGAGGAAGGTGTCCGACCGGCCGGACCGCGAACAACGCGGGGTTTTCCCGCTGCGGGTGAGCGTGGCTTGCCCCGCGCGTCGCGCCGCGTGAATCTTGGTTGTCACGGGGCGGTCAGCCGGGCGCGGGCCCGAGCGACGGCTCCGAGATTGTTTCGGAAGACGGATTGTCGGGTCGCCCGCCTGCGGAGCCCCGACACGACGTAGGCCGGCGTGAGACGTTCTCCCCACTGGGGCGGGCTCTTGCGGCGGCCTTTTTTGTTGCGCGGTTGTCGCGTGGTCCCAGGGCCGGGCCGCGTGGATTGGGCAGGGATCGTCAATGTTCACTCATGTTCTCAAAAGCCGTCTGCGGACGGCCCCGGAGGTGTCTCATGAGTTTCAGCGATCTCGTCGATTGTCTCATAAGCCGGCGTCGGCCTGTTGGCCGCTTCGGCCGAGCCGTGGCTTTTCTCGCCAGCCTGCTCTGCGTCTTGTCATGTGCCTGGCGGGCCGGCCAGGCGATCGCCGCTCCGGTGTTCACCGTCACCGGCGGCACCACGGTGCTCACGTCGCTGGAAACCTTTCTCTGGGTGACTCCTCGTTTCAACGGGGATGTTCTGCTCTGGGAGCAGGGCGTGATCGGTCTCTTGGAGCCGGGCAAGGTCTCAATCGAGTATGTCGGGAAGGAAGCCTTCTATGCCGACAACATCTTCCGCTGGGACGGGATTGACATCTTCTCCACCGGTCCCTCGTCGCCGTTGATCGCAGGCCAGACGGCGGCCACGCCCTTCCCGCCGTTGCCGCTGGCGACCTACGAGGTGCCGGGCGTCGTGCCGGCCGGGCCGCTGCCGCTGAGCTTCTTCATTTCGGAAACCTCCAAGGCGGTGCCCAATGACGGCAACCCCGACATCGCCTACTGGCCGCTCCCCACCGACATCAGCAGCAATCCCTACGACCTCGGCTCGGTGGTCTACGTGATGCTCGATGATGCAGACCCGGTCGATACCGACCACGACGACATGATCGTCCAGCTCTCGGTGGTCACGCCGCCGGTGCCCGAGCCGAGGTCACTTGGCCTGGCCGTGGTGGGAATCCTGCCGCTCGCCGGCTGGATGCTCCACCGACGGCGGGGCCGGCTCAGCGGTTGACATGCGCGACCTTCGCCGGCGGGAAGCCGTTGAACCAGGTCGAGCTGGCCGCCGAATAGGCGCCGATATTCTCGCTGTAGAGATAGTCGTCGAGTTGGAGATCGGGCAGCGGCTCGGCTAGGCCGATCGTGTCGAGGGCGTCGCAGGTCGGCCCGAACACGGCCGAGGGCTCGGTGGCCCCTCGCTTGAAGCTTTTCACCGGGTAGTTGCAATGGTCGAAAATCACGCCGGAATAGGTGTGGTAGACGCCGTCGTCGATGTAGTAGCACCGCTTCCCTTCGCGAACCGCTTTCCCGATGATCTTCGAGACCGCCGTGCCGGCTGATGCCACGAGGAACCGGCCCGGCTCGGCGAGGATTTCGATCTCCGGCGGAAAGAGCCGGTCGAGCTCGTGATTGATCCGCCCGGCCAGCTCCGCAAACTTCGGCACGCTGGCGTCGTAGGCCGCGGGAAAGCCGCCGCCGATGTCGAGCAGCTCGAGTGAAAAGCCGCGCGACTTCGCCTCGGCGAAGATGCCGGCCGAGAGATGGATCGCCTGGATGAAGTTTTCAGGGTTTGTGCATTGGCTGCCGACGTGAAAGGAAAGCCCCTCCACCGTGAGCCCCTGCTCGTGGGCGAAGGCGATCAGGTCGACCGCCTCCCCCGGCAGGGCGCCGAACTTGCTCGAGAGTTCGACCATTGACCCGGTGTTGGGCACCCGCAGCCGCAGGGCAAGGCCGGCATGCGGCGCGTGGCGGGCGATCTTCCGGACCTCCTCCGCGTTGTCGTAGGTGACCAGCGGCTTGTAGCGGTCGAGTTCCCGGAGGGTCTCCACCGGCTTGATCGGGTTGGCGTAGATGATCTTGTCCCAGATGAAGTCCTGCCGTTGCTTCGCCGGGAGGTGTTCGATGAAACGGTGGACGGTGTGGAACTCCTCCATGCTCGCCACATCAAAGCTGCCGCCGAGTTCGTAGAAGGTCTGCACGATCGCTGCGTCGGAGTTGACCTTGACCGCGTAGTAGGCCTGCACGCGGGGAAAGTGCCGCCGGAAGAGCCGGTAGTTTTTCCGCAGTTCGGCGTGATCGACGACAAACAGCGGCGTGCCGTGTTCGCGGGCGAGGGCGAGGAGCGTTTTCTTGTTCATGACGGAGAATTCTAGCTGCTCGTGGAAAAAGCCCTCCTGGTCCTTCTCCGGAATTTCCCAGCCAGTCCGGTCAGTCGTCGCCGTCGGTGATCAGGAAATTCTTGAACTGCCAGGGATCCCCGAGATCGAACGAGGGGGCCGCGTAGCCCGGGAAGGCCGAGCGGCAGCCCTCCAGAGGCGTCCAGTCGCTGGCGGTCGAGATGAACTTCCCGAGGTAGGGCTTGGCGATCTCGAGCACGTAGTCGTGGGGCAGGTCGTCGGGCACCAACAGGCCGCGGTCGGGGTGCTCGATCATCCACATGCAGCAGGCCACCACCGAGATCGCCACCTGCATCGTGGTCGCATTCTGATGGGGTACCAGCCGCCGCGACTCCTCGATCGAAAGATCGGATCCGCACCACCAGCTCGTCAGCGGATGGCCCATGATCAGGGCCCCGAGGATGTCGGAGCCGCTGATGATGTCGTCGTACATGATCCGCTCCCGCGGCGGCATCTTGTAGTCGTAGCCACGCAGTTCGTGGAGCGAGGCGATCGCCGCATCGCAGGGGCAGTAGGCATAGTGCATCGTTGGCCGGTAGACCGCTCGGCCCTGCTCCCAGACCGTGAGATGGTCGGTGATCGTGAAGGCCTCGCCGTGGCGAACCACCATGCCCAGGATCGGGTAGTCGGGCACCCAGCTCGAGACGAGGGTGTTGATCCCCATCCTTGCCAGACAGATCTGGTTGCGAGGGCCCGACTCATGCTCGTAGGCGAGCGGCGGCAGCTCTTTTTCGTGGGTTCCCCAGCCGAGCTCGGCGGTGGTCGTGCCCTCCTCGCGGAAGCCCTCCACGCTCCAGGTGTTGACGAACTCGTCGACCTCCTTGGGACGGTTGGAGATCTGGGTGTCGCGTTCACTGCAGTGAATCACCTTCACTCCCAGCTCGCAGGCAAGGTGGTTGAAGCTGCGACTGGCGGCATGGGCGGCGATCCGTTCGGCCGCCTCGCCGCTGACCTTCTTTTCGGCCAGGCAGGCCTCGGCAATGTCGAGCAGGCCCTGCTTGGTGAAGTGGCTGATCAGACCGGGGTTGGCCCCGTGCTCCACCACGCAGGTCGCCCCGGGGATCTCCCAGCTCTCGCGGAGCTTCCGCAGGGCCATGTGTCGCCAGTAGAGCGTGAGGTGGGAGGGATGGGTGTCTGGCGGGTGGTTGTAGGGATCCCAGAGTTCGACCGAGGTGTTGATGTACATCACGCCGTGGTCGTGGCACCAGGCGATGATCTCGCAGGCGTCGATATTCCAGGCGAGGTCGATCACGAGATCACCGGCGGAAACCTGCCGGGAGAGAATCGAATCGAGGCTCGCGGGGGTGATCTTGTCTTCGAGGAAGTTCACCCCGCGTTCGATCCAGGGGGCCAGGGCCGGTCGGTCAGGCTTGAAGTCGATGATCGCGACGCGGGCCGGATCGATGCGAATATGGTCGAGCAGGATGGGGAGGGTGCAGCGGGCGACGGAGCCGAAGCCAATGAGAAAAATACGGTGGTCGTAGGTGAGCATCAGGCCTGCTTGCCGGGGAGAGGAGCGGGGGCGGCCGCGGGAGAGACGCGGCTGAAACGAGCCCGAACCTTCGGGCAAGAACGGAAGTATATCGGTCTGTGTCGGCGGTTCCACCGCGGCGGCTGCGGTGTGGTATTGTGCCGCGTCGGGCGATCGGAGCCTTGGCGGACAAAAGCCGGGATTTGCAGCGATGTCGGGCATCACCCATTGGATTTGGCTGGCGGCGGCGGGAGCCGTCGGTGTGCTCTGCCGTGCCGGGGTGACGGCGGGAATGGTGCGGCTGTGCGGCGAGGCCTTCCCCTGGGGGCTGACGGCGGTCAATCTGGCCGGGTCGCTCGCCTTCGGGCTGATCGTGGCGGCCACACCGCTGCCCGGTGGTCTTCCGGAGGGCTTCGAGAAGATCCTGCTGGTGGGGCTGCTCGGCGGCTTCACTACCTTCTCGAGCTTCGCCTTCGACGCGGTGCGGCTCTTCGAGATGGGCCGTCCGGCAGCGGCCCTGGCGCTCGTGGCGGCCAACAATCTCGGCGGGTTTGCCGCCGCCTGGGCCGGCCTGCGGCTGGGGGGTGGGTAGCGTTGTTTCCCCTGCGCGACGAATCTCGGCGGTAACCCTGCCGGTCAGCTCCCGAGATCGAGCGTGATCAGTTTTGGCCGATCGGTGGCTGCCTTGATCTCCGCGATCGCCGCCGAGGTTTCCTCGGCCTTCTGCAGACTCAGTCGCCGGGGAAAGTTGCGTTCCTCGTTCTCGAAGTAGCTGACCGCCTCCTCGAGCAGCGGAATCGCCCGCTGGGCGTGGCTGCCGTAGCTCTCGAGCAGCGCCAGGATGGTGGTGATCCGCTTCTGGCTGCCATGCGGCTTCTGGTTTTGCAGGTAGCGGGCGAGCAATTCGATGCCCTCGCTGACGTGGTGCCTGGCGAAGAGTTCCAGCCCCGCGGTCTGAATCTGGTCGCAAAACATGATGCCGCTGGGGGCCGGGCTGATGATCGCCTCGTGGATTGCCGGCAGCAGTGGCTCGATTTCCTTGAACGAAAGGTTGTGGTAGACGCTGGTGAACGAGCCACGGGCCCGGCCGTCCTGGTTGCGGAGGCCCGCGCGAACCGCCGTGACGAGCAGATCCCTGTCGACCCCCTCGAGCGAATTGCCGAGCAGCCCGCCGCGACGGTTGAAGACGGCGAAGGAGAGATAGCGTTGTTCCATGCCCCGCGGATCGTCCTCGGTCGGGCCGACGGCGAGCCTCTCGAGCAGCTCGGGCACCGCAACCATCGCCGGCTGGCCGATTGCCGCGAGCGCATCGGCGGCTTTGACCCGCAGCCACAAGTGATCCGAATGCAGCGTCTCGCGGAGCTTCGGCACCGCTTTTGCAGCGCGTCCGCGGAGCTGCGCGATCGCCTGGCAGCCCCCGATGCGAGCCTCGAGGGCCGGGTCCTCGAGCAGTTTGATCAGCGGCTCGGCCGGGAAAGTCTTCCGTCGGCCGATCGCCATGGCGGCCCGCTCGCGGACGACCGGCGACCAGCTGCCAAGCCGTCTCAGCAGTTCATCGGTCTCGAGCCGGTCGTAGTCGGAGTTGCGGTCGTTGTTGCTCCAGCCGCGGCCGTCGTGGACGACCTGCCGCGCCGCCTCGGCATCGAGCTGCGGGGCCACCGAGGGTTTCCTGCCGGTCAGTCGGATCGCCTCGAGCGGCATGCCATAGGCGATGAGATAGCTGCCGGTGGCGTCCCACTCGTGGTAGGCATCGGGCCGGGCCTGCGGCGGGCCCTGGTGGTGAAAGCTGCCGTCGTGGCCGCGGGCGAGGTCGAAATACCAGCTCCCAAACTCCCGCATCCACTCACCGGTCGCATGAGGCCCGCATCGCGACACGCCGGGCATCGCCCAGGTGATGTTGAAGAAGTTGCCGGTGTGCCCGGTGTCGCGTTCGCTGCCGTGGGAGGCGGCACTCATCCTGGCGAAAAACCCGGCCGCGTCCTGTTCGTCAAGCTGGTCGAAGAGCACCGCCGCCATGCCGCACTTGCCGTTGTCTTCGTGGGTCTGCATCCACGGGTGGTGGTCGCCGTAGGGCACCGCGCCCTTGCCGACGTAGAACCGCAAGAGCCTGCTGCTGCGGTCGATCGCCTCGGCGACCTCGGGGTCATCGACCCCGGCCTCGCGGGCCAGCACCAGCCCGATTGTGAGCACGGCACCCGGCGAGTTCATCATGCCGTAGCCGAGGAGGCGGCCATCCGGTCCGGCAAACTTGTGGCCCCAGGAGCCGACAATGCTCTGTCCTTCCGCCGCCTCCAGTGCGATTCGCCGCAGGCCTGGCAGCACCGAGTCGTCGCCGGTGGCCATGACGTATTCCGAGAGAAAGACGGCGACGTAGCCATACCACCAGGTAGCCATCGCGTCGGCCGAGAAGTCGGCGGCCCACTCCGCTTCCCGCTTCACGATCGGGTGGTATTTCGCCTCACCGCTGGCCAGCAGCCCGAGGGCATTGAGCGAGCGGGTGATCGCGTTGCCGCGGTACGACGGCCGGGCCATCCGGCCAGCCAGCCTCTCGCAGCCGAGTGAGAAGATTTTCTTCGACTTCTCGCAGGCGTAGGGGGCGGTGCTGCTGTAGCTGCCGAGTACCGGTAGTGAGATCGTCACGTTCGAGGTTGTCCCGTCCCGCCAGCGGATCACGCCGAGCCTGCCATCGGTGACCTCGGCGGCGGTCAGTGCCTTGCCAAAGGCGGTCCTCGGGTCAGTGGCAAACGGTGTGCCGCCAACCCCGAGGATCACGTCACCTGTTTTCAGCAGCCCGTCGGCCGGCGAACCCTGCGCCACCTGCGTGATAAAGATTTGGCGGGCTTGGGAGGTTTCCATGTTGCGGAAATAGATCCATCCGCGGGCCCCCGTTGCACCGAGGTTCCAATCTTTGGCGGCCCGCTCGGGGATTGCTCCGCCGGCGGTAAAGTCCGGGTTTGGGAGAGGCTCCGCCCCCGTGGCAACCAGCGAGCCCGCGGCAACCACCGCGGCAGCGAGCATTGAGTGGAAAAACGGATTCACAGCGAGGGAATTCCCGGGAAGCAGAAACGGTTGAAGATAGCCCGTCCAATGGCACCACCGCAAATGTCCCCGAACTGATGGGCGGCTCGTGAGCGGTGTGCTCCAGTCTCCTGGGTGCGCACCAGGCCTTCGCCCGCTTGCGAACCTCCGGTTCGAAGCGGGCCGGCTCCAGCCGGCCGTCTCCTCTCAGATGGATGCCACCGCCGCATGCTGGGCACTCGAGCGGGAACTCCTCGCCTACCCGGGCCGTCAGTTTCGCCCAGGTCATCCGGGAGGTGTCGTGCGAGCGGGGTTTTGCGTGAGTGTCGCAGCAGCCATCCGTGGGTTGTCCGCTAACGGCCCCGTCGACAGTCTCCCCGCCGGTGGCAGCCTAATCACCCGCCCCAAGCGGCGGCGACTATGGGACAATCTTGCTTGTTCAGATCACAGTCAAACTTCAGCGGTTTTGCCCCTGCGGGAACGGTCAGTTCGATGGTGCTGCCGGCAGGATCCCGGTACTCGTCGGGAACGTGGTTTTTGGGCTGTGGACCTTCTGCGGTTGGCGGTCGTTCCCAGCAGTCGAATGCCACTTTGTAGCGACCCGGCATCAGTCCATCCCCTTCCTCCCAGGTGGTCGCCGAGAAGTAGCCTTCCTCGTCGAACGTGCCCCTGCCAGGCCGCTGAGGAAAGCCCTCGGCCGCTTCCAACGGCGCGAAGTAAACAACGCCGGATTTTGGAAGCGGCTGGCCGTTGAAGGTGACCCGGCCACTGACGCGGACCGTCTCCGGGCGTTGCGTTCCGCATCCACCCGCCGAAACTGCAGCAACCAGCAGCAGCACGCCGGGGGGGGTGATTCTCGTGAGGCAGAACATGGGCTGATCGGCTGATGGGGTCAAGGAAGCGAGACGGATTCTTCGCCGGCTCGTGTTCCCAGCTCGTTGTACAGGCGGTAGTCGAGGGAGTCACTGAAGAAATGAACACTGCCATCTCCCATCACAAACTGAACGCCCCCCGGATGAAAACTCTTGTACCCGCAAGCCCGATAATGGATGCCCCCCGCCCTGTTGCACACCTCGAAGGTGTTCATCGGGATGGTCGTCCCTGCGATTGGAAAGTTGATGGAATAGGCGCCGATGTAAACGCACTGGCTGGGAATCGTTTCACCGAGCATGAGGGTATTCGAGAGGCCGTCGTGAACGTGTGCAAACGTGAAGCCCGACGGAAACCTCCCAAACATTCCCACCGAGTTGTTGTTCGGTCCTGTCGACCCGTAGTTGAATCCCTGGCAGCAGTAACTGGGACGGGCCTCGGAACAGAAAGGGCAGTGATCCGGCTGGGTCGGCCCCATGCTGCCCGGATACCACAGGCCCAAGGCGGGGGAGGGATTGGTAGAGGTTATGTTGTCGCGGTCATCCATGATCGGATTGGAAGAAGCTGGATCGCTGGGGCACACGACCGTCGGTACAACCGTCCTGACGGCCTCGGCGTTGGCTGAATCGCGCATCGCTTTTGAAAAATCGAACAGGTCGTAGAGCGGCTGCTGCTCCAAGTGAGGCAGGATCCATGCAACCCACGTCCCCCCCGGCTTGTTATGAGGTGCGACATTGTCATAAGGCGTTGTGATTGGCAGTCGGCCGTGATTCCCATGGAACCCGTGTAATGCCACCGCCAGCTGCTTGAGATTGTTGCCGCACTGCGTCCTTCGGGCGGTCTCTCGGGCGGCTTGGAGGCCCGGCAGCAGCAGGGCAACGAGCAACGCGATAATCGCGATCACGACGAGCAGTTCGACGAGGGTGAAACCATGCAGGGGGCGGGAGAAAGCCGCATTTTCCCTGGGGGCGGGCGGGGTCTTCGGGACCCTCACCTCGAGTGCACGACGATCAGCGTGGCGGCGGTCGGCATTGATGCGGGTAGCGGAATTGAATTGCATATTGGTATCGAGACGCCGCGTGCCGCCGACGGCTGTCGCGGATAACGACGTTATCTTCCTTACGGATCCCCACGACGGATTCATTACCCGTTTCGCCTCCCCGGCGGAAAAGTAGCCGATGAACAACAGCCCGGTCAATAGCACCACCGCAAATGTCCCCGAACTGATGGGCGGCTCGTGAGCGGTATGCTTCTGTCTCCTGGGTGCGCACCAGGCCTTGCCCGACCGCCTGGACCGCCTGCCTTTCCCCTCGGGAGTGGCGGTTTTCTCGTGTCGGCGCGGAGTCTCTCCGAGTCCGGCGGCGCGGCGGCTTTGTCGTGACCTGGCTGGCGGCGGCGGTCACAGGCTGTGGATGTCGATCGCGGGCAGCTCGTTGGGTGACGCCTGAAAGATGTCGCGGTCGAAAGTGCCCATGCACGAGTTCGTCCAAGTCGATGTGCGGGCCATTCATGGCCCCGTCCTGCCGAGTCCGGCGTGACGAGCATCAACTACTCGCTTGAGCATCTGGTGGGAGGGAGGCCGGCATGAAAGGCCTACCTCAGCAAGCGGTCGTAGTCGGCGTGGTTACTTTTAGCCGGGGAGCGAAGGATGAAACGCGTCTCGTTGCCACACGCGGTAGCCAGCGGTTGCCTGTTTCCTCACGTCGCTGGGCAAGCCCCGAAAAGCCTGCCAGAACCGTCGGTTCGCGACGCTCCGAATCGTCACCGCCCCGCCTCTGTGGCGGTATCGCCGTCTTCGGCCAGCAGATCTTCGAGCGGCCGAAAGCGACCGGCGGCGATGTCGGCCCGGGCCTCGGCGACGAGGTGGCCGAGCCGGCCAGCGGCAGCGTCGGCGGCGATCTGGCGGTCCCAGTCGTCGTCGGTCGCCGGTCGTCGCTCGAAACCCCCCCCTGATTTTCCAGAACAAAACCGAGTCGGGGCGGAGAGATTCGAACTCTCGACCTCCTGGTCCCAAACCAGGCGCGCTAGCCAAACTGCGCCACGCCCCGTAGGCAGTGCGACTGAGTCTACCCGACCTCAGCCGGTGATGTGGTCGAGCAGCCGCTCGAATTCGTCGCCGTCGGCAAAGGGGATCACGATCCGGCCCGAGCCCTTGCTCGTGGCATGCACCACCACCTTCGTGCCAAGGGCCCGGCGAAGCTCGGTTTCCACCGCCGCCACCTCCGCCGACCGTCGCGAGGGCCCCCGGCCCGACCGCCGCGAAGACGCCGCCTCCGCCCCGGCCCCGTGCAGGCCCTCGTCATCGTCGTCGGCCCGCAGGATCTCCTGCACCTCCGACTCCACCGCCCGCACCGAAAGCCCCTCGGCCTCCACCCGGGCCGCGAGCCGCTCCTGCTCCTGCTCGTCGCCCACAGGCAACAAGGCGCGGGCATGGCCCATCGAAATCGACCCGGCCCGCAGCATGCCCTGCACCTTCTCCGGCAGCTCCAAAAGACGGATCAGGTTGGCCACGCTCGAGCGGTTGATCGAGAGCCGCTTGGCCAGTTCCTCCTGGGTGCACTGCCAGTTGGCGAGGTATTGCTTGAAGCTCGCTGCCTTTTCCAGCGGATCGAGATCTCGCCGCTGGAGGTTTTCCACGATGGCGATCTCCGCCATCTGGCGATCGTCCACCTCGAGCACCCGTGCCGGCACCGTCTGCCAGCCGAGGCGTCGAGCCGCCGCCAGCCGCCGCTGCCCGGCGATCAGTTGATACCGATCACCCTGGGTGCGAACCACGATCGGCTGCACCAGGCCATGCTCCCGCAGGCTTTCGGCAAGTTCCTCGAGGGCGGCGTCGTCGACCACGCTTCGCGGCTGCCACGGGTTGGCATCGATGCCGGTCACGGCAATCGCGTCGGCCGGCACGCCCGAGACCGCCTGCTCCACCTCCTCGGGGCTGTGCAGGAAGAGCCTCGCTGCAGCCGAGCCGCCACCTGGTGAGCCGCCACTTGGTGAGCCGCCGGCCGGCGGGGCCGGCTGCGAGGCGACCGCAGAGCTGCCGTCGGTGACGGGGGTTTCGGGGGCAGTTCGTCCCAAGAGGGCCTCGAGGCCCCGTCCCAGGCGTCGTTGGCTACTCACAGTCGCGTACCTCCATGCACAGTTCGGTGTAGGCCCGGGCCCCGGGACTTCGCGGGGCATAGTCGAGAACGGTCATCGCGTGGCTGGGGGCCTCTGAAACCGCCACGTCGCGGGGGATCACCGTCTCGAAGACGATCTCCCCGAAGAAGTCGCGAACCTCCGCCTCGACCTCGTGGGTCAACTCGAGCGAGGCGTCGTGCATCGTGAGCACGATCCCGCCAAACTCGAGCCTCCCGGGCCGGGACTGCATCACCTCGCGGATCACTTCGATCATTTGCGTGAGGCCCTCGAGGGCGAAATACTCGCACTGTATCGGCATCAAGACCTCCGTGCTGCCGGCAAGCGCCGTTCGCGTGAGGTCTCCAAGCGATGGCGGACAGTCGATCAGGCAGCAGTCCCAGCCACCGAGGCCGTGGCTCATGTGCCGCTCGAGCACTGCCGATCCGCCGCGGGCCAGCTCGGCTATCCGCTCCACGTCGCGAACGCTGCGGCTGCCCGGCAGCAAAAACAGGCCGTCGACCGCCGTCTTCACGATCGATTCCGCCAGCGGTCGCTCCAGCACCAGCGGGTGTTCCTCGGCCGGAGCCGCCCCGAAGCCGGTGGTGGCGTTGCACTGCGGATCGAGGTCGACCAGGAGCGTCCGCGAGCCGCCCTTGGCCAGGCCGGCGGCCAGGTTCGAGGCGGTGGTCGTCTTGCCGACGCCCCCCTTTTGGTTGGCAACACACACGATTCGGCCCACGTACGAATTTCCCCCCGCCACAAGGCAGCCTGCGACACGCATTCCGCGCACCATCGATGCACCCGGAATATCGTCCACTCCAGGCATATTCGTCAGATCGCGGCCGGCGGTGCGACCGATCGGTCCCTCCGCGCAGGCTTGCCCAACAAGCCGGGCAAGATGTGCGGGCTGGTCAGACTCGACTCAGGCTGCGGACCTCGTCGGCGATCGCGGCGATGCCGGCCCGTACGCTCGCCGGATCCATCGTAAACGTCATCCGCAGGCACTCCTCGCGGTGCCGCCAGAGGCCGCCGGGGGATGCATCCGCCCGCCCGCCGGCCTGATGCGGGAGCCCCTCGGGCTCCTCGAGCCCGTAGAAGAAATAGTCGCCCGGCACCACGAGCACCCCTCGCCGCTTGAGCCGCTCGTAGAGCTCCCGGGAGCCGATCGGCAGCCCCGGAAACCAGAGCCATAAAAACAACGCCCCCTCGCTGGCATGAACCGCGTAATCGAAGCTGTCGGCGAAGGCCTCCCGCACCCAGCCCTGTGCTGCCCGCGACTTTTCCTGGTAATAGGGCCGCACCGTCTCCCGGGCAAGCGAGAGGATTTCTCCGCTCTCCAGAAGCGGACGAACGATCTCCTGGCCGAGATTCGGGTTGGCCAGACCGATCACCGAGCCGGTCTCGGCGATCGCCGCGGTGATCCCGGGAGGGCCGATCACGATCCCCGTTCGCGTGCCGGGCAGGCCGAGCTTGGAAAGGCTCAGAGTCAGGATTACGTGCTCGTCCCACAGCGGCGTGGCCCCGGTGAAGATCACGTCGGGAAAAGGGGCCCCATAGGCGTTGTCGATGACAAGCGGGATGCCATGCACCTTGGCCAGTGCTGAGAGGCGAGAGAGCTCCTCGTCGGTGAGCACGTTGCCGCTGGGATTGGTCGGCCGCGAGACACAGATCGCCGCGATGCTCTCGTCGATCTCGAGGGCATCGAAGTCGATGCCGTACTTGAAGCTGTGCTCGCCGGTGCGGTCGATCCGGGGTCGCATGCCGCGGAAGAGCCCCTCGCAGGAGCCCTGGTTGGCATAGCCGATGTATTCCGGCATCAGCGGCAGCAGGATCTGCCGCCGGCTGCCATCGGGCATCTCACCGGCGAGTAGATTGAAGAGGATGAAGAAGGCCGTCTGCCCGCCGACGGTGATCGCCACGTGCTCCGGGCCGATCGGCCAGCCAAACTCCCGCCGCAGAAGGCCGACGAGAGCCTCGATGAACCGCTGGTTGCCTCGCGGCGGGTCGTAGTTGCCAAGCACCCGCTCGAGACATCCGGGCGAGGCGAGGACTTCCTCCATCCGTCTCCGCCAGAGGGCGTCGATCTCGGGGATGTGGGCCGGCTGCCCGCCCCCGAGCATCTTCACGTCACCCCCCTCGGCGAGCGCCCGGCCGAGATCCTCCATCAGTTCGCCGATGCCGCTGCCGGCGGCCAGCTGCCGCCCGAGCTTCGAGAACCGCAGGGGCGGATTCACGCTCCGCTCCCAACAGGCTGCCTCGTCCAGGTCCCGTCGATCATCCGCCAGGGCGACCCCGGCGGCACGGCATCGGCGAGACAGTCGGGCAGCCGTAGGGGTGAGCAGCCGTCGTAGCAGATGCGGCGGGCGAAGCGGAGCATCGAGAAGGGCAGCCCCACCGCCGAGAAGAAGGGCGGGCCGGCAGCCGGCCAGGGGCCACCGTGGTGCATCGCCGGACTGACGGCCAGGCCGGTGGGCATCCGGTTTTCAATCAGCCGGCCGCTGATCGCCGCAAGTCGCGAGGCGATTGGCCCGACAGCCTGCTCGTCGCCGGCATCGCTGTAGAGGCTCGCGGCGAGGGTTCCCGGCAGCCGCTCGATTGCCTGGGCAAGCTCGTCGAGCGAGTCGCACCGCACCAGCAGCGTGGCGTTGCCGAAGGCCTCGCCGAGCAGTTCGCCACGCCCGATAAACTCAGAGGCGGTCGTTTCCAGGAGCGTCGCTGCATGGCGGCAGCCTTCCGCGGCCGCCTCGGCCCCCGCGATCCGCCGGGCACCGGCCCGCTCGAGCGCGGCGAGCGACGCATCGAGCCGCTCCCGCACCGGTGGCCCGAGCAGCAGCTGCGGGGCGACGCTGCGAAACCGCTCAGCCACCGCCTCCACAAACCCGCGGCCGGCCTCGTCGTCGACGAGAAACACAAGCCCCGGTTTGGTGCACAGCTGTCCGGCCGATCCGGTGACGCTTGTGGTGAGTTCATCGGCGATCGACGCGGCCCGCGATGCGATCGCTGCCGGCAGAAGCACGACGGGATTGAGGCTGCCCATCTCCACCCAGATCGGCCGACCCGCCGCCGAGGCTGCGGCAAACAGCCGTCGGCCGGCCCGCTCGCCGCCCGTGAACGCCGTGGCACCCACGCGGGCATCGGCCACGAGCCGCTCACCGTCTTCGATTCCAAGGCCGTGGATCAGCTGGATGCTTGCCGCGGGCAGGCCCGACTCCCCGAGGGCCGCCACCGCCTCGCCGGCGGCCAGCTGCGAGACGGCCGGGTGGCCGGGATGGGCCTTGGCGATCACCGGACAGCCTGCCGCGAAAGCCGCGGCGAAGTCGCCGCCGGTGAGGCACCCGAAGGCCAGCGGAAAGTTCGACGGTGGCAGCACCACCACCGGGCCGAGTGGAAAGGCTGCCGAGCGGATGTTGCGAGACGAGTCGATCACCGCCAGCCGCCAGTCGCCGCTGCGGGCTGCCGCGGCCGCTTGGCGAAGCTGATCGAGCGTGCGGGGGAGTTCTATGTCGGCCAGCCGTGGCGTGGTGGCCAGGCCGGTGGCGGCATGGGCCGCGGCCACGAGGTCGTCCCCCCGGCCTTCGAGTCGCCGGGCATACCGCTCGAGAAAGCCCGCGATCTGCTCCCCCGGCGTTGCCGCCAACACGCCGGCCGCGGCCGTTGCGGCATCGAGCGCTTCCTCGACGTCGCTCCATCCGCTCACCGGCCAGGCATCAGACAGGCTCTCGCCGGTGGCCGGATTGACGGACTGGTAGGTCTCAACGACGTCCGCCGGCCGCCAACGGCCCGCCACGAGCACCGGCTGGGAGGTGGGAGAGGGCTCGGACAACGGGCTCATGGCAAAACTCCGGGGCGGGGAAAACCGCAATAATACCGCAGAATTCGCGGATTCCCAGCCGCAGTGGTCGATCCCATGCCGATGGAGAGCCCGTCCAATGAATTCCTCAACCGCTCTCAGGCTGCATGGTGTCTCGTTCGCGGCTCGGCTTACTCGCTGACGCCCCAGAGCGTCTCGAGCGTCGCCAGGCCGAAGGGGTCGTGCTGTCTGAGTTCTTCGCGGCACGACGGATAGAAGTCGTTTCTGGAAAAGTAGGCCTCGCTGGATTCGGCGAAGTATTCCTGCGGGTTGGTCATCGCGTAGGCCCTTTCATGCGATACCCGTCCCTCGGAGTCCCGTCGCTCCACCCGCTCATAGCGGCCGCCGGCGCGGGCTCGCTCGAAGGCCGCGATCACGTCACGGTTTTCAAAGCCGTCTGGCAGTTCGCGGTGATGGTAGGCATGGGCGAGTTCGTGGAGGGCGAAGTTGGGCATCCGCCGCGTCTCCTGCTCAAACAGCGGGATGTTGGTAAATTCCACCGCCCGGGCCATGGCGGGATCGCGGCCGTGCTCCCGCAGCCAGCCGGCGTCGGGGTGGTATTCCGCCCGGGGGCTGGTGTCGGGGTAGCCAGGTGAAAAATAGAGCGGCACCTTCCGGAGCTTCGCCACGACCTCCGCAGGCACCACGCGAACCACCTCCTCGAGCTGATCCTCGAGCAGCCGGATCGCCTTCGCGGTCGCCTCCGGCTGCTCCGCAAGCAGCCGCCGACTGATGTGCAACTGCCAGCCGACCAGCGGTCGGATGGTTCGGGCCACGGTCGGCTCCGAGGAAATCGCGGCCGGTTCTGCAGGGATTGCCTCGTCGGCCACCGCCGGAGCCGCCAGCACCAGCAGCAGACTGATCAGAACGCGAGGCCGGGCGATCGCCATCTTCGGGAAAGGAATCAGCTTGGAAGCCATCCACGCACTCTACCCGCACCGGGTGTTGCCTGCGAGGCATGACTCGCTGGATCGCTCCAGGCTTGCGGGTCTGTCGTTTTCGGGGTATGCCTGAGCGGAGCTGGAGGCGGGCCGACCGCGGATGAAAGTGATCCAACGCGAGCCGGGCGAATTTCTTTCGGCCCCGCGTTGCTGTAGTGTGAAGGCATGGTGATGATTCCAAGCATCTTTAACGACGTGATCGGTCCGGTGATGCGAGGAGCCTCGAGTTCGCATTGCGCCGCGGCCTTGCGGATCGGCCGGCTCGCACGCGACCTCGTGGGAGGCACGCCCGAGCGGCTGGTGGTCGAGTTTGATCGGGCGGGATCCCTGCCCACGACCCACGAATCACAAGGCTCCGACATGGGGCTCTTCGGGGGCCTGCTCGGCTGGGAGGCCGATGACCCGCGGCTGCCCGACTCGGCCGCGGCGATCCGGGATGCGGGCGTGGATGTGGCGATCCACACCGTCGACGTCGGCGATCCGCATCCAAACACCTATCGCCTGACGCTCCGCAAAGGCGACCGGCAACGCTCGCTGCGGGCGATCTCCACCGGCGGCGGGATGATCGAACTGATCGCGGTCGATGATCTGCCCCTCTCCGCCCACGGCGACTACCACGAAACGCTCCTGCACGTTGCCGCAGGCGATGGTGGGGCGGCGGATTGTCTGTCAGCGCGGCTTTCGCAGGCGATCGAGGAGCGTGGCGGAGGGTTCGAGCCCGACGGGCTTGTGGTGCGGACGGGCGAGTCGGGGGCGATGCTGCAACTCTCGAGCCGCGACCCGGTCCCCGACGTTCTGCTCGACGCGGTGGCTGACAGCGAACCGCTGACGGGCATCGACCGACTCGCTCCGGTGCTGCCGGTCCGCTCCCGCCGCGGCATCGGGGTGCCCTTCACCTCGGCGGCCGAACTGCTCGCCGTGGCCGATCCGTCCGAGCCGCTTTGGAAACAGGCGGTCGCCTACGAGATGGCCCGCGGCGGGCTCACCGAGGCGGAAGTGATCGACCGCATGCGGGCCATCGTGCGGCTTCTCGAGCGGTCGATCGCCGAGGGAATCGCCGGCACACGCTATGCCGATCGTGTGCTGCCGGCCCAGGCTCCCGGTTTTGCCGAGGCTCTTGCGGCCGGCCGGCTCGTGGGCGATTGCTCGCTCAATCGCGTCGTGCTCGCGGTCACGGCGTTGATGGAGGTCAAGAGCTCGATGGGTGTGATCGTGGCGGCCCCTACGGCCGGTGCCTGCGCCGCCTTGCCCGCCGCGGTGCTCACGCTTGCCGGAGAGATGGGCCTCGACGAAGTCGCCAAGGCACGGGCCTTGCTGGCCGCGGGGCTGGTGGGGATTTTCATCTGCACGCCCTGGTCGTTCGCGGCCGAGGTGGGCGGCTGCCAGGCCGAAGGTGGCTCGGCGGCCGCGATGGCCGCCGCGGGGATCGTGACGCTCGCCGAGGGCACGCTCCAGCAGGCGCTTACCGCCGCCTCGCTGGCGATGCAGAGCATGCTCGGGCTGATCTGCGATCCGGTCGCCAACCGCGTGGAGGTGCCCTGCCTGGGCAAGAACGTCATGGCCGCGACCAATGCCCTGGCCTGTGCCAACATGGCTCTGGCCGGGTTCGACGAGGTGATTCCCTTCGATGAGGTCGTGGCGGCTGCGGCGAGGGTGGCCGGGCAGATGCCCCGTGAGCTGCGGTGCACGGCCCTGGGCGGCCTGGCGATCACGCCGACGTCGCTGGCGATCGAGGCGAGGCTTGCAGCCGGCAGGACTGCCGGCTGCGGCGGGTGCGGGTAGTTCTGTCGCGCCGCAAGCGATAAGTAGGCCGGTTGCGCTGCAACCGATAAGTAGGCCGGTTGCGCTGCAACCGATAAGTAGGCCGGTTGCGCTGCAACCGGTAAGTAGGCCGGTTGCGCTGCAACCGGCTTCCGGTGCGAGCCGCACCGGCCTACGGCTCCCGGTGCGAGCCGCACCGGGCTACGGCTCCCCGTGCGAGCCGCACCCGGCTACAGCCTCCCGTGCGGGGCCCCACCGGGCGCACCCCCCCCCC